>CAZUSV010000120.1:0-19709 GCA_964622645.1 uncultured Anaerolineales bacterium
CAAGCTCGACCCGGTGACGCCCGCGATCGCCGCGGCGACCAACGAGATCGTACACGCCAGTCACGAAAAAAACCCAGCGGCCCCCCACCACCCCAACCGGGCCCCCCACCAACACCCCACCCCACATCCCTAATTACTGGAGATAGTGACCATGACCGAGGCACCCCCCAAGTTCCTAGAAATACTGGAATCTTCCAGACACCCCCTGCTCGCTGATGGAGCCATGGGGACGATGCTGCACGGTCATGGCGTGGGCTTCGAGCAGTGCTTCGATGCCCTCAATTTGACCAATCCCGCGGTTGTTGGTGAGATTCACCGCGCCTACATTGAGGCGGGAGCACAGGTCATTTTCAGCAATACCTTCGGTGCCAACCGTTATAAACTTGGTGAGCATGGCCTGGAGGACAAGGTCACAGAGATCAACCGTGCTGGTGTAGAGCTGGCTCGGCGAGTTGTGGCAGGTTCCTTTAAGGATGTTTTGGTCGCGGGGGATGTCGGGCCTCTAGGGGTGCGTCTGGCTCCATATGGGCGCGTCCAGCCTGAGGGTGCCAGGGAAATCTTCACCGAACAGATTTCCGCGTTATGTGCGGTTGGGATTGACTTATTAGTTATCGAAACCTTTAGTGATCTATACGAAATCAGAGAAGCCATCGCCGCAGCGCGGGACTTCTGTACGCTGCCCATCGTTGCCACAGTTACCTTCACTCGCGATGATCGAACGATATTAGGAGATACACCTACCAAGGTCGCTCGAGCACTTCATGATAACGGTGCCGATGTGATCGGCGCCAATTGTTCAGGTGGACCGGCGCAGATGAAGAGGATCCTGGAAGAAATGCGTACGGCTGTCCCCGAGGCGCATTTTGCCATCAAGCCCAACGCAGGCTGGCCAGAACACGTTGGGGGGCGCGTGATGTACTCTGCCAGCCCAGATTATTTTGCTGAATATCTTGAAGCCTTTGCCGAGCAAGGGGTCAAAATGGTCGGTGGCTGCTGTGGGACAACGCCTGAGCATATCGCTGCCATGCACAGCAAGCTTACTGACTTGCCTGAGAGTTTTTCGATCCAGACGGTGCCTGTTCCTGAAGCAATTGTCATGCGCGATTTGGCGCCCAAAGACGATACCAGGCTGGCAAAGAAGTTGAAAGACGGTCACTTTGCCATTAGCGTAGAGATGGACCCACCGCGCGGGCTCTCGGCGCACAAGATCCTGGCAGGTGCCAGCCTGCTGGCCGAGGCGGGTGCGGATGTGATCAATGTCGCTGATAGCCCCATGGCGCGCATGCGTATGAGCCCTTGGGCAGTCTGCGACCTGATCCAACGCAATGTGGATATCGAGACCACGCTGCACTTCCCTACGCGCGGCCGCAATCTGTTGAAATTGCAGGGCGATTTGTTGGCAGCGCATGCCCTGGACATTCGCAATGTCTTTGTCGTGATGGGCGACCCGACTTCGATTGGAGATTATCCAGATGCCATGGATGATTATGATTTAGCTCCCTCGGGGCTGATCAAACTCATCAAGCAGAGATTCAACACCGGGGTCGATCACGCCGGTTCCGACATCGGGCAACCGACATCCTTCTTCGTTGGCTGTGCGCTAAATCTGCTACCCTCCAACCCTGAGCGCGAGATCAAAGTGCTGCGTCGCAAGATCAACAACGGCGCAGACTTCGCCCTCACGCAACCGATCTACCAGCCTGACAAAGCCCTGGAATTCCTCAAGTTATATGCAGATGAATTTGGTCCCATAGAGATTCCTATCCTGGCGGGTGTGTTGCCTCTTTACGGAACGCGCCATGCGGCCTTCTTGCACAACGAAGTGCCAGGGATCATCATCCCTGATGAAACGCGTCAACGTTTGGAAGTCGCTGGTAAAGCCGCCCCGCAAGAGGGCGTCAAGATTGCCATCGAGAATATCGAAAAGATGAAGTCTTGGACTCAAGGGGTCTATATCATGCCCTCATTCAGCCGCTACGACCTGGCAGCTGAGATCATCGAAGCAATCAGGGAATAAGGCTGAAATCCATGATGCGGTTGGCGAGTTCCATTCCAATTTGCGACAAGCCCAAAAGTTAAGGTAAAATAGCAAACAACTCAAATTACTTAATCGTCCTGACCCCGGAGGAAAAATTATGACGTATATTACTACCAGCCTTTGTCTGCGCGATCTCGGGTGTATTGAAGTCTGCCCGGTTGAGTGCATGGTCCCCGGTAAGCCCATTGAGGAATGGCCGTGGATATATATCGATCCCGACACCTGCATAGACTGTGGCGCATGCGTCCCAGAATGTCCCTTCGAAGCCATCTTCCCTGAGGATGAAGTACCTGATGCTTATGAGGCCACTGGTGGCGAATATATCAGCAAAGTTGGCTTGACAGGTCACTACGAAGGCACTGACCATCACGGTGACCCGGTTGTCTTGGATACCGTTCGACAACTGGAGGCCGGTGAAGTGCTTGATCTGACCGAAGATAACCAACCCAACTACGATTTCTTCGAATCTGGCCCTGGGTACGGTGCACTAGATTAAGAAATCCTCTACTACTAAAGACAGAGAGGAAGCTACTCACAGCTTCCTCTTTGTGTTTAATTTGAGCGTGGACGCCACGAAAAGAGCACAACACAGGCAGGTAAATTTTCAGGATCTACCATAGGAACGCGGTTCCTGCCAGGAACCGCGTTCCTAGCAGAATTTTTTCATTCCGGAGTCTATATAGTACTGCAGCGATGATCCTTGGTGCTAGCTGAGAGCGTATTGTGTAAGGCTAGTTGACTATCATCATAAACCATATCCACTCTCGATGAGTTTGCGAAAATGATTTACAAACCGCACCATTGGAGCACCATCAACCACATCATGATCTACGCTGATGGTAAGATCAAGATACTCCCGAATTTCAATTCTGTCATCTACTACTCCAGGCTTCTTCACGATCCCACCGACCGTCACTGTCAGAGTTGCATTGGCCATCGTTATTCCCCATCCCCCACCTTGGCCAAACATGCCCACGGCGGTCACCATCACTGAGCTGGAATATTTCCGAAAGAGTTGTGGAATTCTCATTACAACCCAATAGAACATGCGCCGAATGAAGCCCGGTAGGAATAGAAACCCTTCCATGAATTTTGATTCAATGGTTTGTCTCGGGTTTGCTTGTGTTGCACGCATTTCGTCATGCAGATCGCGATATGACTTTTGATTTACCTCTTTGAACACATGGGGAATGGGGATCTTTTTTCCATCCCTATCGATCTCAACCATGGTGTTGATATTGATATCTTCGAAGATCACCAGTTGATTGCGCCAATTACGATAAGCGTGCAAATGCGGATTTTGTTGTATTGCTTCGCTCAGGCAATAAATCAGGAAGGCGGTAAATGACAATGTCTCCCCCGTTCTTTCTTTGTAGTTCTTGATATGATTCCTAACTTCGGTGATATCGACCTCTATCAGCCCATGGACAATATGTCTTTTCCTGCCAAGATGGCCTGCATCCAATGCAAATCGCCGCATCCTGGGAATAGATTCGATTCTGAAGTCTTCTTGGCTGCTACTCATGTTTTGTTTTTCTCACACTAGAAGGCTATCCAAGAATTTCATATTTGCTTTGCACAAAGCCGCTATCAAATGAGCGAGTTTTAAGGTGGCGCAGTTTTTTGACATCATTGTCTATTCGCCCAAATAGTGGAATGCCACTACCAATGAGCACAGGCACTTTCGTAATGGTTATTTCATTGATCAAACCTGCGTTGATAAACCCTTGGATTGTTTTTCCACCATCAACATAGATATGCTTCACATCCAATTTTGAGAGTTCATCAACTAATTCATTTGGTGCACACGATCTTACCTCGACAATTCCTCTCAATTGATCTGGAATTTTGGCCGATTTGCTACTCAAAACGATGACCCGCTTCTTTCCATACGCCCACTTACCAAACGACATCACCATATCGTATGTATTCCGACCCATAACTAGAGTATCAACGGATTCAAGGAACTTACCAAATCCATAGTCTTCACCGCTGATTTCTGCATCACTACCTGGCAACCAATCGAGAGCTCCATTTTCTCTGGCAATAAAGCCATCAAGACTCACTGCAATATACGCGGATATTTTCATGCTCTATCAGGTTGTCTCCTAGGAATTCTTATACACATCCGTACTCAAATATATCAGTCCAGAATCTACCATCACTGTAAAGACAGTTGGCTCTCCAGGAATTCCCGTGGCAATGTCCAGATTTGGGGGTATGGGGCGTGCTCCGCACGCCCCATACCCCCAAATCTGGTAGCTACTCCGGCGATTCCTAGAGAGCCAGACAGTTGCCTCTGGGCCTAATCGCTCAGGGGGGTGTGTGGCCGATGCCCACGCCTTCGATTTTGTGCGGCCCAGCTTCATGCCCAGATAGTACAGCCCTACTAATAATTCAATACTTGATCAGCTTCGATGATCCAATCCGTCAATAATGCCATGCTTCCCGACTTGATCCCCTCAATGAATACATCTTGCCCGAGCCCGCGGGCATTTGCACAAGTCCCTCAGGTGGCAACCTCGCCTTTACGAACTACGGCCTTCATCATGCGCTCGATATTATAATACCCTTGAGGTGTCTCTTGCCCCGATACTCCACATTGCACGCCGTCACCGATGAGAAACATTTTGACGCTGGCTTCTTCATGTTTGGTGAGATTCATAGCCACGCGCAGTGCATTATAGGGACGCTCATTGCCATAGGGACCATCATTTACAAGTATCAGATATTTCTTAACCATGCCATCTCCTCTTTCCTTGACTTCGTGTTGATCAGCGATTTTTGTCAACTGCTTGCACCCGAGGGTGTGCCATTTCATTAAAATACGTCCAACTATCCAAGGCTGGCGGCTCGATTCCCAATTGAGTCAAAATCGCCATGATCTGAGCGCGATGTTCGGTGGCGTGATTGATCACTTGGGTGAGAATGATCGTTTTAGGCACTTGGCGTGGTGTTCCTCTCCAGTCGAGTAGTACCGTGTCATCAGGTTTCACCTTTGTTGCCCACTCAATCAAACCAGAGCCAGTCATCTGCACCGATTCCAGCATTTCCGATATTGTCAGCTCACCTTTTGATTGGCGACTGGGTTGACCCGTGCTGATGCGTGAGAAGTACGATAGCTCGGAAGTGACGATGTGCTGCAATGTGTCACGAATGGAGCCGAAGCCACCAGACATGGTAGCATCCAGCTGTTCGCTGTCCAACTCAGCACATCGTTCGAGTAGACGCAGATTTGCCCAAAGGTTGTGGCTAAACATGGTTGTGAGTGTATTGGTATGTTTCATACATCTCCTGACTTCATATTACGTATTCTGAGCTCAGCAATTGGAGTACGCTACACAGTTATGGTTTTCCCGCTAAAGCCGCCCCAATGATCCCGGCTTCGTTGAATGATTCAGCGATTACAATCTCCGCCTGAACGGTGAGATGGGGTACGAATCTAGCGTGTTTCTTGCTAACACCGCCACCCAAGATGATCAGATCAGGCCAGACCAGTTGCTCCAGGCGATTCAAGTAGGTATCAAGCCGTTTCCCCCACTGCTTCCAAGATAAGTCATTGCGTTTACGGGCGGCATCGGATGCCAGCAGTTCGGCATCTTTAGAGTCAATCTCGATATGTCCCAACTCTGTGTTGGGCAGCAGCACTCCATTGGTGAACAAGGATGTCCCCAGGCCAGTGCCGATGGTCACCAGCAAGACTACCCCTATACGACCTTTTCCAGCCCCGAAAGCCATTTCAGCCATCCCGGCGGCGTCGGCGTCGTTGATCACCTTCACCCTGCAACCTGTAGTTTCGCTGAAGAGCCGGGCAGCATTGGTGCCAATCCATTTGTTATGCACATTGGCAGCTGTACGGGTGATCCCCTGTTGGACGACGGCCGGGAATCCGCAACCGATGGGACCATCCCACTCGAAATATTTGGCAATTTTGGCAACCGTCTTGGCGACGGGTTTCGGTTTGGCTGGCTGGGGGGTTGGAATGCGATAGCGTTCTGTCAGCATTACCCCCTTCTCTACATCTACCGGAGCGCCCTTTATACCTGATCCACCAATATCGATACCTAATACCTGCATAAATACTCCTTTTGATTTGGTAGATCAATTATAACGCTTAGTCCTAGAGCAGGAACCGGGTTTCTTGCGAAGCACCTCCGAAGGAGGCAGAGAAACCCGGTTCCTAGGGACACACTGCGTCCGCTTCGATCTCGATGAGCATTTCTGGGTCGATCAACGATTTGATTTCCACCATCGTGGTTGCAGGGGGGTGATTGGCGAAGAACTCGCCATGGGCGCGACCGTATTCCTGCCAGCGGCTGATATCGGTGACGAACATGCGCGTGCGCACCACGCAGGAGAGATCAGCGCCTAGATTTCCTAGCGCTCGTTGGATGATCTCGAGGCAGTGTTTTGTCTGGGCGTAAGCCTCCCCAGGGGCATAACAAGAACCATCCTCGGCTACAGGTGCCGTCCCTGTGACGTAAATGTGGTCGCCTGCTTTCAGGGCGCGACAGTATCCGATCTTTGACTCCCAGGGTGCACCAGAATAAGCGCGTTGAAAATTCATGATCTACTCCTCTTCCATGAAAAATAGCGTCCAACCCTGTTATGGTAATTATGATAGGGTTGACCATAGGTTTGCATCAAAAAAATCTCTTCCTGCAATATCTGGTAGTGCATTCCCAAGATTACCACACCGGCTATCAATAAGAAGAACAATGTCCCATTGATCAAGAAAGTCCCAAAGAAGTACAAATCGATAAACAGGAAAATTGGGTTGCGGCTGAATTCAAAGATACCATGCGTAACCAAATCTCCAGGTGTCGCCTCATCGATGCCCACCCGCCAGGATTGTCCAAAAGCAGCCAGAGCCAACAAAAAGAGTACGAAACTGAGAACGATCAAGATCATGCCGGTAATCTTGGCGAGAAATGAATTTACCACAGCGATGGCAAAAAAACTACCAAAGATATGCCATTCCCAATGGAACACTTGAATCAATATCTCGACAATCCAGAACACTAAACCGACAAAAAATGAGAGTTCAACATAACGGCGAAACCCTGTTTTTCCTACACCTAGTACCAAAGGATTGATCCCATGACGAGTATAGAGAATTATCGAACGTCCGATAAAAACTACCAAAAATATTAATAAGGTTATGAATTGGAAATAATCAAAAACAGAAATCATCTTCAGCCTCAATGTCTTTGGATACTAGAGTATTCAATAGAAGATTGGTCATATCTTCTAGAGTTCTTCCAATATCGCTTTCAGGTTTTGGCCTTCTTCGGCCATGTGCTGCTTCATTTCTTCGATCCGATTTTTGAAAAACAAACCAAAAACGAAATCAAAAAAGGCCCCGACAATCCGCATATCGGACCCGAGATAGAGTTCTGCAACAAATCTTGTTCCATCCTCGTAAACATCAACCTCAAACGCCCCACGTCCCATACCCCTGATTGTAAACTCCACACGTTTATTCGGAATCACTTCTGTCATGCGGAACATCATAGTGTGTAATTTGCCGTGAAGGTACTCTTTGCATTCGACCTCAGAACCTACTTCGAGCATTGATCCATG
The DNA here is from genome assembly GCA_964622645.1 of uncultured Anaerolineales bacterium. Classification (GTDB taxonomy): domain Bacteria; phylum Chloroflexota; class Anaerolineae; order Anaerolineales; family UBA11858; genus NIOZ-UU35. The sequence continues at coordinate 7,622 of CAZUSV010000120.1, forward strand.
TAAAATGCGACAGGATACATGATCAGGATGCCATCTTTTGTATTCCTGAGGCATTCGCTCTAACCAAGCAAAAAGTTGGCTGGGCGTAGTATTGATCTCAATAGAATCTCTTAGTGAAATCATGGCTTGTTACTTCAATAGTAATAGGCACTTAGCGAACATCATACCTTTCCATTGTCCTGATGAGTTCATCAACTTCGAATGGTTTTTTGGCGTGGCTGGAATACCCAATCCCGCTTCTCTTTCATCAGGTGATTGAAAAGACATACAAAGAATCCCACCCTGGCGTTCAATGGGCGATCATCAGGATCGGGTATTCCAGCCTGCAAAGCTGTCAGGGATTTTTCATAGGTGATCAGAGTGATCTGGGGATGAGCTATCCTCAGTTCCTCAGCAAAACCAGAGTGATCGTCGTGGTGGTGAGTGAGCAACAGATATTGGATCTCTGACAATGAAAATTCGCGGCTATCAAGTTTGCGCGAGAACTCATTGAATAGATCTTCGTAACTGGTATCGATCAAGAGATACCCTCCATTGCAAGGCAAGAGATATGATGTTGTGAAACTAGCTTGAATAGCAGTGTGCATTAAGGCGTTGCTGGAACCTTAAGAATGATGCCTACTAGATATCCGACAAGCGCGCTGATAGTTCCGATTGCAGCCATTTCAAAGCCGCTCTTCCCTGGATGGCCAACTGTTATGCGAGCTTTGTATACACCTACCACAAATAATGTCAAAGCAGATATAACCAACGAGAGCCAGATACTGGTGCCTACCTTCAAGAATAAGAACGGAACCAGAGGAATCAAAGAACCAACAACAGCAGCAATGCCAACGATAAATGCTGAACGCAGCGCATCGCGTCTGTTTGTGGGAGTCAGCTGATGTTCTTCCGCCATCATCACCCCCACCCAGACATCTTCATCGGCGGTGATCTTTTCGACAATCTGATCCAGCAACTCACCGTCAAACCCCTTATTGCGGTAGATTTCCCGGATTTCCTGACGTTCCACTGCAGGAACCATGCGCACATGCCGGTACTCGCGTTCGCGCTCGCTTTCAAAGTGTGCTGTCTCTGCCAGTGTGGCGGTATATGCCACAGCCGCCATCGATACTGACTCAGCGAATGTGGCTGCCAATCCAGCCACCATCACAATGCGCGGGTCACTGGTTGCAGCGGCTACTCCCAAAACAATGCCTAACACGTTGACAAGTCCATCCTGCCCTCCCAGGATTACATCTGCCAGAGGATTGGAATAGCGGTGAGGATCGCCATGGGAGTGATGATGCAGTTGGTCGTGATCTCCTTGTGGGAGATGATGTTTTGTGATTGCAAAAGTCATAGATGGCTCCTATTGGTGACTTGAAAAAATCTTCTGATCTTCTGGATCAAGTTTGCTGATCGCTTCTGTGCCCAAACGAGCAGAAATGCGCTGGGCGAATAACTCCATCCAGACAAACTGACGCGCAATGAGCACAAGATTGTGATTACCTGTAATTGTGGCTACAGTTCCCTGGTTGGTGCTGGCGATGAGAACTTTAGCATCATCCACAACCACCATCAAAGTGTCGGTCAACTCTTGTTTCTCGCTTTCGAGGGGTGGGTGGTGAGCTATCCTGCCGAAATCCAGGTTAGATTCGCCGGTCAGCAATGTATTGAGTTTGACGCCACGCTGGTTGGCTTCAGCAAGCTCTTGGCGAAGGATGTCGAGGTCAGCATCGGTTAGCACCATGTATAACTCTTGGCGCGCACTTCGGATCAGCTGGGCTGCATAGGATAAAGTGGGTTGCCGGCCAGATATTGACCAGACCCGGTCTTCATCCGCTGCTGTATAGAGTTCACTCAACCCTTCGCGTAATTCGCCCGTCATCTGGCGTTGCTCCTCTTCATAGCGATCCAAGAGCACGTTTGGGGGTAGGGGACGGTATAGCGTGGCGCGCGCCTCGACGGTCTCCAAGACTGCCCCGCGAACACTCAGCCTACCTAGTGCTTCATATACCATCGAACGCGGCACCCCAGACTTCTTACTGAGTTGATATCCTGTTGCTGGGTTCTCTTGCAGCAATGCAAGATAAACTTTGGCTTCGTATTCGGTGAAGCCCATACGCGTTAATCCTGTAAGAAATTCCATAAATTCTCTCTATAGTAGTTTGTAAACTAACTAATAGTAATATTTTAGAACACTATAAATGTTCTGTCAACAAAAAAGCCTGCCAGCAAACACTAACAGGCCAAATTTCTGGTTTTTTCTGAATGCGGACTGGTTATTTCGGATAAAGAGTGCAGGTGGCTGTTGCTTCACAAGTGACAGTCACCTCGTACAGATTCTCCATATCAGCCAAAGCCTTTATTGATCAAGTACTCCCACCGGCACAAAATCCCAACGGAAATTGCAGTATTCTGCGCCCATGCCAATGGTCTGGGTGCGGCCCCATTGGATCGACTCAGGCATGGCTGCCATCAAGATGTCATCCAGCTTGCAGAATACCGGGGTAAGTTCTGGCGCGTCATAATACTGCAGCACATCCAGATAGAAGCAATGGGTCATATTGAAGGCTATGCTGTGCTCATCGTCGGCGACCATTTCGTATTGCCAGCCTGGCGCAGGGAAGATTTTATCCATGGTGAAGAGCAATAAGCGTCGGAATATGCTGAAGTTCTCCGGGAAATATTTCATAGTTTGGTTCATACGCATGTTGGGTGGGGGAGCCTGCGTGAACCATTTCTCGAAAATATCATCGATCTCCGCCAGGGCAGTTTGCTCGTCCATGTCTCGCTCGCGAAGAATCTGATAGAGCGCCAACCCGGGCAAGATATTACCTACAACGTGGGCGTTAAAGATTGCTCGATTGAACACGGGGCGACGGGCTTTCAGTTCTTGATAGCGTTGTTGGATGCGCGCCATCAATACAGCAGCTTCGATCTCAGAATATTTCTCTGATAATATGCGTTGCCAGATCCTGGAATTTGGCATGCGCGACGCCTTCAAGGCTTTGCCTGCCACCAAACCGCCAACCGCACCCAATGCCAACCCAACCCAAAACTTTGATTTGTTCCTTGACATCCTGCCTCCTGATAAAAAGGTAATTAGATATTGGATGTTGGGTAAGTACTGCTAAATACACCAATACCCAATATTCTTTTTCACCAAACACCGGGCAGTAGACGGAAGCGTGTTTGCTGCGTGAACTCCGTATAGCCAGGCAGTTCTTCCTGCAAGGTTCTATCTTCCAGCGCAGTGCGGATCACCATCAGGATGGCAACAAAACCACTGGGGATCAATGACCACCACGAACCCAGCAAGAAGGGCACCACCAACTCGAAGAGGATCGTGCCAATATAAGCAGGATGGCGGACGAATTTATAGGGGCCAGTGTTGCAAACCTGGTGCCTGCGATCTTCCTGGTAACGCACGATCATCGAGAAAAAAGCATTCTCAGTCATCGCCCAAGTGCTCAAAGCATAGCCAAAGATTGATAGCAGCAGCGCCACAATGTGAACCCACAGCGGCATGGATGCCGACCAGCCATTGCGCATATCCAGACCGGCAACGATGTACTTCGCCAGGGTGGCAATGCCAATGATCCCCAGGAGCGTTTTGTCCCATGATTTCATGCCTGCGCGATTGCGTTGGGCGCGCTCGGCTAACAGTTCAGGGTGACGCGGGATCAGCAAGATGGCGTTGGCCGCCACCCACAAGGCATAGACTGCCACCAGGGCCCAGCCCCAGCCCCATTTCCAATTTCCTGCGCTCCAGAACAGGATCACCCCCACCATGATCGTGCCCATGATCTCGCGTATCAGCCAGCGGGTGACTAAACGAGAAGTTTCTTGATCTTTTGTGTTCATTCTGGATTCCTTCCAGTATAAATCCCAAAGCCCATATATTCAAAATATTGCCTGGGATTGGAGCCAACATATTTCATCAACGAGCGAGTTTCTTTATCAGAGAATAGCAGGCGGAAGAACCTGCCCATGATCTTCATATAATCTCGGAAGCCGACCAGTCCGCCCTGGTTACGGGCTTCATCGCGCATAGAGAGATGATGGTTTTCGCTGTGGAGCTCGACCAATCCAGAATTTTCGAATAAAGCTTCCCATACTTCTGGCATGTGGAACTGCTGCCCGGTAGCCTCTGCAACGATCTCGGCGACCGTATCTGAGGGTGTCTTTACCCAGATGGCTTCTGTAAAGCCGATGTAGCCCCCCGGCTTAACCACGCGCATATATTCATGCATGGCCTTTTCTTTATCCGGCACGAAGGCGTTGACCGACTCACAAATCAGGGCGTCGAATTGATCGTCATCGAAGGGTAGCTCTTGGGCGTCTCCAAGGCGGAATTCCGTCTGCTCTGCGACACCTTTAGCCTCGGCCCAACGTTTGGCGCTTTCAATCATCCCAGGCAGCAGATCAACGCCCACGACCCGGCAACCATATTTTTCGGCCACATAGGCTGCGGAAATTCCAGAACCACAACCGACATTCAAGAGAGTTTTCCCTGGTTCGAGATCACACATTTCTGCCAGTTTATCGGTTGCAAATAACCCCCCCAGGTGCTTGGTGTGCCCCATCTTAGCCTGCATATCGAAGTACATGGGCAGGCCATAGTCTGCGGCACGAATTGTTTTACTATGATCCTCTTTCACTTCGATACTCCTTTCGATCATCTCATCGGTCAATCAGCATCAATTGATGGGGTTGAATGTACCACTCCCGAGTTTTGGAGTAGGCTATGATCATAGCAAGATCTCAAAGATCAGTATATACTGATCTTTCAATATTTACCCCACATTATTCATGGTTTTCAAATGTGACATTGTCAAGCTACTCAGCCACGGAACGGATTTCGCCGAAAAAAGGGTGTACGCAGGGGGCGCAGCCCCCTGCGTACACCCTTTTTTCGGGGATATCCTTCTGGGCTGAGCAGTTACTGTGCATTTACCATATCCCTGGCAAAAGCCTGAAGCGAGTATTCTGAGTATATTCTTTATAACCGGGTAACTCTTCCTGAAGAGTTTTATCCTCTAAAGCTGTACGGATGATCGTAGCGACTACGGCAATGGCAATGGGGACGTAGGCCCAGATGGAATTCAAAACCAGTGGTGTCATCAAATACCACAGGATGCCACCCGTGTATCCAGGATGACGGACAAGCTGGTAAGGTCCAGTGTCACAGACCGTATGCCCACGGTCCTTCTGAATGCGCACCACCGCAGAGAAGAAGCGGTTTTCGATCATCGCCCACCCACCGAGCAGAAATCCCGCAGCGGCGATCACTAAAGCGAAAACCTGCCCACAAATAGGTATTGAATTCGTCCAAAGGTAACGCATATCTAGCCCAGCCACGATGAGAGCGGCTATAGGTCCAAATTGTGCGGCAATCGGCACCAGCACTCGATCCCATTTCTTGGCATCCTGCGCAGTTTGGGATCGGGCGCGCTCTTTCAATAAATCTGGGTTTTTGCGGTGCGCCAGGACGCGGCTGCCAACCGTCAGCACAATGCTGATACCGAAATATGCCCAGGCGATGCCCCATTTCACTGTTCCCGCGCAGACGAAGAGAACGAATGGGTACACAAATAAATAACCGAGGAATGCAATCGTAGCCCGGATGAGGGTTTTGCGGTCGAGTTCAGCATTTTCCGTCAAGGCGATCCTCCAATCGACCAACGTGGTTGATCGGGTTACCCGGAAAAAGGGAAAAACATTTACGGGTGGGAGCCCAACCGCGTTGGGCGTCTTCCAGACAATAATTAATAACTTACGACAAAATCTTACAATTTGGCCAACGCGATTGGCCTTACTACCCATATAGTTGGGTGACTATCACCAATCAATAGCTATTGGTAGCTCATCTTGACCATCGCAAAAATAATTCAAATAACTCGAATCCATATAATCAGTCGGGTCATTAACCAAACCCCAAGCAACTGGATTCTGGTGCATGTAATTCAACTTCTCGTGAAGCTTGGTTTCTGAATATACATTGAAATCATAGAAACCGGTTTGCCAAAACTGATGCTTTTGCCTCTTCGTCCGGGGAGTAGGAACTTTAAAATCATCAATCGAATGAACACATAAATTCTGAAGGCATCGTTTAGCAGGTGTTTCACATGCCTTCTTCTGATTTTGTACGGGTATGATCAATCCACCAAAATCATCCCAACTTTGTGGGTTCGTTTCTAAGTGTTCACGAATTTGTTTGGCTGTATATTTCTTGATATCTTGCATGATACGCCGAATGAATACATCTTCTCGAGGAAGAATCAGAGCATGAAAGTGGTCTGGCATGATGACATAACCAAGAAGGCTGAATTCATGTTCGTGACGATAGTGGTCAATATTTGCGAGGAGTATTCTGCAATGATCGTGAGTAATAAACAAAGGTATCCTTAGATGAACATTGGTCGTCACGAAGTGCGCATGACCAGGGATATCAAACTTCGGCAGTTTAGCCATTAGGTATTTCCTAAACGCCGACCAACGCGGTTGGTCTGGCTACCCGGAAAAATGGATCATGCCATCTAAGGGTAGTAGCCCATCCGCAATGGGCGTAAACGAAAAAATCTCAATCTGCATTTTTCTCTTCGCAGATGTATCTCTCCAACCACCTAATGATTGCGCCAGCAATGCCCTTACCGATATTGGGCAATTCCATTAACCCTGCTTCACCGCGGGTATTGTAAATATCCAAGATACTCTCTCCGAGTTCATCCACCGTCCAGGCTGCCTTGCGATAGGCCCAGATGCGGTAATTACTGGCTTGCTCCAGCTCCAGTTCATAGGTTTTCAAGAACAAGCCCTCGGCGAGCCGTTTATTGACCTCAAGCGGACCCGGTGCCACGTAGCGCGGCATGCGGTCTAACAGACCGTGCTTTTCGCACAACGCCCGCACCAACAAGCCAATGCGGGCGTTGTACGCACCTGGCGGGCCATACTCTGGTTTGCCATCCTCTGGCCAGCGATATAGCTTTCGGTACTGGTCTCCCAGGCCAGGATCAAAGCTTTTGGCAGCTTCCAGAGTATGCTGCGCTTGAACCCCATCCATGGTCAGCCCCCCAGAGAGAACACACAGACCCCCATGATCTTTGGTGGCGAGAATCAACTCTTCAAGGTGGCTTTCGTCATCCCCCACGAATGGCAGGATCGGCATCATCGAAGTGCCCACATAGATCCCAGCCTCTGCCAACTCAGCCATAGCTGCCAGGCGACGCATCACCCCGGGGCTGCGCGGCTCGAAGGCACGTTTCAACTCTGGGTCCAGGTTGCTGATGCTGTAGAGCACTCCCACCCACGACTTCTTATTGATCTCAACCAACAAATCCAGATCGCGTGTCAGCAAGGGCGAACGCTCGACAATAAATAATGGCAATCCCGCTTCGAGCACAACTTCCAGCATGCCACGCGAGAGTTTATATTTGTCTTCGGCGGGTTGCTGCCAATCCCCCACGGAAATGATCTCTGGTTCTATGCCAAAGAGTTCCCCTCGCAGCCGTTCGACAGCGTTGACTTTGACTGCTATCAAACTGTCGAAGGTCTCCGGATCGCGCCGCCCCAGGTAGCGGCTCCCACGACAATAACAAAACTCACAGCCGCTGCGGCAGCCCACATAGGGATGGGCGGTATATTTACCCCAAAACCAGGGGCCGTCCACATGCTTGTGGATGTTGAGGATCTTGCGGGTGCGGTATTCCTTGTATTCGAGCTTCATGGTTGACTTCGAAAGTCGTAGTGAATTGTGATCTACGCTTCGCGTTTCACGTTTGCACGTTGTTCTGCTGTGAGAAACTTCATCGCCTTATTCAACGTAATGGCCCGATGTTTTCGATGAGTTTGTTTAGGTAACCAATCTGCCACTAACTCAGGATAATAGCGCCCCAGGGTTTTCAAGCCCCAACCAACCCCTTTGACAGCATCCATCTCCCACTCACTGAACAATGGCTCCAATAAATGGAGCAGAGATGTAGCTCGATCATCAAGATCTGGATTCCCTTTGGAACGCTTGGCCCAAAAATGAACTGCCACGCCGATAGCGCGCCGTACCCATCGGTTATTATGATCACGCCACCCAGACAGGATGTTCAGCGCGCCCTCGAAGTGGGTCACCAGCCCCGGACCTGGGACTCGTTCCCCAAGGATGTCCGTGCCATACCAGACGTCCGCAGCGACGATGTAATCCTGAGCGAGCGCAAAGGCACCAGGTAAATCATCCACGAGTTGAACGTTGAGTGCCCCACCTATCACCACCCACCCCCCCATACTCTTATGCGCGGCGATATGCTCCATGAATTCATTCACCCTTTCAGGTGAACCTGGACCAAGGGTTTTTCCAATGCGTTCTAGAATAGGAAAGGGTATTTTTTCAGCCAGCACAGGGGCTAAGAGATCATACCCGCTCTGAATTTGACCAGCCTGAACGAGCGCAGAAATCCGCTCAGCCAACAGTGTGGCTTCTTTCGTTTTCATGGAACCCTCCCAAAATCATGTGTACTCTGAAATGTACATAACTTGACAATGTCATTTTCCATACGAGAAACCCGAAAATAGGGGGGCAGGGGTGCTCAGCACCCCTGCCCCCCTATTTTCGGAAGTTCTTGCGAATGCGACATTGTCGAATTTATCAGGGCACTGGAACAGATCGCTTGCTCAATAAACGCATGCCATTAAGTGTAACAAATAACGAAGCTCCCATATCTGCAATCACGGCCATCCACATGCTAGCTACGCCAAAAAAGGCTGCCACCAGGAAAATGGCCTTGATACCCAAAGCGAACCAGATATTGAAACGGATGGTTCGTAAAGCTTTGCGCCCTAATCGAATTGCAATGGGTAACTGGGATAGATCATCTGCCATCAGGGCTACATCGGCGGTTTCCAAGGCCTGAGCCGTGCCTGCGCCACCCATGGCAATGCCCAGACTGGCCGCAGCCAGGGCTGGAGCATCGTTGATGCCATCACCCACCATGGCGACACTTTCGAACTCACTCATCAAGTCTTGTACCGCACTGAGTTTATCTTCCGGGAGTAAACCCGCCCGGACAGTATCAACACCCAGAGTGTTCCCCACTGCCTGGGCAACGTTGGAATTGTCGCCGGTCAGCATCACTGTGCGTTGGACGCCAACTTGTTTGAGCTCGGTCAGCGCTTGTTGGCTGCTGTGGCGTGGGGGGTCACTAACGGCGACATAGCCGCGCAGTTCATCATCCTGGCCAACGATCATCACCGTCTGACCCAGAGCTTCCTCAGCCTCGATGCGTTCACAAAAATCCTTGCTGGTGATCGACGAATCATCGTGCAAGTACAGCGTGCAATCAGCAACCTGGATGGCGCCATTGTCGGTGTGGAACAAGTCATGGTTGCCGATCGTGATTTGTGATCCTTCGACGAAACCACGAATACCGCGGCCTGGTAGCATTTCGACCTGTTGCGCCGAATACACGGGCAGATACCTTTGCCTGGCTGCCCGACTGATAGCCCGTGCCAGTGGGTGATTACTACGCCTTTCGACTGCGGCTGCAAAGGCCAACATTTCATCACAATGCTCGCAAGCTACATCCTGGTTTAGCTGGCGCGCCGCATGGCAGCAATCATCTACACAGGCAATGGATGTCAGTTCAGGACGGCCATGGGTCAGGGTTCCAGTCTTATCGAATGCGATGACATGTACCTCGCCCAAATTTTCAAGGAAAGCGCCTCCTTTGACTAATACGCCGCGTTTGGCAAGCGATGCAATGGCGCTGACCACAGTAACCGGTGTGGCAATCACCAGGGCGCAGGGGCAGGCGATCACCAACATCGCCAGGGCACGGTAAAGCCAGCCATGTACTTCGGGTGTATCTAAGAAGGGCTGACCAAACAGGAGCGGCGGGAGTATCGCAATCAACACCGCACCAGCTACCACTGATGGGGTGTATATTCGTGCAAAGCGATCTACAAATCGTTGAGCAGGGGTCTTCTGCGCTTGGGCGTCCTCCACCATGTGGATCAGTCGCGCTATGGTGTTATCCGCGGCCAGGTGGGTGATCTCGATTTCTAAGGCCCCCTCGCCATTGACCGTGCCTGCGTATACTTCGGAAGCAAAATCCTTTTCGACAGGGATGCTTTCACCAGTAATAGGTGCCTGATCGACAGCGGAACGCCCAGAGCGCACGATGCCATCCATAGGGATGCGCTCGCCGGGTTTGACCAGGATAAGGTCGCCTAGATGCAGGCTTTTTACGGGGACGACTTTTTCATGGGTATCGCACCAGGGACAAGGGCCACCATCATAAACCCCGAATCCATCTGGCAATTCTTGCCCTAAATGTGCAGCACAATCCATGCAACTCTGGATCACCGTGGCTTCCGACGGGGCTAAAAGCATCAGACTGCGGATACTATCGCGGGCGCGCTCCATGGTGAACCCTTCCAGGGCTTCTCCTAAACTGAAGAGCACGATCACTGTGGCAGCTTCACCGTACTCACCGATGATATAGGCCCCTACCGCCGCGACGGTCATCAGCACGTTCATGTCTAAACCCAGACCGCTGCGCAAGGCCATCCAGCCAGCGCGCGCTGGATAGATGATGCCTACCAGGCCGCCAAGGGTGAGCAGGCCGATCTTCAAGGGTTCGGGTAAACCCAACCAACCAACCGCGAAGGCCAGCAGCACCAAGATCATGCCCACCAGCGCGGCGAAATTGCGCGGGCGTTGGATCACATTCCAGGCCAGTGCCCACCCCGAAAGAACTTCCGGGCGCTCACTCGTTTCGGAAACACCATAGCCCATATCCTGGATGAATTTTCGGATTTGAGCTTCATCTAGTGCATCTTCCACAGCGGTGATTTTCATTTTGGCTGTGGCGAAGTTGACTTTGCACCCGGCCACACTAGCCAAATTGCCGATACCCTTCTCGAGAGTCAGAGCGCAGTCAGCACAGTCCATACCAGTAATGTTGAGTTCTAATAGTTCAGTCATGCGTAATGTAGACATCCAATAATTGTTGTTGTTGGATCCAAGATGATTTCTCACCGCGAAGTCGCACACTATGTGGCCCTACGGGCAGGCCGCAAAGTTTGATCCTTTTCTCATGGTCTCTAGGAATTCCATGGTAATGTCCAGATTTGGGGGGATGGTGTGTGCGGAGCACACACCATCCCCCCAAATCTGGGAGCTACTCCGGCGATTCCTGGAGAGCCTTTTCTCATCCTATCTTAGCGAACTTAGCGTCTCCGCAGTTCATAGTGATCAATAAGGTACCATAAACTCAGATTTTAGGAAAATAGCGTCCTGTACCTTTCATATACTGCCGATACTCGTCGCCGAAGCGCTCGATGAGTTTGGCCTCTTCGATGGGCGTACGCATCATGAGGATGGCAAAGGTGAGCAAGATTAGCAACAAGATAAACCAATTGGCGCTCAGCAAACTCAGCCCAACGAAAAAGAGAAAACCTGCCGTATAGAGCGGATGTCGCACCCAGCGATAGGGGCCGCTGATCACCAAACTGTGTTCTTGCCGGATGGCAACAGTCTTGGTGACGTTCTTTCCCAGGCTGCTAAAGATCCAATAGAACAGGGGAAGGCACAAGGCCATGAGCGCAACTCCCAACCAGCGTACCCACAGGGGAAGCCCCACCTGCGACCAGGCCATCCAGGCTGGATTGATGAAATAAACCAGCATCGATAGCCACATGCTCAACCCGAAGACTTTGCGTAAGCCCAGTATTGCAGAACCTTCTTCCTGGTCGGAAATATTTTCGCCACTCTGGTCAGCCTGACGTCGGTGATAGACCGAAATTGCAAAGCCAGCCAAAGCCAGCGCCATGCCAATGAAGCGAAAACTGCTTTCAGTGTTCATCATCAATTAGGTTTACCACAGAGACACGGAGTTCGCTGAGTTTAATATAAGAAATCTCTGTGCTCTCAGCGTCTCCGTGGTGAATTATCAAATGCCAGCTATTAAGCGCCAGACTTGGGCAACCAGGAAGGTAACGGCAAAACCCATGAACACGGGCAGCAGCGAGGATATCCATGTCCACTTGGCGCTGCCGGTCTCTTTGTAGATGGTGTAGATAGTGGTACTGCAGGGGTTATGAATCAGGCTGAAGA
>CAZUSV010000121.1:0-19255 GCA_964622645.1 uncultured Anaerolineales bacterium
CCCCGGTTTTAGCCTTGAGAGGGCTATGTCCTAGGCCACTAGACGATGGGGGCTGCCTTTGGAAAGCGGGAAAAATTCTACCATGCGGGTATAGCAGCGTCAACGAGGAGTGATACAATTCGGGGCATGTTTAAAAATCTTATCGGTAAATTCGTACTTTTTGGGATTGCTGCAGTCATTGCTAGCTTGCTGCTATACCAGATCCCGGCGCTCAACCAGCGCCTCTCCTGGCGCCTGGATATTGCCATGACCTATGTCAGGGGCGTGATCAACCCCGTCGAGGCATTGCCCACCCCCAAGGTAGAAACGCGGGTCCTCTCGAACGCAGACGAGTCCCCGGCTACTCCCTCACCAACCGCGCTTCCCACGCAGACACCTGTCCCAACCAACGCCAGTACAGATTTCCCCACCTCAACCTCCGCGCCCTCAATTATCCCGCTCCCCGAAAAGGTCGAATTAGAGGCAAAGGGCTGGGAACAGCAGGATTGGAATAACTGCGGTCCGGCGGCTTTGTCGGGATATCTGCATTTCTACGGTTGGGAGGGGGACCAGTTCGATATCTCTAAACTGATCAAGCCCGTGCGTCAGGATCGCAATGTCAACATGGAGGAGATGGCACACTTCGCCCGCAATTACGCCGGTTGGTTGAACACTCAGTACCGCGTGGGTGGTGACCTTGAGTTACTCAAACAGTTCGTAGCGGCGGGGGTCCCAGTGCTGATCGAGGCCAGTTTCTATTTTGACGGCGCTTACTGGCCCAATGATGATCTCTGGGCGGCACACTACCTATTGATCACGGGCTACGACGAGGCCAGAGGCACTTTCACCGTGCAGGATACTTATCGGGGGCCTAATCGCAGGTTGGATTACGCTACGGTAGATGAATACTGGCAGCCCTTCAACCGTCTTTATATGTTGATCTACCTGCCGCACCAGGAGGAGACGGTGAAAGCCATCCTGGGTTCGGCGTGGGAGGAGGATGTCAACCGGCAACTAGCCCTGGAGGCGGCTCAGGCCGAGATCGATTCGGACCCCGAGGATGCCTTTGCCTGGTTCAACCTGGGCACCAATTTATTATTTTTTGAGCGCTATGAGGAAGCCGCCCAGGCCTATGATAACGCCCGTACACATGGACTCCCCCAACGCATGCTGCGCTATCAGTTTGGGCCTTTCTTTGCTTATTTCCACAGCGGTCGCAATGACGATCTTCTCACCCTGACCGGGTATGCCCTGCAGCGTACGCCCAACTCGGAAGAAGCCCTCTTATGGCACGGTTGGGGTCTCTACCGGCAGGGGGATATCAACGCTGCGGTGGCCGATTTCAATGCCGCGCTGGAAGCCAATCGCTTCTACCTGGATGCACAATACGCGCTGGATTTCGTACTTAACCAGTGAACCAGGGATCAGCAAACCATTCATACAAAAGCTATTCTTCCGGTTCAGAGAAGGAGAGGCTGTTGATGATGTCCACGACGGTGGGGCGGAAGTCCTCCCACATATCGGGTGGGGCCAGCGCTTCCGCCAGGAATAGCCGCTCTTCTACCAGAATGATGATCAAGTCACCTCTATAAGGTGTACCTTCCAGGGAGCCAGAGGTGCTGGCCACCGCAGCCGGATAACCAGCGATTTCCAGGTCTTCTATTATTTCGCCGATCTCTGCATCAAGCTTCTCAGCCATCACCTGCAAGTATTCCTCCGGTACCGCGCCCGGTTCCAGGCCAAAACTATCTGTTACTTCCGCCAGAGGATTGGTGATAAGGGTGATCAACAGTGACTGCAAGGAGGCAGCCTGGTAGTCCTCCTTCGTTGGAGAAATACCGACTACGTTCTCCCTTTCAGCGATATACCAGCCGGTGGGGTAACGCAGGCTATAACCACTCAAGGCGTTAGTGTACTCTGTCCCCAACTCCTGCACGGATAACCTGAGCTTGGCAATTTCCTGCTCAACTACCGCCCGGTCGGGTGCATCCGGCCAAAGCTGAACATAGGTCTCCAATTCGGCGACAGCCTCCTGAATCCTGCCTAGATCCCGGTAGGCAATCCCCAGGTTCTTATGAACTACGACATGCTCGGGGTCGACCTGAAGGGCCATTTTCCACTCGGCAATGGCTTCCTCGAACTTCCCCTGGAGGTAGTACACGACTGCCAGGTGGTTATACCCCACGGCGTCTTCCGGATCGAGCCTGATCGCTTCCTTATACTCCATGATGGCCTCTTCCAGCCGACCTTGAGACTTGTAGATCAGCCCCAGGTTATTATGGGGCTGGGGATCTTCGGGATCGAGCCGAATGGCCTCTTGGTACTCTGCGATGGCCTCCTCGATCATCTCCAATTCGCTGTAGGCGGAACCGAGGTTGTTGTGGGCCGTGGCATAGTTAGGGGTCAGTTCGATGGCTTTCTGGCCAGCGGCAATTGCCTCTGGGAGTTTCCCCAGGTATACGTAGATCCCTGCCAGGTCGCCGTATGCCTCTCCAAAATTTGGATCGAGTTCAATGGCTTTCTCATAGGCGCTAGCAGCTTCTTCCAACATGCCGAGCGCTCCATAGGCAGTGCCCAGATTGCGATGTGCATCGGTGTTATCGGGCTCAAGCTGGATGGCTTTCTGGAACTCAGCGATGGCCTTTTCATAGTTTCCCTGTTCATAATCATCCATCCCTAATTCTATGTGTTCGCTCGCTGAGGGCGTGGCCGTGGCAGCAGGAGAGATATTCGACCAGGTTTGGGGTATGGGCACCAGGCTGCTTGACATCACTTGAGTGCTCCCTGTGTAGATTATGCCCATTCCGCGTGCGATGTGGAGACCTCCAACCAGCACAGCAACGACGAAGGCGATCAGCTTGACCCTCAGGTGCTCCCCGCTTCGCAGGAATTCGACAATGCCAGCCAGGGCCAGAAACAACGTCAGGCCTCCGAGAACCAACGCGGCCCAGTCCCGATGCACGGTCGTACCCCCGGACGAGACGGTGGTTGTGAGGCGAATGATGAACCCCAAAACCGCACTAACAAGACTTGCCCTTTGAATATTCCCCAGCTGGGGCCAAAATGGAATCCGATTCATGGTTTTTCTCCTTTCGTTTCATTTTCCATGGACCTAAGATTGCCAGTTGGATCGTGGATGAAGTGCAGTAGATCGTTCAGCGACTGAAAGATCCGAGATCTACCACTGATTGGGTGTTGTACCTGCCCTCGCCAAAAGAGAAGACCATCGGGCCGCGTCAGGCCTGGCTCCCACCAGATGCAGTTGATAAAAGCGTGTGGGTGATACAGTCTCATCAGATCAAGGTGGGCCAGCTGGTGGAGAGGTTCAACTACGACCATGCGCTGGGTAATTCTCAGCGCAGCAGAATAGTTTCCAATCCGTTTGTGATGTTCCATCAGATACCTTTGCGCCTCGAGGTAGAGCCCTCGCAGGCGCATCGACGAGCTTTCCCCTCGTCGAGGTCTGGCCAAAGGATGCCGATAAGCACAGAACGAGGATGAGGATGATTTCGACAAGTGAGGAGGTAGGCCAGCAGAAGGCGAGCCATTTGTATCGATAGGTGGATTGGCTGCCCATGGCGTTTGATTCGCAATCCGCCAGAGGTGTAGAATTTCAGCATTTGTATACTCTACTGGCCATCGGGGCGGCGACAATGCAGCTGGGATGTTCATGCACACAGGTTAAATGCATGGGTTTTTCTGCACCAAGGCGATTATACCATTCGCCAGAACCTACTAATCTAAAATAGGTTATCCCAACCAAAATGCAAGTTGAGATTACTCTGCAGCCGTCACGAAGACCTGCTCACCCTGACCGGTTATGCCCTGCAGCGAACGCCCAACTCGGAAGAGGCGCTCTTATGGCTCAGCTGGGGTCTCTACCGGCTGGGCAATATCAACGGCGCGGTGGCTGATTTCAACGCTGCTTTGGAAGCCAATCGTTTCTACACAGATGCGCAATACGCCTTGATTTTGTTCTCAATGATTGTTTCGGTTATCCCGGAAACTCAAATGTTTCCGGGATAGTTGCATGACCCCCAAACCGATCAACGCTCCCAGCGTATCCACACTCAGGTCAAGAAGCGTGTTCCAACCCAGGATTTGCACCCCGGAGAGAATCTGCCATCCTTCTTGAAGCCCAGCTACAACCAGTGTTATTATTAGAATCAACCCCAATGTGCGTAAGGTCACTGGGCGATCAAAGGCTATGATAACTAAAACTGCCAGGCCTGCGTACAAGAAGGCGTGCATGACCCAGTGAACCCATTCTGGGGAGAAGACCGCATCGAACACCCGCAGGAAACTTGTCGAATGTTTCCCAAACCAGGCCATGGGGAGCAATATTCCGATGAGCCAAAGTGTCAGCCAGAGATACCGCCAGCGGTGCATGTTTAGATTATACTTGCTGTAGATGGTATTTAATTCTGGTTACGGTGCTCTGCCCTTCGACACGATCTCTGATCGCAGGACAAGCGTCGTTATAGTTGATGTAGACGCGGAGCATCTACCCGTACGTTCCACCGCAGAGCGATGGAACGAGCAAAGATAATTCTAGTTACGATGCTCTGCCCTTCACAAGGCTCAGGACAAGCGTCGTAACTGTTGATGTAGACGCTCTGCGTCTTGTAGACGCGGAGCGTCCACCCATGCGTTCCACCGCGGAGCGATGGAACGAGCGAGAGCGATAGATTTTCTCACTTAGGAGGATTAAATATGGAATATCGTAGTTTAGGACGCACCGGGCTCAAGGTATCTCCTCTTTGCCTGGGGACGATGAATTTTGGCCCACAAACCAGCGAAGAAGACAGCTTTACCATCATGGATAAGGCCTTAGAGCTGGGCATCAACTTCTTCGATACGGCCAACGTTTATGGCTGGAAGTTGGGTGAAGGCGTTACCGAGCAGATTATCGGACGCTGGCTGGCCCAGGGTGGTGGTCGCCGAGAGCAGATTGTGCTGGCGACAAAGGTGTACGGGCGCATGGGGACAGGCCCCAACGAGCGGCGGTTATCGGCCTTCCACATCAAACGCGCCTGCGAAGAAAGCTTGCGCCGCATGCAGACGGACCACATCGATCTGTACCAGATGCACCATGTCGATCTGGAGACCCCCTGGGAGGAGATCTGGCAGGCCATAGAGCAGTTGGTACGCGAGGGCAAGGTACTTTATGTTGGCAGTAGCAACTTTGCAAGCTGGCATATTGCCAAGGCACAAGGCAAAGCGAAACGACGAAATTTCTTGGGTCTGGTATCTGAACAGAGCCTTTACAACCTTGTTGAACGCATGATCGAGCTTGAAGTAATACCCGCCTGCCGTGACTTTGGTTTGGGCCTGATTCCTTGGAGTCCTTTGGCAGGGGGCTTATTGGGTGGTGTGCTGCAAAAAGCCAAAGAGGGGCGTCGGGCTTCTGATAACGTGCAAAAGGCTTTAGATGAACATCGACCAAAAATTGAAGCTTATGAAGCGTTTTGCCAGGAACTAGGTGAAAAGCCCGCCGATGTGGCTCTGGCCTGGTTGTTGAAGAATCCAGTTGTCTCGGCTCCTATCATTGGACCGCGCACCATCGATCAACTCGAAGGCAGCCTGCGCGCCCTAGAGATCAAGTTGAGCAAGAAATCCATGCAAAAACTTGATGAGATCTTTCCTGGCCCGGGGGGTGAGGCCCCTGCGGCTTACGCTTGGTAATCTGGAGGAGATCAATATGGAAAAACGACGTTTTGGACGAACGGGTCATATGAGCACAGTAGCCATCTTCGGTGCCGCGGCTTTATGGGAAATGCCCCAGGAAGATGCCGATGCCGTGGTGGAAAAAGTAATCGCAGCAGGTGTCAACCATATCGATGTAGCCCCCTCCTACGGCATGGCAGAGAAGCTACTTGGCCCCTGGATGCCGCGCATCCGTGATCAATTCTTCTTGGGCTGCAAAACTATGGAGCGCACTAAGGAAGGCGCGGCCGCCGAGTTGCGCCGTTCGCTGGAGTTATTACAAGTCGATGCGTTCGATTTATATCAATTACATTTTGTCTGCAATATGGATGATCTAGATCAGGTCACGCACAAAGGTGGCGCGCTGGAAGCGCTCATCCAGGCCCGGGATGAGGGACTGACAAAATATCTTGGTATCACTGGGCATGGTATAGATACCCCGGCAACCTTTATTGAAGCTCTAAATCGCTTTGATTTCGACAGTGTCTTGTTTCCGATCAATTTCGTACAGTATGCCAATCCGGAATTTAGGGAAAATTCGGAAGAGCTGCTGCGAGTCTGCCGCCAGCTGGATGTCGGCACGATGATCATCAAATCGGTCTGCCGCGGGCCTTGGGGGGAGCAAGAGAAGGTTTACAACACCTGGTATCAACCTTTCGATGATCCGCAGGAAATCCACAAGGCAGTTCAATTCGCTCTTTCACAGGATATCACCGGTATCTGTACCGCAGGGGATAAACATATCCTTCCGATGGTGTTGGAGGCTTGTGAGAACTTCAAACCCATGAGTGATGAAGAGCAGGAAGCGCTGATCGAGAGCGCCTCAGCGTATGAGCCATTGTTCGTGTGAATTAGACCCTAAAGGTTTTTCAAAACCAACAAGGTAATCAAGAAACCTTGAAAAGGGTTTTACTTGGTTTTCCATGTAGACTTGGGAAACCTTTAGGGTCTTTGGAGGTTTCTATGCAATATCGCAATCTCGGACATACCGGCGTAAAGGTTTCGCCCCTCTGTCTGGGTACGATGAACTTCGGTGGGGCAACCCCCGAAGTTGAATCGATCCGCATCATACACAAAGCCTTGGACGGGGGGATCAACTTCATCGATACAGCAAATATGTACGTCAAGGGCGAGAGCGAGCGGGTCGTGGGCAAAGCCCTTGCCGATGGCCGGCGTAGTACAGTCATTCTGGCGACCAAGTTTCACTTCCCCCAATCTGATGATCCCAACGATCGCGGCAACTCCCGTCGCCACATCATGCAGGCCGTGGAAGATTCGCTAGGCCGACTGGACACCGATTGGATCGACCTCTACCAGATCCACCGGCCCGAGTTCGAGGTACCCCAAGACGAAACCTTGCGCGCCCTGGACGACTTGGTACGCCAGGGCAAAGTGCGCTATATCGGTTCGTCTACGTTTCCGAGTTGGATGGTGATGGAGGCCCTTGCCATCAGCGAGCGTTATGGGTTGGCGCGATTTGTAACCGAGCAGCCCCCGTACAATTTGCTCGATCGGCGAGTTGAAAACGAATTAGTGCCCCTCGCGCGACGTTATGGCATTGGCCTGCTGCCCTGGTCTCCACTGGCCATGGGAATGCTGGCTGGCCGCTATACAGATGAGCGTAACTACCCCGATGATTCGCGCGGCGCGCGCATTGGCTCGATCTACGCCCAACGTATCACAAATAAGGCCATTGCTAAGGGAGATGAGTTCATCCCCATCGCTGAGGAACACAACTTAACCCCCTCTCAGTTGGCATTGCTTTGGGTGAAAGATCAACCTCAGGTCACGGCACCCATCATCGGCCCCCGTACGGAGGCCCATCTTGATGACGCTCTGCCGCTCCTCGATATGAATCTGTCCCCCGAGTTGGCGGCGCGTCTCGATGAAATTGTCCCCCCAGGTAGCGCTGTGGCTGACTTTCATAATACCAGCGGTTGGATGAAAATGAAGTTGTGACGGATTGTTGTTGACGCATCTATATGGCTTTGGTAAAATCCCACCGCTCAGCGCGTTGTACCCTTCGCCTGAGACATTCAATACCGAAAGGGCTTGTTACAAATGAAAATATTACTCTTGAAAGACGTGTTTAAACTCGGCCGTGCCGGCGATGTCAAAAAAGTTGCCAATGGATACGGCCGCAACTATTTAATCCCCCAGGGTTTGGCAGTGTTAGCGACCCCGGGAGCCCTAAATCAGGTTGACCGCATCCGAGCCGACGCCGACAAACAGCGCAATATCCTCAACGAAGAGTTAAGCGGTCTGGCCGACCAGATGGTCAAGGTTCGCCTCACCTTCCCTGTGCGGGCCAGTGAAACCGGGCGTTTGTATGGCTCGGTGAACACTCGCATGATCGCAGAAGAGCTCTCCAAAGAGGTCGCTACAGAGATCAGTCATCGCCAGATCGATGCTCAACCGCTGCGAATGATCGGTATGCATATGGTCGGTGTAAGACTGACAGTAGACCTTGTTCCCGAGATCAGTGTGGTTGTTTACCGTGAGGGTGAATCCCCTGAAGCGGCTATCGAAGAGGCTGATGCCCTGGCTGAGGCTGTCGAAAAGGGTGAGATCGAGATCGAAGATCAACCTATCTACGAGTACGAGCTAGAAGAAGTTGACGCTGATGTCGAAACTGAAACTGAGACTGATGAAGAAGCCCAGCTTGAAGAGGTGGACGCAGAATAAGATTCATTTGCACCGTCATAAGATAAATAAATATCGCAAAAAGGGTAGTGGTGTGCGCAGCACACCACTACCCTTTTTGCGATGTGCTCCGTTGCATGGCTGAGCAGATACTTCTCCTGTATAATTGATCCTATGAGTGCGGCTGTCGGCAAAAAACTGCGCCAGGCTCGTGAAGCTCTGGGGTTGACCCTGGAGCAGGTATCGCAAGAGACGCATATCCGTCTGCATTACCTGCGCGCTATGGAAGCAGGCCAATTTGATATCATCCCATCAAGGGTCCAGGCGCGCGGCTTTTTGCGGTCTTATGCAGGACATTTGCGCATCGATGTCCAACCGCTCTTCGATGCCTGGGAAGGCGACGCGCTGCTTACTTTCATGCCTTCCGAAGAGCAGCCGGAGTCTGACATTGAAGGTGCGCTGGAAGCTGACGCCACAGAGGAAGGGGTGGACGCGGACATAGACCTGGAGGGATCTTCTGTCGTTGATCAACCAGCAACTGGTTTAGGTGCAATTGGCGAGACATTGAGATCACAACGCGAACTCCTGGGTCTCTCACGGGAGGATGTGGAACGGCATACTCATTTGCGGATTCACTATTTGCAGGCCCTGGAGCGCGGTGATATGGATGCGCTGCCCTCGACGGTGCAGGGCAGCGGTATGTTGAAGAACTATGCTGAATTCTTGGGATTGGATCCCGAACCGTTGTTATTGCGTTTTGCAGAGGATCTTCAATCTAAATTATTCGAACGTCGCCAATCAATACCTTCTCGGAATCGGGTTTCACGGGATCCACAAACCACAAATAATTACCCTCGGCGTATTTTTTCCAGAGACGTGGTAATCAGTGGCTTCATTGTAGTATTTTTGATTGTCTTTGCCCTTTGGGCTGGTATACGTATCGCTACTGTGCGTTCAATGGAGGAAGCGGTACCTACTCCGCCTTCAATAGCCGATGTGCTGCTACCCTCTGCCACAGCGACCATCGAACCTACGGTTACTGCTACGATCCCGTCGCCCATTGATGAAGCAGCTGATGCAGAAGTTGGGGGGGCTGCGCAAGTGGCTGTCGAGGACCCATTTGCACTTGAAGATGCCGAGAGACTCATCCGCATCCAAATTGAGATCCGACAACGGGCGTATATGCGCATTACTGTTGACGGTGAAGTCGAGTTTGATGGTCGCGTGATCCCTGGGGCGGCTTATGCCTTCGCAGGAGATGAGGCGGTTGAGATCCTGACCGGTAATGCGGCTGGTTTGCATGTGACCTATAATGGCGCTGAATTGGGGGTTTTGGGTTTCTATGGTGAGGTGGTCAATTTTGTGATCACTGCCGATGGCATCCAGACTCCCACTCCGACGATTTCCCCAACAGCGACAGAGACACCGCAAACAACCCCGACCCTGTCTCCGACCCCAGTTCCATGACCTAGTTTACGTCCTCGCTGTATATTACCGAAAAAATGGTATGCGTGGGGGTGCGCACCACCCCCACGCATACCATTTTTTCGGACTTCTCTCTCCTGTGAGCGAATAGGTATTCGATTTTGAACAAAAACACTTTCCATTTACTGTCATTAGGTTGTGCCAAGAACACAGTCGACTCAGACTCGATGGCGCAACTTCTCATGAAGGCTGAGTACCAGCCCACGGATGATCCAGCTGAAGCAGGTGTGCTGATCGTCAACACGTGCGGGTTCATTGGCCCTGCCAAAGAGGAATCTTTGAGCGTTCTCCAAGAAATGGCCGCTCAAAAGCTGGATGGTCAGATCTTGATTGCTGCGGGCTGCCTGACCCAGCGCTATGGTGAGCAGGTTGCCCAACAAGTTCAAGGTATCGATGGGATCCTGGGGACGCGGCGCTGGATGGACATCCTCGATGTGGTGGGATCTCTGCGGAAGAGCAAACACCCCGAGCCGCTTTACCACCTGCCGGAGGTGCCTACAGTAGGGAGTGACGAGGCAGGTGCGCAGCGGGTCAGCATCCAGGGGGCCAGCGCATATCTCAAGATTGCCGACGGCTGCCGCCGCCCTTGCGCGTTCTGTGCCATTCCGCTGATCAAGGGCACCGCTGTCAGCCGCCCGTTGGAGGCCATTCTCGCTGACGCACAGGCACTTCAAGAAATGGGCGCTTATGAGATCAATCTGATCGCCCAGGATACCACCGACTATGGCCATGACCTGGGGATGCGCAATGGCCTGGCGACATTGCTAGAGAGTATCGTTGATGTTGTACCTGATGTGCCCTGGTTGCGCATTCTGTATGCTTATCCCGGCTACGTCACTGACGAGTTGATCGATATGATGGCAACTCAAGAGCAGGTTTTGCCTTATCTGGACATGCCCTTGCAGCATGCGCACCCTGCTACGCTCAGGCGGATGCGACGCCCTGCCAATATGGCCTGGGTGCGTAACACGCTGGCAGAGATGCGCGCTGCGATGCCCGATCTCGCCTTGCGAACCACGTTCATCGTCGGCTACCCTGGAGAGACCGAGGCGGAATTCAAAACTCTGCTGGATTTCATCGAGGAGGTTCGCTTCGACCGGGTGGGGGCCTTTCAATTCTCCTTCGAGCCGGGTACAACTAGCGAGCCCTTAGGTGATCCTGTTCCCGAAGAGGTCAAGCAGGAGCGCTGGGAACGCTTGATGGAACTTCAACAGGGTATCTCTTTGGAACGCAACCAGAGCTATGTCGGGGTGATCCTGGATGTGCTCATCGAAGGCCATGGCGATGGCCTCTCCCTGGGCCGCAGCTATCGCGATGCTCCCGAGATCGATGGGATGGTCATCATCGAGGGGGAAATCCCCATTGGCTCGATGGTCCCTGCCCGCATCACCGGCGCAATGACCTATGATCTTACGGCGGTTGTGGATGATCAGTTTATAGAGATTGGGTATTAGATATTGGATAATGCAATACCCAATCCCAAATACCCAATACCTAATCCCCAATACCCAATACCTAATCTTACCGACATTCTTTCATAAAAATGCTCAAAATAGAAAACCCCGAAATCAATTTTGCCGTTGACGCCGTGAGACAGGCTGCGGTGCTAGTGAAGCAAGTCCAGGCTGAGATGGTTTCCCCGGCACTGACCAAAGACGACCGCTCTCCGGTCACTGTGGCGGATTTTGCTGCCCAGGCGCTAATCGGTTATTTGCTGGATGAATATTTCCCTGACGATGCCTTGATTGGGGAGGAAGACTCCTCAGCTTTACAGGAATCTGATGGACAACCTGCTTTGGAGAACATCACCAGATTTGTGAGCCGGTATGCTATGAGCGCAACACCTGAAAGTGTTTGCCAGTGGATTGACCGCGGTTCTGCTGAGTCCGCATCGCGTTACTGGACTTTAGATCCCATCGATGGCACGAAAGGGTTCTTGCGTGGGGATCAATACGCTGTGGCTTTAGCTCTAGTCGAGGATGGTCAAGTACAGGTTGGCGTGCTAGGCTGTCCAAACCTAAACTCCCTCTCCCTCAAGGGAGAGGGCAGGGGTGAGGGTGCATTAGCAATGGCAGCCCGTGGCCAAGGTACCTGGGTTAGATCCCTGAAAGGGGAGTCCGACTTTCAGCGATTGCGCATCTCCGAACAAAGTGATCCAACCCAGGCGCGCCTGGTACGCTCCTTCGAAGCCGGGCACACCAATACCAGCAAGGTAGATCGCCTGGCAACACTCTTGGGAACACAGGCCAAACCCATCCGCATGGACAGCCAGGCCAAATATGCCGTGCTGGCTGCCGGGAGTGGGGAGATCTACCTGCGTCTGCTTTCCCCCAAAAGAAGGGATTACCGCGAGAAGATCTGGGATCAGGCTGCGGGATCGATTGTCATCGAAGAGGCCGGCGGCCGCGTCACCGACCTGGATGGAAAAATGCTCGATTTCACCCGTGGTCGCACGCTGGCCGAAAACCGCGGTATCTGTGCTACCAATGGGTATCTTCACGAAGCGACCCTCGAAGCGCTGAAAGCCATCGGAGCGTGAGGGATAGAGATGGGAGATTGGATATTAGGTATTGTCCCTAATCGCCAATACCCAATATCCAATCTTCACCTACTATGAGTCGGCACGACCGCGTTGCTCTCGCAATCAGCCTCCTCGCTGTCATCATCACAGCCTGGATATCGGTAAACATCTTCCAGGGATTGCCCCATCTCGAAGATGAGTACGCGTATGTCTGGCAGGCGCAGGCCATCGCTCGCGGGAAATTCATTCTGCCATCCCCCCCGAAATCGGATTATTTCTTTGTCCCCTTCGTTGTAGATTACCACGGCCAACGTTTTGGCAAATATCCCTTGGGCTGGCCGGTGATGCTTTCCTTTGGAGAGCGAGTGGGATTGCGAACCCTGGTCAATCCATTGCTGGCCGGGCTTGCAGTGTGGTTGATCTATCGACTTGGAAAAATGACCCTGGGGGAGTTATGCGGATTGCTGGCGGCAGGGTTGACAGTCACTTCACCGATATTCTTGATGCATTCAGGGATGCTGCTTTCACATCCCTGGGGATTGGTGCTCAGCGCGGCCTTTATGATATCCTGGCTCGAGGTAGTGGATGACCAGGATCACGTTTGGGGGTGGTTGCCAACTTTGAGTGCGGCATTCACCCTGGGGGTCCTGGCCCTGAGCCGTCCGTTGACAGCTCTGGGAGTTGCTCTTCCTTTTGTGATCCATGGTTTTATTTTGCTGTGGCGCGGTTCTCCACTCGTTCGCCGAAGAATAATCACGCTAGGATCCGTTGCGCTATTGATCGGGAGTACCCATTTTCTGTGGCAGTATTCGCTGACTGGAGATGCGCTATTGAACCCCTATGGGTTGTGGTGGGATTTTGACCGCATCGGCTTCGGTCCAGGGCATGGTGTTCTCGAATACGGGCATACGCTGGAACAGGCCGTTATCAACACCTGGCGCAGTTTCGTCGAAGGCGCAGGGGATCTCTTTGGTTGGGGGAGATTTTCCTGGATATTCATCCCCTTTGGTTTGTGGGCTGCCCGTCGCAATAAAAATGCCTGGTTGTTGTTTGGCGTTCCGCTGGGTCTTATAACTATTTACTTGGCCTATTGGATTTCGGGTGCACGCTATTTCTATGAGGGCTTGTATGGCTTTACGCTTTTCAGCGCAGCCGGGATAGCCTGGTTGGCTGGATGGATTGGTCGGGAAAAAATGAACAACCATCGATGGGGGGAAATCCGCTCATGGGGAGTGATAGCTGCTCTTGTGCTGTTGGTTGGGGGGAGTTTTAGCCTGTATACCCCCAAGCGGTTGAGGGAAGCACACGCTTTTTATGAAGTCGACGCCAATGCCTTGGAGTCATTCACGACCCCTGAAGCAAGGCAGCTCACACCGGGGATAATCCTAGTCCACGCTGAGAACTGGCGCGATTATGGTGTGCTGCTGAGTCTTGCTGATCCGTATTTAGACTCCCCTTTCATATTTGCCTGGACCAATCTGGCTGATGATCCTGGCGAATCTCTCATCAACGCTTTCTCTGATCGTGCTTTGTATCATTATTATCCGGATGAACCGGGCACATTCTTCACCGCACCACGCGCTCCCTAAGTGGTGCTCTCGCTACGTCTGTTAATAACCTGCGGGAGGTTTTTGCGGATGATCTTGTCTTAAAACTGAATTCTAGTGCCAATACAACAAACTTATTCGGGAAAGGTGACTGTCATCTGTCAACAAACCTGGCCTGGTTCGGTTTAGTAAATAAGATGACAGTCACCTGTTTATCCCAAAAATGTCTCTTGATCGTGCACTAGGAACCTCCCGTAGGGTTATGTTATTTAGCGAGAAACTGTAATGAGTAAATTGATGGTGAACGCTTTGCTCTGTCATTCTGAGGAGAGAAGCGACGAAGAATCCCTGGAAGGTCGAACCAGCTTATACCTGCATTGGCTCAAATGTATTGAATGTATCAGGGATTCTTCGCTCCGCTCAGAATGACACAAGTGTTCAAGGTGTTATCGACCATTACAGTTTTTACAATAAACTGGCGATTAAAATCACAGTAACAGTTACGAAACCTGCCTACGCAGGTTGGAATCTAGTCGCCGTAGGGAGACTTTGCAAGTGTCGCTGCGACTTCCAGTCGCCGGGAAGGAGTATTGCCCTATCTTCGGACTTCTCGTCTTTAAATGAAATTTCTAAAATAATCTTGGCTGCTATTTTGAAGCAACCAAGATGAAACGAGGTCGGCGAAATAAGGCTATCAGTGGGGGGACGATCAGCAAAGTGACCCCGATGATATGTCCCAGGAGATGATTCTGCAAGAGAAATGGAAACCAGACGCGCATGGTCTCGAAATAAGGAATGGCGTACAGGGCAGTGATCGAAAAAACGATCCCGGCTGAGATAGGTCGCGGTTTGGGGAGTAATAGCGAGCCCAACGGCAGGAACCAGAGCAGATACCAGGCATGAAAGGTAGGAGCCGCTAACAGCACATAGAAGAAGAGCAGGTAGAAGCCCCCCCTAATAGGGAGTATTTTCGCTTGTTCATTTTTTCTCAGGATGGTCCAAATGAAGTACAGGAAAACAACTCCGCAAACAGTATATAGAATCCCTCTGGATAGATCGAAGGCCGGGTTAGTTCCCAGCGTATTTTTCAAACTCAGCACCGCTAGGGCGAGCAACGAACGACCAGCCCCAGAGTTGGCTTCTAGCACAGCCCATCTATCGAGACCTGGCCAGAGAGGCAGCATCCCAATGACCAGCAGTATCGAAATCGTCCCCCCATAACTCAGCAGCAAGAGAACACGTTGGAACCATTTGTCCTTCTGCATCGCAATCCCCAGCAAGAAGAACGGCAGCACTGCGATAGTCACAAACTTGACCAAGATCGAAGCCGCCATGAAAACACAAAAAGCCAGACTTAACAAAGGAACACGGTTCCTGACAGGAACCGTGTTCCTAAATCTGAAGTACGCCCAGATCGCAGCCAAAAGGAAGCACACCATCACGATATCATTGTGGCCGTTCTGCACACTTTCGAACAGAACCAGGGGATTCCAGGCCAATGCAATGCTGCCAACTCGTGCCCAATCAGGACGCTGATCTCTTAATATCAGGAAAACCAGCCAGACGCAACCCAGGTATGCTAGGGCAGCAATCCCTTTCAATGCTAATAAATGACCTAGAAAATGCCCCCCCACTAGGTGGAAGGCACCCATAGAGAGCCACTCCCAAACTGGGCCGTAGGGCGAGGGGGCATCCAGCCATTCTCCTGCTAAGCCTAACCATTGATCGGTGGCAGGCAGCATTTCGGGCGCGGTCCCTAAAGGTTGCATATCGTAAAGCGCCCATCCCCGCGTGCGGAGGGCGTAGATGAAGAGGTCTATGGCGGTCTGGGGGTAGGAAAAGGTCAGGACCAGCGCGAAAACTGCACTGGCGATAATTATCGAACGGATCTCGATATTCAACTTGCTTTGCGCCACCATCTTGAGAATCCAGAAATAGATTCCAAAGAGCATGCCTATCCCAAAGACATAAGCCAAAAAGCCAGCCAGGGAATAATCGGTCAGCTTTGCATAATCTAAGGGAGGCACGATGTTATAGTATTTTGCCAGGGGAAAAGTAAAAGCAAAAGCTGAATAAATTACCCCGCTAAGTATCAGGCCAGCTACCAAACGAGTATTGAGAGATCGCAAATCCTTTCGTCTGATCATAGCATATGTCAAGATGAGTCAGGAGGCGCGCGCCAGCGCGGTCAGAGCCAGTACGATAATCCCCAGCACCAGGTTAATTCGAAGATACAGACGTTCTCGTTTTTGGAGAGGAGCGCTCTCAGGTATATCTTCACCGCGCGCTTGACGCATAGCAGCCCGCCGCAGGGCCGGCAAGATCCCCCAGGTGATATAACCGCTCGTGAGCACCATCAATCCGAAGAAAATGTGTTTGACCAGGATTGCCCAACCCCAGGGGTTGTTGACCGCAAGGAACCCCTCATAGTTAGGGTTGGCGCTCATCTGCAGCATGCCACTGCCAAGCAGCACGATCACACTGAACCAGGCCAAGGGGTCCAGGCGCCGCTGGAGGTTTTCAAGGAAAATACCGTAAGTGCTATTGTTGAGCGTTCTTTGGGCGGCAGGAATGACAAGCAAATTCAAGATAGCAAGGCCACCGATCCAAATGACGGTGGCCAGCATGTGCATCCAGTATGCGATGGTAAGTGCCCAGGTGGGAGTGTTCATGCGTTATTTGATTCTGCTCTTATTCGCATTTGTTTTGAGCGATAGTGATCCTTTCCTGGTAAGCGGCATTGCCAGTATATTGAAAGGCTTTGTCCCAAACCCCGACTGCATCGCACCACAGGTCTCCAAGTTCAAGAAATTCGCCATAGTTGGTCAAGGCATCGACATACCGTTGGGCTGCATTATAGCCAGTGCCGTCATGCAGGTTGGGAGTCATGGCCGACACTTGCTCGAAGTAGTTCACCGCCTGTGCCCAGTCCACTTCCCAGAAGCTGACCCCAGTGATGTACAGGCGAGCCCAGGAACGGTAGCTGTCGGCCTCAGCATCCAGGACGCCGAAACTTTCTGCCAGGGCGAGATCGTATATACCCCCTTCCAGATTCCCCAGGCCGATTTTCTGTATCCCGCGCTGGCGCAAAGATAAATAGATCAAACCGTCGATATCGATCGGTCTGTAGTCTGGGTTCTTCTTGCGCAGCATTTCCAGGGTTTCGATTGCCAGGCTCCATTCCTTGGCAGCGACATAGCTTTGAGCTTGTGCATACATATCTTCTTCGGCACGAGTATCTGGCGTTGGGGTTGGCTCGACCGCGGTAGGCTGTGGGGCGGGGGTCGGGACGGCGGTGGCGTTGAGTAGCAAGAGAACTTCGGCGAGCCGGTCTGTCACGCCGGGGTACGTGGGATCCAGGCCGATGACGTATTCGAAACGTTGGCGCGCCACTTCGAGGCGTCCAGCTTCCATATCGAGCACACCCAGTTCATATTGTTGGGCAACCGCTACAGCAAGTTGGAATTCTTCTTGTCTCGTTCTGCGGCCGATGCCGTTTTGATAGCCCAGGAATCCACCCACTCCCAGGACAAGGATCAACCCAAGGAGCAGCAACCCACCTCGCCGTAGCCAGGAGCGTCCTTTTCCCTTTTTGGGTGGGGGCGCATCTTTTTCTATGTCAAGCTTGATTGGTGCTGTATCTCCCTCTATGGGAGAGTCAATTTGTGTTGGTCGTGTTTCGCTGAGTTGGTCGTTCATAGCGACGCCAATTCTAATTCGGAAAGAGCAAATCGTAAAGCACAGCGAATTTCCAGAGGTATAATCTCTATATGACAGAATTGCGCTTTTATCACCCTATTACTGTACGCTATGGCGACCTGGATCCCCAGGGACACGTCAACAATGCCCGTTATCTCACCTTCATGGAGCAAACCCGCATCGCGTATGTGAAGCACTTGGGACTTTGGGATGGAGGTTCGTTCTTGACCCTTGGGATGATCATGGCCGACGCCCATGTCACTTTTCGAGCTCCGATCATGTGGGGGCAGCCTGTGCGCGTAGGTATGCGCATCGCCCGCCTCGGCACCAAGAGCATGGACAGTTATTATCTGATCGAAGATAGCGAGACTGGCCAGATTCTGGCTGACGGCAGCAGTGTGCTGGTGACCTTTGATTATTACACCTCCAGCACAATCCCAATCCCCGATGAGTGGCGGGAAATCATTGAAGAATTTGAGGGCCTGAGAGCACCC
Organism: uncultured Anaerolineales bacterium; assembly: GCA_964622645.1. Taxonomy (GTDB): domain Bacteria; phylum Chloroflexota; class Anaerolineae; order Anaerolineales; family UBA11858; genus NIOZ-UU35. The sequence goes on from CAZUSV010000121.1 coordinate 18,075, forward strand.
GACCAGACCAAATATGAAAAAACTACCTGAGATCGATACCCAATATATGCTCGACTTTCTCACCGGATTGCTGGAGACACCCAGTCCTACGGGATTCACACAGGCGGCGATCGATTACGTTGAACAGGCCTTTGGGGAATTCCCGTTTTTGGAGATTTCGCCTACCCGTAAGGGCGGGCTGGTCGTGATCTGGCCCGGTGAGGCTTCGGGCTCAGGGCAAGCTGATGCTCCCCGAGGGTTGACTGCCCATGTAGATACGCTGGGCGGCATGGTCAAGGAGATCAAATCTAATGGACGTCTCAAGCTGACCAAGGTCGGCGGCTTTCCGTGGAACACTGTGGAGGGCGAGGGCTGTACCGTCTTCATGAGAGATGGAGAGAAAGTGCGCGGCTCACTCTTACTGACCATGGCATCAGTGCATGTCTATGGTAACAAAGTGGGCGAGACAAAGCGTGATGATGACAACCTCGAAGTTCGTTTGGATGCGCGCACTACATCCGCAGATGAGACCCACGCCCTGGGGATCGAAGTGGGGGATTTCGTGGCTTTCGACCCGCGCCTCGAAGTGAGCAATGGGTTTATTCGCTCCCGTCATTTGGATGACAAAGCCTGTGTGGCCAATATCCTGGCGGCAGTGAAAGCCCTTGCTGATGTGGGGCTGAAACCCACCCAAACCACGATCATCTTGATCAGTAATTACGAAGAAGCTGGCCATGGCGCATCCACAGGATTCCCCGCAGAGATGACCGAATTGCTCACAGTCGATATGGCTGCGGTGGGCCAGGGGCAGGCCTCTGATGAATTCCATGCCACCTTGTGCGTGAAAGATTCTGGCGGACCCTACCACCATGGACTTAATCAGAAATTACGTAGCCTGGCCGACCAATATGAGATCCCCTATAAAGTGGATATCTACCCTTACTATGGCTCTGATGGTGAGGCGTACTGGAGGGCTGGTGGTGATGTGGCTGTCTCGCTGATCGGCCCTGGTGTGGATGCCTCCCACAATTACGAACGCACGCATATTGATGCGTTAGTGGCAACCACCAAGTGGATTATGGCCTACTTGTTGGCAGAGTAACAACCTTGACAATGTCAACTCTCAGATGAGAAGCCCGAAAATAGGGGGTTGGGGGGGGGGGGGGGGGGGGGGGCGGGCGCCCCCCGGGGGGCGCGGGGCC
>CAZUSV010000121.1:19265-19626 GCA_964622645.1 uncultured Anaerolineales bacterium
AATACATTCTCCCCACTACACCCCCCCCCCCCCCCCGCGGGGGGGGCCCCCCCCCCCCCCCCCCCCCCCCCTACCCCCTATTTTCGGAACTTCTCGCAAAGTTGACATTGTCGAAGTGGATATATCTAGATGATCTAATCAGCTCTCTTTTTGGTTGAGCATTATGAGAATAGACACCACACTCCCCCCGGTATTCCTCAACGCTGTCCCCGACCTGGCCCGCGCTGCCGAAGCCATGGGCTTTGATGGTATTTGGACCACCGAAACTCAACATGATCCTTTTTTGCCTGGGCCGCTGATCGCTGAGAATACCTCAAAGTTGCAGTTTGGCACTGCGGTGGCGATTGGCTTCGCCCGCAGC
>CAZUSV010000122.1:0-19542 GCA_964622645.1 uncultured Anaerolineales bacterium
GGTATGGATAAGGGCATCTTCAAGGCAGTCATGCAGGCACACGATATTCCAGTTGTTGATAGTGTGATTGTATTGCGAAGTGAATTTGAAACTGAAATGGAAACGGTGCTGGATAACGTGGAAAATGTGTTCGCTTATCCAATTTTTGTGAAGCCTGCCAATATGGGATCTTCTGTGGGTGTGAACAAATGTCAAAACCGCTCCGATTTGGTCGAAGGGCTTATGGATGCAGGACGGTTTGACCGGCGTGTATTGGTCGAGAAAGGGATCAATGCCCGAGAGATAGAGATCAGCGTGTTGGGCAATGACAACCCCCAGGCTTCTATTCTCGGAGAGATCTGTCCCGCGGCGGAATTTTATTCCTATGAAGCCAAATACCACGATGATCGCTCGGAATCGTTCATCCCCGCAGATCTACCCGCAGAAGTCGCTGAGGATATGCAAGTAGCTGCCGTGCGAGCTTATCAGGCGATTGATTGTGCTGGGATGGCGCGGGTTGATTTCTTGTTGGATAAGGATAGCGGAGTGTCTTACCTTAATGAGTTAAATACCATCCCTGGGTTTACCCAGATCAGTATGTATCCCAAACTTTGGCAGGCCAGTGGGTTGCGCTACCCTGAATTGGTTGACCGTTTGATCGCATTGGCTTTAGAGCGCCGTGCAGAGCGTGACCGCAATGAGTGGCGCTATAAAAGAGAGAGCTAGAGCAGAATTGGTCTATTGAGATTTTATGAGGAAACCAGGAATGCAGGAGAATACTTCATGATATCCTGATTTCCTAATGAATAAGGATAATGACGAAGAAGCAGTCCAAAAGCCGGGCAGAACGGGTCCGGGCGAAACGCCAAAATGGCAATAATCCATCTGCGCCGAAGCGACGTCGCAAGCAGCAGAAAGCTTCTGGTCGTGGGAAGCCACCTGTGATGGTACGTGGAACTCGAATGGCCAGTGCATCGAAGAGCACGAAGAAGGTAAGCAAACCTGTCAAACGGCGTTTTGATGTGGCTCTGCCAACCCCAGGTGTAGAGGTGCGCCTGCCATCTGTTCCAACAGTGAAGTTTGGATGGCGACTGCTTTCATCCCTATTAGCGCTGCTTCTTCTTGCAGCTTTATATTATGTTTTCAATTCACCAATCTATCTTATACGCGAAGTTCAGTTTGATGGCCTGGCTCGATTATCAACCGAAACCATCAGCCGCGCTCTATTCATTTACAACAAACCGATTTTCATGGTCGAACCGGAAAAGCTGGAAAAACAGATTGTCAATGTTTTCCCAGGGATCGTCTCTGCTACAGTGCGGGTGGGGTTTCCGGCCAGAGTGGAAATTATGATTGAAGAGCGAGAGCCGGTGTTGATTTGGGATCAAGGCACTACGATCCAGTGGGTGGACGCCCAAGGGATTGCATTTCCGGAGCGCGGGGAAACAGGAGATTTAGTTCGGGTTGTAGCAACAGCCTCACCCCCCGCGCCGATCGTCCTGGAAGATGAATCTACAGTTGATAGTGAAGATGCTTTGAAGGTCATCATGTACCCAGAGACGGTGGAGTCGATATTATCCTTGAGTGAAAAAGTCCCTGAAGGAGCTGCCTTGGTCTTCGATGTTGCCCACGGATTTGGTTGGCATGATCCTGGTGGCTGGGTTGTATATTTTGGCCCAAATACTCCCCGCGCGGATTTGGAAATGAAACTGGCTATTTACGAAGCTGCCATACAGCAATTGCGAGCAGAAGGATTTCAACCAGCGATGATAAGCATGGAATATCTGCATGCACCTTATTTTCGCTTGGAGCATTGAGAATTATGGATGCGCCGATTATTGTTGGTGTTGATGTAGGCACAACCAAAATCTGTACCCTGGTTGCCCGTATGGAAAACGGCCTGGAGACTGACCAGAGGGTTCGTATCCTTGGTGTTGGCATCGAACCCTCCAAAGGGATGCGTAAAGGCTCAGTAGTCGATATGGATGCTGCTGGGGGAGCTATCGCACGTTCGATCGAAAAGGCCGAACGCACCTCAGGTTTAGAGATCGAATCTGCTTTGGTGAGTATGTCTTGCACAAATATATCATCAGAGAATAGCCAGGGAGTAGTGGGTGTCTCTGGACGGACGATCGATAATGAGGATGTAATGCGCGCTGTTGAAGCGGCGCAAGCGGTGACGATCCCGCATAATCGTGAATTGATCCATGTCATCCAGCGAGGCTTTGTCGTTGATGGGCAAGGTGGCATCAGGATGCCTGTAGGGATGCATGGGTATCGCTTAGAGGTAGAAACCCATGTCATCACAGCCTCTGCCGCCACAGTGGAGAATTTGCGGCAGGCAGTTGCTGCGGCAGGTGTTCGGGCCAGCCAGTTCGTGCTCAATCCATTAGCCTCTGCAGAGGTTGTGCTCTCAGAGAGTGAGCGGGAGATGGGTGTTGTGGTCTGCGACATTGGCGGCGGCACAACGGATATGGCTGTTTATATTGATGGCGATGTGTGGCATACCATGGTTTTGGGTGTTGGCGGGAACCACATCACCTCAGATATTGCACATGGTTTGCACCTGCCTGCAAAACACGCTGAAGAGATCAAGCTGCAGCACGGATTTGCACTTGAGTCCCAGGTCGAAGCTGAAGAGGCCTTTTATGTTCATCCCTTTGGAGAAGAGAATCCTTTGACGATCAATCGCCAGGAACTGGCCCATATCATTGAAGCGCGTGTCGAAGAGATTTTCAGTTTAGTATTGCAAGAGATCAAACGCTCTGGTTATGATGGTCTGCTCCCTGCTGGGGTGGTATTGACTGGCGGAGTCAGCGCATTACCAGGCATCCGCCAATTAGCGAAAAGGGTGCTAGGTATGCCAGTGAAAGTTGCCCAACCAGATGGATTGATCGGAATGATAGACCAATTGGATTCACCCGCCTATTCTACAAGTGTGGGTTTACTGCGCTGGGCTGTATTGATGAACGAGTTTGTCAACGTTTTCGATGGGCGTAAATCACGACCTCTGAAGATCAACAGTGATGTCGATTGGAAAAAAATGACAGGATGGTTGCGGCGATTACTGCCGTAGAAGTGAAATTTTAAGGTAAATAACGTGTTTAGTCTTAAGACGTTTGGTAGAATGGGTGAATCCGTGTGTAAATATCCTATGGCGTTGGAAAAACGTTACTCTTGGTCGCAGTGGATATTTACCAAGGATGAATCGAGGAGGATTCAACAATGCATACAATGAATCAACCGGAGTCGTTTGCACGCATTAAAGTGGTTGGTGTTGGCGGTGGAGGCTGCAATGCCGTAGACCGCATGATCGAAGAAGGCTTGCTAGGCGTTGAATTCATCGCCGTGAATACGGATGCCCAGGCATTGGCGCTCTCACGCGCTACAACCCGTGTTCGCATTGGTGACAAGCTGACGCGCGGCCTGGGCTCAGGAGGTGATCCTGAAATGGGGCGCAAAGCTGCCGAAGAGTCAGCTGAAGAGCTTTACAATGTGCTCAAAGGCTCGGACATGGTCTTTGTCACCGCCGGGATTGGCGGCGGCACGGGAACAGGGGCTTCTCCCGTAATCTCTCAGATTGCTCGCGAGATTGGCGCGCTGACTATTGGAGTGGTCACTCGCCCCTTCACTTTCGAGGGCGCTCGCCGAATAAAGTCAGCTGAAGCAGGTATCACCGGGCTTAAGGAACAGGCTGACACTTTGATCGTGATTCCCAATGATCGCTTGCTGCAAATTGTTGATAAGCGCTCTTCCTTGCAGGAAGCTTTTAAAGTAGCTGACGATGTCTTGCGACAGGGCATCCAGGGCATCTCTGAACTGATCACTATTCCTGGCCTGATCAATCTCGACTTTGCCGACGTGCGCACAATCATGTCCGAGGGAGGGGCGGCTTTGATGGCTGTCGGTATGGCTTCGGGTGATGATCGGGCGCGCGATGCCGCTGAACAGGCCATCTCCAGCCAGTTGCTGGATATCACCATCGATGGTGCCCGCGGGATCCTCTTCAATGTGACTGGTGGTCCGGGGCTGACCCTCTTCGAAGTCAACCAGGCGGCTGCCATCATCAAAGAGACTGCGCACCCTGATGTCAACTTGATCTTCGGTGCAGTGATCGATCCCGATATGGGCGAAAACTTACGCATCACAGTCATTGCTACAGGATTCGAAAGGTCAGGTATGCCGCGCAATATCATGGAGCGCGCTCAACGGCCTCGTGAAATCACTCCTGCCAAAGATGAACAGGGAGAATTTGCCCCACGTACTCTGAACACGGAAGATCTGGATATACCCACGTTCTTACGCAATCGAGTCCGCTCTGATAGTTCGTAAACGTTCATAATAAGTTCGTAGTGATGATCCTTCGACTCCCTTGCCACAGGCGCGCCTTCGGCGGGGATCAGGAAATGCTTCAGTCATCGCTGCAAGCCTAATTTGCTAAGTTTTTACTGTTATTTACCAATTGATAAAGAATTAGAGATAACTGGCCCTCCTCCCAGGAATCTCTGACTGTCTGTTTACCCTAAGCTCCCCGCTAATGCTTTCGGGCGGGGAGCTTGGGTTTAAGCTTGTCGCTACTTTGACAATGTCACCTTTCAGACGAGAAGCCCGTCCCCCCCTATTTTCGGAAGTTCTCGCGAAGTTGACATTGTCAAACTACTTACCTGACGATGAAGCTACTGATAAACGGATCTCCGCAACGAGGTCCCCTTTGCGGAGATCTTTCTACCAGAATAATCCGTTCCGTATCTTTTCTTAAAGATTCAAATATTTTAAGGAAATAGTACTCTAGTGAGCTTGCGTTTATAGATCAAGCGTGCTAAAATGATCTACATTAACCGCCACATATATGGATGTTCTCTATCTATACCCCCATATATGGGGGTATAGATAGGTGATTATTATGCTTTGCCCATATTGTCAGAATGAGCGTTCTCGTGTAATCGATACCACAAAAGACAAGCGTGGAGGTGTGCGCCGACGTCGAGAGTGTCTGAAGTGTAGCGAACGGTTTAGTTCTTACGAACGCCCTATCCTGGCAACCCCTTTGCTCATCAAAGAAGATGGCAACCGAGAGGAATTCGACCGTGAGAAACTTATGCGGGGTATTCGAATATCTTGCGCTAAACGCCCCGTCTCGGCTGCGGATATCGAACGTTTAGCTGGGGAGATCGAGGCCTCTTTACAATCCATGGGGAAAGCAGAGGTGTCTTCGCGAGTTGTGGGGGATATGGTTATTGCTGGGCTTAAAGAATTAGATCATATCGCATATATCCGCTACGCGATTGTTTATCTGGGGTTAGATGATCTAAAGTCCATTCGTACAGAGATTGATCGTTTACTGGAAACAAATTAACCGGATGTGATTTCAGCCGGGGACTCTGTCTTAGCTAGATTGCCTTATCGTCATAGGAGTGATTAATGGTTCTAGAATCTGTGGAAAAAACTCAGGCACCACCCTTACCCGAAGATACTCGCAAAGTGGAATTAACCGAAAATTCATACCAGGTTTTCAAGCGTCGTTATATGCGCCGTAATAGTGATGGACAGTCTGTTGAAACGGTGGAGCAGACATTCTGGCGGGTAGCCTATCATGTTGCTGCGGCGGAAGCCGAAAAGGAGTGGGATCAAGATTTCCTCAAGGTGGCGCGCCAGTTTTATGATCTGCTTGCCGAGAAGCGTTTTCTACCCAACTCCCCCACTTTTACGGGTGCAGGCACTCCCTTGGGGCAGTTAGCAGCCTGTTTTGTACTGCCTCTCAGTGATGATATGGGGCGCTGGCATGATGGTATCTTCCAAACCCTGCGTAATGCTGCGCTGATCCAGCAGACTGGCGGTGGGAACGGCTTTGCATTCTCGCGCCTGCGGCCTGCAGGTTCCATCATCAAAACATCCTCTGGTAAGGCTACCGGGCCGGTAGGATTCTTGAGTGTGTATGATAAGGCTTTCGGAGAGATTGCTCAGGGTGGCACGAGGCGTGGAGCGAATATGAGTGTGCTTCGCGTCGATCATCCCGACATCGAAGAGTTCATCACCTGCAAGACAGATGAAAACGCCATCACAAATTTCAACATCTCGGTGGGCATCACAGATGCCTTTATGCAGGCTGTTGAAAATGACGACGGGTGGGATCTGCGCTTCCCAGATGTCGATCATCCAGATTATCGCAAGTATAGCGGCACGATCGAACAGGCCGTAGCTGATGGGATTCCTATAAAAACCTATCAGCGCGTACGGGCGCGAGAATTATTTGATAAGATCGTTAGCCAAGCCCATCACAACGGCGAACCGGGGGTGCTGTTCTTGGATGCTGCCAACCGCGCCAATCCTGTGCCGCAGTTATACACATTGGAAGCAACAAACCCTTGTTTCGTAGGTGAGACACGCATATCTACAGAATTTGGCTTGGTGCGATTTGACGAGTTAGCAGATATGGAATGTGGGGTGTACATTTCTACGGATAACCGTGCTCTTCCACATGGTTGTGATATTGGAAAACTTGGTGTTGCACTTCGGCATGCTTCACCTGCATGGATGACAAGGGCGAATGCAAGGGTGATGAGGTTGACTACCAAGATGGGGTATTCTGTCACTGCCACACTAGATCATCGTTTCTTGGCTCCAGAAGGATATGTCTCCCTGGATGAACTTAAACCTGGAGATCAGATTCTCCTTCAAAGTGGTGAAGGTGCCTGGTCCCGAGAGACATCGTTACCGAACCATGAAATAATCCTTGAAATTATGGCGAATATGGCGCTTTCTGGTGACCACGCCTCTGGGCAAACGGTTCAACGTTCAGATTTTCGAGAACTTTATTCTCAAATCCCCACTGAATGGTCCCATGATTTAGGGTTAGTGATGGGATATCTTGTGGGGGATGGCTGGATCTCTGAGCGCAGTGGCACACCACTTGGGATGGTTTTCTCCGATGATGAAATTTTGGAGATAATCCACGAGCCATTATCGAATTGGTTTGGGGGCGGACATTTGCACCATCGAGGCAGTGTCAAACAGCTTTCGTATGGAAAACTACCTTTTGAATTCTTCCGAACTTTGGGTGTATGTGACACCCCCTCACCAGAGAAACGAATACCTGAATATATCTGGTCTGCTCCTCGATTTGCGGTTGTTGGTTTCTTACAAGGTTTATTCTCTGCTGATGGTTCTGTTCAGGTTAATACCAAGAAAAAAGATTGTACTGTTCGTTTAGCTAGCAGTTCCAAAGGATTGCTAGAAGAAACGCAAATCTTGTTAGCAAACTTTGGCATTATCTCACGAATATATCGGCGGCGTTCTGCGGGAACCAAAATGATGCCTGATGGAAAAGGCGGCTTGGCAGAATATAGTTTCCACGCTCAGTACGATTTAGTGATAGGCAAAGTCAATCGCGATCGATTTGCCGAAATGATTGGCTTTATCGATCAAGCGCGGCAAAAGCGCTTGCTCTCCTTCATTCGCAACAAAAAGCGCCGCAGTAACGTGGAAACTTTCGTCGATGTTGTTCGAAGTGTAGAAGATGCAGGATATGCCGATGTCTATGATCTGTCCCAACCCCAAACGCAAAGTTTGCTCGCCAACGGATTGGTAGCGCATAACTGCGGTGAGCAATTCTTAGGTCCCTATGAAAACTGCTGTCTGGGCTCTGTCAACCTTGCTCAACATTTGGGACCTGATGGAACTGTAGATTGGTTGAAGTTGCGCGCAACTGTAGAACTGTCGACGCGTTTCCTGGATAATGTAGTTGATGCCAACGCCTATGTTCCCGACGTACCAGAATTACGCCAAGCGGCCCTAAATGCTCGTCGTATCGGGCTAGGTATCATGGGCTTGGGGGATTTGATGTATCATGCTGGCATCCGCTATGGCTCGCCTGAGGGGCAGGAATTTGCTGCCCAGGTCATGGAATTTGTCCGTTACCATGCCATGCTGGCCAGTATCAAGCTGGCAAAAACGCGCCGCGCATTCCCTGCAATTACAGGGAGTATCTACGATCCTGCGAATATAACCTGGGAACCACCCAAATCGATTGTGCCTTACAAGCATAACTGGGACCGTCCTGAGGTGGATTGGGACGAAGTGGTTGCGGGTATCCGCAAGCATGGCATCCGCAATGCTGCCCAGACGACAATCGCGCCTACTGGGACGATTGCAACGGTTGCCGGATGTGAAGGGTATGGGTGCGAGCCGGTCTTTGCACTGGCATATGTCCGCCATGTTGATGACAATGGGGTGGATCTGGAGCTCACCTATACCAGCCCCCTGTTCGAAAAGGCCTTGGTTGAGGCTGGCTTGGAAGAAGACGAACGGGGACGCCTGATCGAGCAAGTATTGGAAAGCGGCACATGCCAGAATGTAGAAATGGTGCCTGAGCACTTGCAAAATATATTTGTGGTTTCACAAGATATTACTGCTGTTGAACACATACGCATGCAAGCGGCCTTACAGGCCTTCGTGGATAACAGTCTTTCCAAGACGATCAATTTCCCCGAAGATGCTCTGGTAGAAGACGTTGCTACTGCTTATAAGCTGGCCTGGGAGTCTGGCTGTAAAGGCATCACGGTTTACGTTACTGGCTCACGCCAAAAGGTTGTCTTGGAGACAAAGACAACTGCCAAAGAGAAGGAAAACGGCGGAGCGGCAATCACTCCAGAGGCAGCCCAATTGTCCATCTGGCATGAAACCAAGAAGCCGCGCCCCCGTCGATTGAGAGGATATACCTATAACGTCAATACCCCCCTAGGCAAAGCCTTTGTAACTGTCAACGAGAATGGTGGTGAACAGCCTTTCGAGGTCTTCATCAACACAGCCAAGGCAGGCTCGGACACAGCTGCGGTCTCTGAGGCCATTGGCCGCTTGCTCTCTTACACGCTGCGATTAGCCTCTCCAATCGAGCCGCGCGAACGTCTGCAAGAGATCGTTCACCAACTCTCTGGAATAGGCGGTGGTCGACCCTTAGGTTTTGGCCCTAACCGCGTGCGTTCCCTACCCGATGGTGTTTCTCAGGCACTGCGCGAATATCTGGAGAACACTCTTGATGAGTACACCTGGCGTGAGGCCGATCGTGACAATGGGCAAGAGCCTGGCGAATCCTTGGGATTGCCTCTTGATGGCCCAGAAGAGTCTCATCAAAGTTCTTTCAAAATTGGGGACTTATGCCCAGATTGCGGGCAGGCTGCTCTGGTCAACGAGGAGGGTTGTAGAAAGTGTTACGCCTGTGGGTATAGTGAATGCTAACTGGGTAGAAATGTCGTACTCGTTCCGGGTACGGTATTTTTTTTTATGCATGGGATGGGGTGGTCTTTGGAAATTTCTGGGGTGCTTGGTCTCACCCCATACGTGATAAATCCAGACCCAATTTGGGACAAAAGCGCTACAATTTCCCACATGTCGGGCGCAGAGCGTGGCAATCCCCTTTGAGCAAAACCACGGGAAATCACAAAGACCCGGATAGGGAATTTTTGTGAGCGTTCCGAATTGGGGTCTCCAGGAATTCCCGCAGTAATGTCCAGATTTGGGGGTATGCGGCGTGCTCCGCACGCCGCATACCCCCAAATCTGGGAACTGCCCTCAGTAATTCCCGGAGAGTACCAAAATATGTTAGAATCAAAACCGAATAATTTGGTATGATTTAACAATAAAATATATGATTTGTAATTTACAATTCCGGAATTTCTCTGTCGATTAATATAATTTTGGAATGGGGTATGCCAACCAGCAAGTGATCCCATGAATGAGCAAGCTTTACTTATATTTCTTCCAAATATTATTTCGATATTGGTTACTTTAGGAGTATTCCTTTTTACCTGGCGGCGGCGAGACGAGGCAGGTGCTGCTGCTTTTTCTTGGTATGTTTTGTCTAGTTTATTATATACACTATTTGGTGTGTTTGAGTTGTTTAGCAACACTATAGGGGGTAAACGTTTTTGGGGGAATTTACGCTTTGTGGTAACACTTTTTGGACCGTTAGTATTTTTGAATTTTGCGCTCACATTCACGCGTCGAAAACTAAGTCACCCAGAAAGGATTTGGAAATTTCTAATCGGCCTGGCTTTGTTGCTTGTGCTGGTTCTTTACACAGATTTCTATCACCATTGGGTTTATCCTCAAGGATCAATCGCTTCCACGGAACCTTTTTCCCCGTTGAATTATGAATTCACTGTGGCCGCCTGGATATTCATACTTTATGGCTATGGCGTAGGGATTTGGGGATTGCTGCTTCTGATTTCTGCCTTTATCAACGCTCGAAAACCTTTCCGTTCTCAGATATTTGCCGTGATAATCAGCTTGATGATGCCATTGGTTGGTGTTGGGCTCACATTGGCTGGGATTACAATATTCGATCAGTTGGACACGACATATATCGCCATAGCAATTAGTAGCACCATTATTGCGCTGGCCTTATTCCGTTTTCGCCTTTTCGATATTGTTCCAATTGCCAGGGATATGCTGATTGAGAAAATGCATGATATGGTTCTGGTTTTCGATGATCAAACTCGCCTTATAGATGCAAATCCAGCCGCGTTGTCTTTTCTAAATCTAGGTGAAAAAGAGGTAATCGGGCGAAGGGTAGCTGATGTTATTCCAGATTGGGACCGCGTTGAACAACAATACATTGATTCGCCAGGAAATCCAGTCGAGCTGGTAATCGACAATGGGGGCGATGCTCGGGATTTATCGGTAGTATTTACGAGTTTACTTGGTGAAGAGGGGAAAACAGCGGGTCAAATAGCGATTGCTCGCGATATCACTGGGCAAAAACAAATTGAGAGAAGAATCAAGCAGTATAACAAGCAGCTGGAGATCCTCAATCGAGAGCTTGAAGAGGCAAATCAAAAGCTCGTAAAGCTTGATCAAATAAAGGATGATTTTTTGGCCAATGTTTCCCATGAACTTCGCTCACCGATGACCAATATCAGGCTTTATCATGAGTTGATCGATTTGCAACCCAAACGGGTCAAAGAGTTTATGGAAACCTTGTCTCGCGAAACTGTCCGTTTGGCAGATTTGATCGAAAGCTTATTAGCCCTAACCCGCTTTGATCAAGGGGTTTTCAAACTCGATAAAAGCTATTTTGACCTTGGTGTGTTGATCAAAGAATATGTGCAAGACCGCAGAACGATGGCTGAAAATCGTAACCTGTCATTATCGCTAGTGGGCGATCAGGAAGCCTTAGTTGTATGTGCTGATCGTAAGCAGATAGGACAGGTATTTAGCAATATCTTGACCAATGCACTCAATTACACACCTGGAGGGGGGAAAATAACCATAAATATGCGATTGAGAAATGAGCACAAAAATAAATGGGCAGGATTCAGCGTGCAGGATTCAGGCTTGGGAATTACGTTGGAAGATCAAGAACAGCTCTTTACGCGTTTCTTTCGGGGTCGTGTTGGAACTAATTCTGCAGTAACTGGAACTGGGTTGGGTTTAGCGATATCCAAAGAAATCGTTGATCGTCATGGCGGCGAGATCATCGTAGAGAGCCAGGGCGTCCCTGGCGAAGGGGCAATCTTTACAGTTTGGCTACCTTTTGATGATTGAGTCAGGGGAGAAGGGGGAGCCTCGCAAGCGCTGTAGGATGATCTTTAAGGTGGTCATCGAGGCCAGCCATATTCTGATGGGTTCGTAGTACGGTTCGTAGTGACGACTTCAGTCGTCCTTCAGGGGGGCAAACGCAATGAGAGTTGCTACCACAAGCCGCTTAATTAACTTATGATTTTGTTTAGCAAGACCGGTGTTTGGACATCGGGTTTTTTTGATGAGGGGTATAATTTCACATCAACATAATCTCTATGCTGAAATTGGGAGGGCTAAATGTCGAACACTACTATTGAACTCATCCATAAACATGGCTCAGTTCGGGCCTACAACACTGATCCTGTGCCGGTTGAAATGGTCGAAACAATTGTCGCCGCGGGGCAACGCGCTTCGACATCGTCGAATATGCAGATGTACAGCGTGCTTGCCACCACTGACGAAAAGAAGCGCAATCGCCTGATGGAATTATGCGGAGGGCAGAGGCATATCGGCCAGGCGCCGGTTTTCATGGCCTGGTGTGCTGATCTCAGTCGCCTGGCACGGGCTTGTGAGATGCAGGGCTATGTCAGTGAATCTGGCTATATGGAAAACTTTTTGTTAGCAGTTGTCGATGTTTCCATTTTGATGCAGAATGCTGCCATCGCTGCTGAATCACTGGGGTTGGGCATGTGCTATATTGGCGCTATTCGAAATAATCCCCAGGATGTGATCGATCTATTCGAATTACCGAAGCTGGTATTTCCTGTAAGTGGCATGACCCTGGGCTGGCCGGTCGAGCCGCCGCGTATCCGCCCGCGCTTACCCTTGGAAGCCGTACTTCATTGGGACACTTATAACACCGCAGATGCGGGATCCCTCAGGGCTTATGACCAGGAAATGATTGCCACAGGCATTTATTCTGGGAGGCAAGTTTCTGGTGGGGATGAAAAACCCGCCGTGGCGTACGGTTGGACAGAACACTCTGCTCGCCGCGCCTCGAAGGTTCTCCGCCCGCATCTGCGCGCTGTGTTGATGAATGCTGGCTTCGAGATGAAGTAAGAGTCTATCGATGGATTATCACCATATAGAAGAAGCTGCCTTGAACGCCTGGCCAGCGGTGGCGCAGATCACCTATGATGGCTGGGTCTTAAGGTTTGCTGAAGGCTATACCAAGCGGGCCAACTCCGTCAATCCGCTTTACCCCTCGACACTTGCGTTAGAGGAAAAGATTGAATGTTGTGAGCGAGCCTACGCTGAACGCGGACTTCCTCCAATATTCAGGTTGATCCAGCCCCTGTCGCCAGGTGATCTCGACACCGCATTATCGATGCGCGGGTATAGGATGTATCATCCTACACATGTGATGGGGTTGGATTTGAAAAGCTGGAACCCCACAGAATCAAAAGTGGTCCAGTTAATCGAACACCCGCTCGAGACCTGGTTGGAGATTTTCAGCCAGTTGAGTGGCCATGATCTTGAAAAACAACCCCTTCATAGGAAAATCTTAGGGATGATTCAATCTGCTACTTTGTTTGGATCACGCCAAATTGCAGATCAGTCGGTCACCTGTGGGCTGGGAGTCCTGCATGAAGACCTCTTGGGTCTCTTTGATATCGTCACACATCCAGATTATCGCAACCAGGGCCTGGCTACAAAGTTTGTTATGCAGATGATGATCTGGGGTCGCCAGCGTGGTGCGCGATTTGCCTATTTGCAGGTCATGGAGAGCAACTCTGCGGCGCGTCATCTGTATGCCAAACTTGGCTTTGATGTTCTATATCGCTATTGGTATCGTGTGCCGGAGTCAATGTGAAGCACCCCACCTGGCAGCGCACATTATGGGTTCTCTTCTTCGCTCAAGTGATGACCGCGGTGGGCTTTTCGAGCATATTTCCTTTTCTGCCCTTTTATGTAAAGTCACTTGGCTCTTCTTCGGGATTGAGCATTGAATTGCTGGCTGGACTGGTATTTTCTGCCCAGGGATTCGCCATGATGGTTGCGTCCCCGATCTGGGGCGCCCTGGCTGATCGTTATGGTCGTAAGTTGATGGTAGAGCGGGCCTTATTTGGTGGTGCTGTTCTACTTTTCTTGATGGCATTTGTTCGTACCGCTGAAGAATTAGTGGTCATGCGGACGATTCAAGGATTGATCACCGGCACGATATCTGCCTCCAGCGCTCTGGTCGCCTCACAAGCCCCTCGCCAGCGCATGGGTTATGCCATGGGAGTATTACAAGTTGGCTTAGGTGTAGGTGTAGCAATCGGCCCTCTAGTTGGTGGCACGATCGCTGATGCCTATGGCTACAGCGCCTCGTTCTACGTGCCAGCAGTTCTTCTATTTGTGGCTGGTATAGTGGTGCTGGTTGGAGTCCAGGAGCAGTTCGTTCGTCCTAAAGAAGATGACAGCAGCGGGATGAATCTACTTGGTCAGTGGCGTATACTTCTGCTTACCCCGGGTATCATGATTACGCTAGTGATGCGCTTTATGACCAGTTTGGGCCGCATGACTCTAGTGCCACTGATCCCATTTTTTGTGGAAGAGATCATGCAAACGACGCGGGGTTTGAACACATTTACAGGGCTGATCATTGGCATAACTTCGGCGACTACAACCATTAGTTCTATTTTCTTGGGCAGATTGGGTGATCGAATTGGACACCGTCTGGTACTGATAGTCAGTATGATAATTGCGGCCGGCATCTATTCAGTACAGAGTTTGGTAACAGCAGGCTGGCAATTGCTGGTATTTCAAGCACTCGTTGGTGTGGCCATTGGTGGCGTCATCCCCATGATCAGTGCTTTGCTGGCGAATTTCATCAAATTTGGCGAAGTCGGTGCAGTCTATGGATTTGATAACTCCATCAATGCTGGAGGTCGCGCCGTGGCGCCAATCGTTGGCGCTATTGTAGCGGATCTTTCCGGCGTAAGAACAACGTTTATCGCCACGGGGATGATATTTTTGTCTGCTTCGATTTTAGCGATTTGGCGTCTGCCTAAAGCCGAGCATGAGCTTCCCATGGATCAGAAAGCCTGATGCTATAATCGATTTGGTGTGTTTCAAATGAGTTGAACAGAGTGTTCGTATTCCGTATAGCGGATTGCGTGCAGGTTTATGGAATAAGCTATACGGAATACGTCGAGCCATCTCCAACCGAGATGAAACACACCCTAAGCGTATTTATAAGGAGATCATCTATGGCAAAACATCTTGTCCTTGTTGCTGGAAATATTGGTGTTGGAAAAACATCCCTCACGGAGCGCTTAGGAGATCGTTTGGGTTGGCGCACAGCGTTTGAGTCCGTCGCCGACAACCCCTATCTTTCGGACTTCTACGGGGATATGGCCATGTGGTCTTTCCACTTGCAGGTTTTCTTCCTCGGTCACCGCGCTGAGCAGCACATTGATCTGGCCCTCGACCCCCAATCGACCATTGCCGACCGCAGCATTTACGAGGATGCCTATATCTTCGCCCGGGCATTGCATCATTTGGGCAATCTCTCAGAGCGGGATTACCTGGCCTACCGCCGTCTCTTCGACATAGTTACTGATAGCCTGCCTTCCCCCGATCTATTGATTTATCTCAAAGCGCCGGTATCGGTCCTGATGGAGCGTATCGGGCGCCGCGGCCGCAAGATGGAAAGTGGCATCACAGCTGAATATCTGTCCCTCCTGGAATCTTTTTATGATGACTGGATCGACAATTTTGACATTTGCCCAGTCCTGACCATCCGTTCCGACGATTTGGATTTTGTGCATAAGCGCGGCCACCTGGACATTGTCGTGCAACGCATTCAGGATAAGTTAGCAGGTAAGGAGGTCATCGTCTTCCCTGAGAATGGCTGAGCATACCTGGAGTTTGGCCTGGTTCTGGAACCTCCCGCGGGATCAACCCTCTGGGAGGTTTCTGTTTTACCTGGTTTTTACAATCTTTTAGATTTTTGATGACCTCCACCCCTTATATTTGTTGCAAGTAGATCATCTATTGCTCTTGCTGGATTATCAAATCCAGCGAATATTAACGGATTTGGCAATCCGTCCAGAGCGAAACGAGAAGAGTTCATCGTTATAAAGGAAATATATTCGGAGTTTAGGTCTCTATGAATTCCCGTGGTAATGTCCAGATTTGGGGGTGTGGGGGGGGGGGGGGGGGGCGCCCCACCCCCCCCCCCACACCCCCCAAATCTAGGAGCTATCCCGACGATTCCTAGAGAGACTGGAGGTTCACAATGACTAAGAAATTATTTTCCCCCTTGTTGAGCGCATTTCTTTGCGCATTGCTAATCAGCGGTGTAGCCTTGGCTGCTGAGGATGCGCCTCAGGGTAGGGGCCTGAGCATTTATGGTGAGGTCATCGCCATTGCCGATGACAGTTTTACCGTACAGAATCAGAGTGGTGAGCTTTTCACTTACTTTGTTGATGACACCACCAACTTTCGATCCTCGGAAATCGAGGCTCCTGATTTTATGGATCTAGAACTTGGCAGCAAAATCTCTGTATTTGCACCAGGCAGTGCTGAGGGGTACCCCACGGCGCGCTTAGTGATCATGCTGCCTGATGATTTCGACCCCAGCCAATGGGCAGGCGCTAGAGCGCGTGGTGAAGTCATCGCCGTCGACCTCTATGCAGGCAGCTTTGTCGTACAAACGAACTCCGGAGAAGAGTACACCATTTTAGTTGACGACACAACGCGCTACTTCGGCCAACTCTCGAGCTTGAACGATTTGCAGGTTGGCTGGTCAGTGGGTGTTGGGGGTGTGCAGGTCGATGATGGCAGCCTTTTGGCCAAGCTGGTCATTGCACTTGATATTCAAAATTCAAATCTCTATGCTGGCACAATCACTGCAGTCACCCCTGCGGCTGGGACTTTCACGCTGCAAACGCGCCAGGGTGATGAGTGGACCATCGCTGTAGATGAGAATACCAGCTTCAACAGCCGTGCTGGCGAGATCGAGGGCCTCGATGATCTGGTTCCCGACATGGTGGCCATGGTTTATGGTTCCCCTCAAAATGATGGCGTATTTCTGGCTACCCGCGTCATCGCTGGAAATGCTGAAGATCTACCCAACTATGATGTGAATGCCCTGGGGCAAATCACAATGGTCGGGGTTGATTCGATCCATCTTCAAAACCGCAATGGGGAAGAAATGACCTTCCTGGTGGACGGAGAAACTGTTTTCCGTTCCCGTGGGGGAGAAGTGAGTAGCTTGGCAGATCTAGAAGAGGGTATGTCAGTATTGATTGGCGCATATGAGACAGAAGATGGGCAGTTATTAGCGAAACTCATCTTTGTGAGAGCATCTCAAACCCCTTAATTCGAAGAAACCCGGTTTCTTATTGCCAGCATAGCATCATCTACGGGCCTCGAGGAATTCTCGTGGTAATGTCCAGAATTGGGGATATGGGGCGTGCGGAGCACGCCCCATATCCCCAAATCAGGGAGCTAACGCGGTGATTCCTGGAGAGTCTCATCTACCAAGTACAAATAGATTTCTGTAAATCAGAGATGCGCAGTAGAAACTGGGTTTCTTAGATTACAAAATCAACTGCTTCAATATCGTATCTACGATTAACCCCAACAAGAACCAACTCCCAAAGCGTTTGTTATGGTGGAATGCAGCCGCTACGAAGTAATTTGGCCACACATCTGGAAAGTCTTCTGGCTTCTCCTCAGGTTTTGGTGTCTGGAACATAGGCCAAATTTGGAAGAAAACTTGCAGCGACATTGCTACGACTAGCATCACCGGGGTGAAGAAGCCCGTTACCACAAGATAGAGAGTGAAGAGATATTGAAAGATCAGCATCCCAAGGACGCTGTAACGGGATAGCTTCTCTCCAAGAACGACTGGCAGTGTGTGGATCTTCTTGGCTTTGTCCACTTCGAATTTGTCGATATGTTTCCCAAAGATCACCCCGGTTACTCCCAGGGCATAGGGCAGGCTGGCGATGACCACATTCCAATCCCACTCTGCGGTGATCACGTAATAGCCTCCACCAATCATCAGTGGTCCCCAAACGATGAGCACGGCGATTTCACCCAGGGCGATGTACTTCAGCGGCCAGGTGTAGAACAGCACAAAGAAAGCCCCCAGGGCCATAAACAACCAGGTTGATCCCCCGCGCAGGAAGATCAAAGCCACACCACAAGCAGCGGCTGACAAGCCAGTCACGATGGCATAGGTCAACAACCCCTTTTTATCCAGCAACCCATGAACCAAAGGTTGCGGTCCGTATTGTGAACGGTAGTAATTGTCCTGATCGACACCACGCGCAAAATCTGTATAGTCATTGAGCAGGTTATTTGTAGCGTGAGCCAGGATCAGCCCCAAGGTAACCAGCAACCACAGCCCCAGATCGAAATTCCCTGCCCGGTACGCAAAAATACCTGCCAGGGCCGCAGAGAGAAAGGTCATCACCAACACGGCGGCGCGCGTGGCGATCAACCATTTCGAGATGATATCGAGCTCATTCCACTCATCTTTGTCGATGCGCGGGATCACTTGTAAGGCTTTCCGCCATATGGTGACATTCATAACGGACTCCAAGTATTCGGATAAATTTTGTCAGAATTATATTACGATTGTAACTGTTCAGCCAGACAGGAAATCTCCCGAAAAAAGGGTGTGCGCAGCCCCTGCGCACACCCTTTTTTCGGGTAAATCCGTTTCATGGCTGAGCAATTCCGATTTCATTAGCTCAATTTGCCGACAACCTCTCGCATTGCTTGACACACGATTTCGACCTGATCTTCAGTCATAATTCCAGAGAACGGAATCGCTAAGCCCCGGCGGCCTAGATCTTCCGTGATGGGGAAATCACCCTCCTGATAGCCGAAGCGCTCGACCATATAGGGCTGTAAGTGGATGGGAATGAAATAAGGCCGGTTAGGGATTCCCCGCTTTGTTAGCAGCTTGGCTGCCTGATCGCGGTCAATCTCTGGAGCGAAGCGTATTACGTAGACAAACCAACTCATCCGCGTTGTGTTGGGGACGACTTCGGGAATCTCGATGCCAGGAATCTCAGTCAATCTTTCCTCGTACCAGTTGGCCACCTTTTCCCGTTTTTTGAGGATCTCATCGATGCGACCCATTTGCACACGCCCCAACGCCGCGCTCATCTCGTCAATGCGATAGTTATAACCCAGGTAAGTGTGTTGCAGCCAGGTATCGCCAGGGGAACGTCCCTGGTTGCGTAGGGCCCGCATCATGTCAGCAGCCTTCTCGTCGTCTGTGACGATGATGGCCCCTTCGCCGGTGGTGATCTGTTTGTTGGGGTAAAAGGCGAATATGCCGTAATCTCCCAGTGTGCCAGCCTGGCGGTTCTTATACTCAGCACCTAAGGCTTCGCATGAATCTTCGATGACAGCAAGGTTATATTCCTGGGCAGTTTCCAGAATGGGGTCCATATCTGCCGGTTGGCCAAAGACGTCTACGGGAAGCAGTGCTTTCAATTCAGCTCCATCGGTGACACCTTTGCGGGGCAACCATTTCTTCGCTGAAGAATCTCCTGCAGCTAGATCCCTGGCTGCTTGCTGAACCCGAAGAGGGTCGATATTGCCCGTCTTGAGATCAATATCTACAAATATAGGAACGGCGCGTTCGAATAGCATTACATTTGCTGAGGCGACAAACGAGAAGGGTGTGGTGATGACTAAGTCGCCGTCTTTGATATCAGCTGCTCTGATGCATAGGTGTAACCCGGCAGTCCCTGAGCTGACTGCAATGGCATGTCGGCTGCCGGTGTAATTTCGCATAGAATTTTCGAAACCAGTTGTTTCCGGTCCCATGCTGAGATGTGTTGTTTCTAGAACGGTCTGAACAACCTCTTGCTCGCATTTTGTCAGGTCAGGCGCTGACATTGGAACAAGAGGAAAAGTATTTGATGAGCTTGTATTCTTCAAATGTGAACCTTTCATTAGGGGTGATATGGTAGTGAGGGGTATCTGAGAATTCCCATGGTAATGTCCAGATTTGGGGGTGTGGGGGGGGGGGGGGGCCCCCCCCCCCCCCAAAAAGGGGGGGGGGGGGGGCGGCCGCGGGGGGCCCCGGGT
>CAZUSV010000123.1:0-12643 GCA_964622645.1 uncultured Anaerolineales bacterium
GGGGGGGGCCCCCCCCCCCCGTACCCCCCTATTTTCGGAAGTTCTCGCGAAGTTGCCATCGTCGAAATGCCTAGGTACATTTGATTTACCTCAGAGTACGCACACTTTGTGGCCCTTTGGGCAGAGCGCAGAGAATTTTGATTAAATTAATTTAAGACTCTGCGAGCTCCGCGATCTCTGCGATTTCAATTGCGACATTATTCAAATTCAGCCTTCTACACTGTTTCTAGCGGCCTGGATGTTACCGTGCGGCGCGATGGTCGGGGTAACGCAGCCGGTGCCCAGGATGAAGCGCTGGCCGCCGGCGGCTTGAATGGCATCCAGAGCTTCGGTAGTAACGGATTCGGGCGTGCCCAGCACCATGGTCTCGTTGCGACGCAATCCGCCGCAGACCACACCAGCATAGCGCGTCATCGCCTCAAATAAGGAAGGCTCAGTCTCTCGGTCGTGCCAGTTGATGGCCTGCACCGGAAAATCAACGACCTGGTCGAACATCACATCCAGCCCATGCAAGTGCAGCAGATTGAACCAGCCAGCCTGCGCGGCTTCTAATACCTGTAACTCGTATGGCTGACAAAATTCAGCAAACTCGGCTTCCGAAAGCAAACCATATTGGGCATGTTGAATAGCATAGAAAATCCCGGCGATGCCAGTCTTCAAAGCAGCATCTACAAAGCGCTGAGTGGTTTCAGTGATGATCTTCAACCCGGCGTGCAGCGCAGCGGGATAACGGCGCATGTGTACCAACAACTGATCACCGCCAACCAGGTTCTTAGCCTGGGCCATGGGGCTGAAGATCGTCTGGATGATGGGCGTGTCAGGGCCTAGTTCAGCCTCGAGCAGGGTCAAACACTTCAACTGGTCGCCCAGACTCCCTCGCGCGGGGTCCAGTGCCTGGAGGCGAGTCCAGTCTTCGGGCTGCTTGATCACGCGGTAGGTATAATCACGTGTTCCTTCTGTAGCGCCGCGCCACTCATCACGGCTGCCCCAGTCCTTGATGCAAAAAGATGATGCCGGGGTTACCTTGATAAAATCAAACTCATAAAGACGCTGAAAATTCAATGTTGCGGCAGCCAAGCCCTCGGGAGTCTGGTCATCCACTGGAAAATGCCGCCACAACGCAACAGGCGGACGGTCGGGTTTCTCTCCAGATAGACAGGCCTCAAGGCGTTGACGATGGGTAATCGTGCTCAATTTCTGGCTCCTTTTTTCTTCTTGGATTTCTTGGGGGTAATAATTTCATTGAGAACATTGGCCAACTCTTGTTCTTCGAATTCGTGTTGTGTGAAATAATCATCAATGAAATTCGAGCGCCGCAAGCGCAGCGCCATCGAGGCCACGGTGTGCAGGTCTTCAGAGGTGACCTTCAAACGCGCATCCGCAACAGCGTGGGCGCGAGCAGCCTCGAACATGGTGATCTCAGCGCGCAGAGAATCGATCTTCAAGCGCTCCACCAAAGCCAATCCTTGTTGCGCGACTTTGTCGGGAAGCTCCACCTGGGCCAGCAAATCGCGCGCCGCCTGGATATCCTCTTGAGCCAGGAGCGTGGCACCGGCGAACTCGGCCGAAACCTGGCGCGGGTTGGTAAGGTATGCCCTGGCCCGTTGATAGGCTTCCAGTCGCTCGTCACGATCTGGCAGGCCGCGCACCACCACTCGCAGGCCAAAGCGGTCCATGATCTGAGGGCGCAGGCGGCCCTCCTCAGGGTTCATCGAGCCCACCAGGACAAAGCGCGCCCGGTAGGTCGAAGACATGGGGCCGCGGCGCACCAGGTAATATCCCTGGGCGGCAGCATCCAGGATGGCATCGACGACATCATCGCTGAGCAAGTTGACTTCATCGACATACAATAAGTTGCGGTCAGCCTGGGCCAAAATCCCCCGACGCAGGCGGATATGTCCTTGAAGAGCAGCGCGCTCATCCAGGCCACCAACAACGTCCTCCAGGCGGGCATTCAGGGGCAACTCTACCAGGCGCACCTGGTCCATCACTGCCAGGGGTTCTTCCTGGGCATATTTTGTGGCGCAATCCGGGCAGACGGCCTCAATACCCCCAGCATCGATATCCTCGGGTAGGCAACCATAATAACACAAGCTGCGCAGGGCCTGCGGGAGCAGCTCGGGCAGGCTGCGAACAGCAGTAGTCTTACCGGTGCCGCGCGGGCCGATCAACAGTACGCCGCCCATATTGGGGTTGATCATTGCCAGGAGTAGAGCAAGCTTCATCTCCTGCTGACCCACCAAGGCCAGGAAGGGAAAGGGTACTACATCGGCGATACCAGCGTCTTCCTGGGGGATGGTAGCTTCCAGACTGCGGCCGGTGACGCGGTCGATCAACTCTCGCAGGGAACGCACCGCAGGGGTGCCATCAGCCGTTCTTAGATCCTCAAATGGGGGGACTTGATCGTTTTCAGTCATCTTTTTGCGCTAAGCGAAAAGCCTGGCGCTGTTTGGCCCTTTCAATGCGTTTACGATGGGCATCGGTTTCCGGGATCAGTGGCGGCACGGCGGTCGGTTTTCCATCATCATCCAAGGCGACATATACACAGTATGCTGTATTGGTATGCACATACTCCCCCGTAACTGGGTCTTCAGCGATAACCTCGACGCGCGCTTCCATAGAGGTTCGTCCAACATAACTGACCTCAGCAGTAAGATTGACCAGGTCGCCAATGCGGATGGGTTGGCGGAACATCATCTGATCGACTACCACGGTCACAACCCTGCGCTGGGAATGACGCATACAGGCCAGCGCGCCGGCTTCATCGACCAGTTTCATGATCCAGCCACCATGCACATTGCCATGATTGTTGGCGTGCGCAGGTTGCATCAATTGAGCAAGCTCAACGCGCGATGCGCTGACAGTCTTTGCTTTTGTAGCTTCTTCCATAACAACCCAAGATTCCCGAAAAGGGGCTGGGGCCTCCAGCCCCTTTTCGGGAATCTCTAATCCATATCTTCGCGCAATTCGTCGAAATCCACTGTACTGAGACGGTGGGCTTCTTCTTCGAGCACATCCACTGTCGTGTAGGTCAACTCCGACATCATCGGGGCCAGCGGTGAAGAGGCAGGCACGCGGATGCGCGCTTGTGGCGGTGGCGGCGTGACGCGAGGTTTCGAAAAATCGTATGACCGTTTTCGGAGAATGCGAGGATCATCAGTCAGCCAACCGATATAGTTGCCCAAAACAGAGTAAACTTCGCGTTCGGGGGTGACCCAACCAACCCATTCACCGGTTTCATTATAGAGATAAGGATAAATGAGAAAAGCGCCTACATCACCAGCGGTTGTGTAAATCGGAATCAGACGGCGGGATTTAGTCATAGAAGTATTATACCGAAAATTGAATGTGCGCAGCAGGCAAGCCGCTGCGCACACACAGCTTTCTTATAATCTTAAGATGTCATTGCGAGGAGCCGTTTTCGCTCTGCGCGCCTGCCCGGAGGGCTTCCTCCGGCATGGCGAGCGACGAAGCAATCTCCCACTCTTCGAGGAGATTGCCGCACTCCACTTCTCTGCGTTCGCAATGACACTTGAAACACGACTTTAAGAAGCCCTGCCTGCGCACATTCCATTGTCGAATAATCCGTTCCATCTCACTCTACATCGTTATATGTCCAATAACGGTTGATGAAATAATTCCAGAACATCACCAGGATAATGGCAATCGCCAGGGCTGTGTTATACCCTAAGAATTCCGGCGTCATGAAGGGAAATATTTGCAGGAAAGGCAGGGATTCATACAGCCGCTGCAGGGGGCCATCTACAAGCGCGAATACGGGTGTACGGATCGCTACACCAATCACATTGATGATACCAAACGAAGTTAGCTGGTTAGCCAAAGGTTTGGAGCGAGAGTCAGGATAGGTCCAATAGCGGTTCCAGGTGAAATTGTTCAGCACAGCTACCGTAAAAGAGATTACGCTGGCCAGCACTGGATCCACGTTCAAGAATCTGGTCAGGAGATTGAAGACTGCAAAATCAACTAACGCACCAATGGAACCCACCACGGCGAACTTTAGAAAGCGCGTCCGCTCGATGGGATCGGTGATGAAATCTGTCATGATCATACCTGAGACAATTTCTCCCTGAAATACGGGATGGTCTTTTCGATACCCTCTCGCAAGCTGACTTTCGGTCCCCATCCAAGGACATCACGAGCGCGGTTAATATCTGGCTGACGACGTTGAGGGTCGCCTCCGCCGCGCTGTTTTGGGTAAGAAGTAATCTCTTTGTTGCCAGTGATTTCGTTGATGATCTCAGCGAACTCCAAAATAGTGATTTCATCAGGGTTACCGATATTAACTGGCTGGTGCTCATCAGAAAGTAACAAGCGATATATTCCCTCAATCAGGTCATCGACATAGCAAAAACTGCGTGTCTGCAGGCCATCGCCATAGACCGTGAGCGGCTCCCTTTTCAAAGCCTGCAGCAAGAAGTTAGGCACTACGCGGCCATCATCAGTGTGCATGCGCGGGCCATAGGTGTTGAATATGCGCACAATGCGAGTATCAATGCCGTGGAAACGATGATAGGCCATCGTCAACGCTTCAGCAAACCGCTTGGCTTCATCGTAGACGGAACGTTCTCCAATGGGGTCAACGTGCCCCCAGTAACTCTCTTTTTGAGGATGCTCTAAGGGGTCACCATAGATTTCACTGGTGGAGGCCAATAAGAATTTGGCGTCGTGAGCTTTCGCTACACCCAAAGTATTGTGAGTTCCCAAGGCACCCGCCTTCATGGTTTGGATGGGCAAATTCACATACCCATATGGCGAATGAGGGTTGGGACTGGCAGGGGATGCGAAATGCAAGACGGCATCCAGTTTTCCAGGAACAAAGATGAAGTTAGAGACATCATGGCGAATGAATAGGAATTTTTCCTCACTCGCCAGGTGGGTGAGATTTTCCATACTACCGGTGATGAAATTATCCATCCCCACCACTTCATGGCCTTCCTGTAGAAGTCGGTCACAAAGATGTGATCCTAAAAAGCCGGCCGCGCCCGTGATAAGTACTCGCATTTTTTGATCCTTATTTCTATTTTTACCGAAACTGCTCAACCTTGGAACAGAGTTACCCATAAAAAGGGTGTGTGCAAGGGTGCACCCTTGCACACACCCTTTTTTCGGGAGAATCCCTGTCTGGCCAAGCAATCATAGATCTCCAAAAAACTGTACAAGTTTATACAGATTGAGAGAAATAATCAATATTCCAAAAGTAACTTTTCCCCTCACAATTTTGTCATGCGGGAATGGATCACCCCTCAGCGCCAATCGAGGCGATTGATGCGCCCATCACCTGTGATCTGCCAGGACTCGCCGCTGTGGGTGTCGATCAGCCAGATATTGCCCTGGTAGAGAATTGCCAATGTTTCACCATTGCTGCCCTCGCCAAGCTGGGGGGACCAGGCACCCCATTCGCCCTGCGGCTCGATCCCAGGGGCCTCCTCCGGGGGGAAAAGTCCCCGCTGATTGGAACCATCACGGTCCATGACCACCACCCGGTAACGGCTGGTCTCGCTCTGATCGGGAAATATGGCCTGCAAGAAAGCCACCTGGTAGGCTGCTTCCCCAGTGGATTTGGGTGTAATCGGTGAGGGTAATGGGTAGGCAAACATCCCCACATGAGAAACCAGATCTACAGGTTCTCCACCATTCAGGGGAATGGCTGTGATATTGAAAATGGGCGACTCTTCAGGCGAGATCGTCCCTGGGGGCGGTGCGTGCCGTACGGTGAAGAGCATGGCCCCATCCGGTCCCCACTTTAGCCCAGGAACCCAGGCCCAATCGCTACGCGTCTCCAAGGGCGTAATATCCAGCACCGGGGAGAAGAGACCCTCTTGAACGTCGACCAGGCCCACCTGATTGGGGTTGGCGTAGGCCAGAGAGCGAGCGTTGGCTCCATACACAAAATTCGTCCCCCACCAGCCGTAGACACCCCCGGAGTTGACCTCGACGACCACTTCAGGGCTGGGATCCACCCAACCATTGACACTGAAGTTGGCCATCAGGATGTCGTTATTGGCCTGCCACCCAGGAGCAGCCTGGCGCGGCTCTACCGTCGAATATGCCGCATAGGCCGTCGATCCCGGCCGCCAATCCGCAAAATGGATCACATTATCGGCGTTGAGATAGGTCTCGAATTCTGGATTGTCAACCTCTACGATCCAAAGTGTATTTATGGTCTCTTCTTCATCATCATGCCGGGTGAACAAGAGCCACTCGGCATCATCGGACAGCACAAAAACCCTGCCATCCAGATCTCCCGTAGATACAACCGGAATGCGGTTGGCAGTATTGCCCTCCATCATCCAGGCATTGCCATCCGAAAGATAGACCAAACGGCCTGGGATCGGCTGTGGGGTGAAAGATGTCTGTACACCAACCAGCATGATCTGTGGCAAGGGTTCACTGATGATCACAGACTTGATTTCGGTTTTCGATACTTCAACCCCATCTTCATAAACCAACCGGTAGGTGATCTCCTTGAGGCCATTCTCGCCAAGCTGCAAAGGCTGCTGTTCTCCCTCGGGTAGAAATTCACTGGGCTGAAGTTGCTGTTCGAAAGGGATGATCACTTCTTCGACTTCGAACTCCTCGTAGACGCGCCTCAGGTCGATTTGCATGCTTTCGGATATCACAATGTGCAGATCGGGATCAACGCGGTCCAGCGCCCCTAAGGTGATATCTGCAATTTGCAGGGCGTCCTGGACTGTACTTTGGGGTGGCACCTGTACCTTATAGATCTGACCGTCCCCGATGATCTCTACCTGAAGCACGGGCGTCTGAGTTGGCGATAAGTCGCAAGCCCCCAACATGAACGTTATCGCCAATAGTAGGATGGCTATAGAATGGTATAATCTCATCTCGTTGTACCAAAGTAGGCAGTGCCCGAAAATGGGAGTTGGGGGGGGCGCGGGGCGCCCGGCCACCAATACAAATTTTGCCTGTCCCCTAATTTGGTTGGGGGCTGGGCTTACGCCCGGCCCACTCCCATTTTCGGTATTTTGTCTGAAATTTAAACCCGATTATAGCATGAGCGAGACCAACCAAACATCGATGGATACCCAATCCCTTCTCAGCCTGGCGGCGCGCGTCGAAGCGCTGCTCTTTGTGGCTCCTGAAGCAGTGACTCCTGGACAGCTCGCCAGGGTATTGAAAGTGACACCCAGACAGATTGAAAATACTATCGCAGAGATCGAAGCTCACTATCAAGATCGAGGAGTCTGTCTGCAACGGCATGATGGGCGCATCCGCCTGACGACCTCTCCGGCTGCAGCACCTTATATCGAACTCTTTCTAGAGCTCGAAGCTACCAGCCATCTCAGCCGCGCCTCCCTGGAGACGCTAGCCATCATCGCCTACCAACAGCCGGTCACTCGCCCTTACGTTGACTCTATCCGCGGGGTAAATAGTGATAGCGTAATGAAGAATCTACTCAGCAAGGGGATGATCCAGGAAATAGGCCGCGCCGAGGGACCTGGTCGCCCGATATTGTACAGCACCACACCCGAGTTCCTCAGCCACTTCGGGTTGATCTCCCTGGAAGAACTGCCCCCCTTGAACATCGACGAAATCATCAGCAACAACCGCAATAACAATGGAGAGACCAAGGTACTGAAAGAGTAGGGGCTCATAGGAATTGCCGGGGTAATCCCCTAGATTTAGAAACTGTCTGAAAAGACCCCAGGGGTTTCCAGAAGAATGCTTTTGCCACTGAAACAACAGACTGCGAAACACCGTTATGAACTGAATGATGGACAAAATCCCTGGGGTCTGGCTGGTAGAATTTACTTTTCAGACGCTTTCTTAGGGGTGAACCTTTGCGGTCCCCAGGGGTAACCATAATAGATGACACATTAGAATATCCATCCATTGTATGTGATAGAATCCTATGCTGCGTCGTCATCTCAGGTTCATTAGAGGGAAGACATCATGTCCCGTTACCTCATCCGACAAACTCTTCTCAGTGTTATCAAGCTTTTTGTCTTCATCAGCTTCATGTTCTTCTTTATCCAGATCATGATGCCGGGTGATTTCATCGACCAGTATTCCTTGTTTTGTAATGCCGAATGTCGCACACGTATGCGCGCTCAATTGGGCCTCGACCTGCCCATCTGGCAGCGATATCTGCAGTGGCTGCGCCAAATCGCGACTTTCGATCTGGGTAACTCTCTGCATGGGGAACCCATTGTCGAAACGCTAAAACTGGTCATCCCAGCGACCTTGTTAGTTTTCGTCACTGGGACAATCCTGGCGTTCCTGATCGGGTTATGGCTTGGTAAGCGCACCGCCTGGCAGGGATCAGCATTCTTATCCAGGGCGGCCACCCTCGGCGGCCTGACCCTGTACACCTCCTTCCCGCCATGGTTGACCTGGTTGTTTACGTACCTCTTCACCAAGGGGGCTGGTTTTGTGGTCATGGGTGAAGTTGGAGGACTGGGCCAGCTGACCTTCATCGGTCTAGATCGCCTGATCTGGGCGGATATCGAAACTCACCCCAGCGTGATCGCCTTCTACATGGTGGCGACTCTGGTCGTTTGCGCGCTGTTCTTCTACCTGTTGAAGAATCTCATCGATAAGTATATCAATCGCTCATCACCGGGACTGATCTTCTTGGTATTGATCCTGGCCAGCACGGTGGGCGGCTGGTATCTCCTGGGCATCGATATCCTGGCGTTCGACATCATGAAGCTGGCCTGGATACCGCTGGCCACATATATTCTGCTCACCTTTGGCGAAACGATGATGATCATGCAAGCCAGCATGGATGAAGTGATGAAATCGGAGTACATCAATACTGCCAAAGCCAAGGGATTGCCAGATGCAGTGGTCCTGGAGAGGCATGCGGCGCGCAACGCCCTGCTCCCAGTGATCAGCCGTCTGGTGATTTCCCTGCCCTACCTGATCACCGGCATTGTCATCATCGAGAGTTCGACAGATTGGCCGGGGATGGGCACCAAAATGTGGAACGCGCTCTACTGGCAAGATATGCCCCTGGTAATGGCCACACTGCTGATTGTGGGTTTGCTCTCTCTGATCGCCCGCCTGCTTCTGGATGTGATCACGGCATTCCTGGATCCCCGCATTCGCTATGGCGAGAAGAGGGTAGTCACTAATTAATTAGACAATGCAACTTCGCGAGAACTTCCGAAAATAGGGGGTTACGGGGGTGCTCCGCACCCCCGTAACCCCCTATTTTCGAGCTTCTCGTCTGAAAGTTGACATTGTCAAGTTTGAAACCATTGAGAAAGACCTACCTCAAACATCATGGATCCCACCACGAACCCCACCCTGAAACAAGCTACCGAGTTGATCCAGGCAGGTAATCGCCAACAAGCCCAAATCCTCCTGGCGAAATTTGTGAAAGCTTATCCGCAGAATGAACATGCCTGGCATATCTTGAGTTATGCCTTGGTGGATACAGAACAACAAATTTATGCATTGAAGCGCGCCCTACAAATCAATCCAAGCAACCCGCATGTCAAAGCCCGGCTAGACAAGTTAGCTCCCCCGCCCCCACAAGCTGTACCGCGATCAACTTCAATCATCAATGAAGTTGAAGCCAGCCCAATTTTGGAGACACAATCTCAAAGACAGGGCAGTCTCCTACAAAGCGTTGCTGCCAACCTGGATATTAAATCGCGGCCGCTGCCTAAGGCACCTGCAAAAATTCCAATATACGAAATCCCCAAATCGACACAGAAATTCGGACTCGGACGTCGCCTCAAGACCCGTCTGACGATTTTCTGGCGGCAGACGAGAATGAACTGGCGCATATTTGCGCAAAGCCCGCTAGCGATTCTGGGATTGATCTTGATTTTGCTTTTTGGGATCATGGCCATCGCGCACCCCATCCTGATCGAAACCGTTTGGCCCAGAGGTATCTACGATCCAACAACGGGTTTTGATATGATGGTCTTTCCACATCCCTCTCCACCAGTACCCGGGCACATCCTGGGAACCGATTCGCTGGGGAGAGATGTATTGAGCATGATCCTGGCAGCCACGACGCCTACTTTCATCGTCGGTCTCACAGCTGCATTGACCACTGCCATTGTCGGGACAATACTGAGCGTCACGGCGGCCTATTTCCAGGGTAAGGTCGACACGATCATCACCAATATGGCAGATGTTTTTCTGCTCTTTCCAGCGCCGATCATCATGGTGATCATTGGGGCCCGCTTCCGTGATCTAGGGCCAATGGAGTTGGGTTTGATCTATGGGCTTGTTACCGGCGCAGGCGCGACGACCATCGTCATGCGCGCCCTGGCCATCCAGGTTGCAGCCAAACCCTTTATGGAAGCCGCCCACATCGCCGGTGGGGGACCCTGGCACATCATCACCAAACACCTGATCCCCTCGGTGATGCCCCTGGCTGCACTGCAAATGATGATCGCTGTCACTGGCGCAGTCGTCGCCGATGGGTTTATTTCATTCTTCGGCATCACACGCACGGTCAGCAATTGGGGCACGATCATTTATGATGCCTTCATTTACGGGAACATGACCGGCGACTTTGGGGCCCCCTGGCATATGCTAATCCCCTCGGCAGCTTGTTTCTCACTTTTCGCCCTGGGTTTCTACCTGGTTTCGAGAGGCCTACACCGCGTCGCCTCTCCACCCCTGCGGGAAGAGTATTAGAATTTCAAAGGCAAAAGGAGTATGGGCGTGCTCTGCACGCCCATACTCCTTTTTTGTGTGACCCTCACCCAAGTTATCTAACTTGACAATGATAACTTTCAGACGAGAAGTCCGAAAACAGGGGGGGGCGGGGGTGCTCCGCACTCCCTATTTTCGGGAGTTCTCGCGAAGTTGACATTGTCAAACTAATCACCACTATCATAGCCCTGCAGACCATAATCCTCGATGATCTGATTAATCACTTCGGAATCATTATCGGAGACATCCCGCAATTCGAAGCCGATATTATAAAAATTGGGATCGATATCACGCTGACACCAAACACTGCGCGCTGTCAAATTCAAGATTGGCTGGCCATAGATATCCTCTGGGAGGTCGATGCGCAGATTGAAGGTTTTATCTGTTTCCAGTTCTTCCTCACTGATGATCATAGAGCCGTTCTTGGTCAGGTTGCCCAAATATCCCATAAACGCGCCAGTCTGCCGGTCGAAGACGCGCGAATAAAACATAATGTGCTGTCGCTTTAGGGTTCTGCGTTCCTCCATATCAGTCCTCCATGCCCCAGTAGTTTTATCTGTGCCTATTATAGCAGAATTAGGAAGGTTTCTGAGGTAGCTACCAGATTTCTAGCAGGGCTTTCTTAAAGTCGCGTTTCATGTGTCATTGCGAACGCAGCCCAGCGGAGTGTGGCAATCTCCTCGCAGAGTGGGAGATTGCTTCGTCGCCAAAAAGCGGCTCCTCGCAATGACATCTTAAGACTTTAAGAAAGCCCTGAGATTTCTAGAGAGCTATATTAACCCCTTAATCACATCGAACACTATCCGCCCCCCAAAGAATAACAGCAATATACCGCTTAGCGCGAAGACAGCCTGCTGAAATTTATTCCCAAAGAATTGCCCGCCTTTGAACGAAAGCACGGATAGGAACCAATCCCACAGCAGATCGCACAGCCAATGCCCTAAAGCGAAGGCGATGAAACCCCACACGCCGAACTCTACCGAGCGCAGGATCAAAGCCGCCCCAACCGTCAGCCACCAAACCAGGAAATAAGGATTACCCACACTGAACAAGATCCCAGCCAGGATCGGCGAGCGCGAGTCTGTCTTCTGATCTGGCAAAAGGGTATCCGGTTGGAGATTGCGCAGCATGCCAATGCCCATCCACAAGATGAAAATTCCTCCGGCGATCCCAATGCCAGCTCTTACATAGGTAGCCTCCAATAAACTCCCCACCCCAAAGAAGACCGCCACCATCAGGGGGAACTCGACGATTCCATGTCCGATGGCAACCAGGGCACCCGCCTGAGGAGATTTGCTGCCTCTCCCAACCACCACCGCGGTGATCGGCCCCGGCGCCATCACACCAGACAGGGAGATCAGTATGGCCTCAGAGAGAAACAATACAAAGGGCATCATCTCAGTTGGTAGCGATAATAAGCCCATAGGAAGAAGAATGCCAGGAAAATGCCCATCACCACCCAGCCCATCATTGGGCCGCCGCCCATCTGAATGAGGCTGATCCCGATCCCTGTAATGGCCCCAAACGATCAGATCAGTTTGAGATTCAACATCCCCCGGAATGCTTCGATCCCTGCACCGCGCCCCAGGAAAGATTCAATCCCGATACCGAACAGCGCCGCCGCTACAAGACGGCTGGTCAAAGGATCCACACGATCCCAACCAAAGAGGATCAGCAGCCATTCAGGCGCAACGAACAAAGGAATAGCAAAAAGCATATCAACGATAAAGTGAACCACAAACCAAAAACGGAGTCGATCAGGAACCATGATTTCTCCTTATACACAAAATCAAACGCTTTTACTGGATAGTCAAATTCAGCATGCTATTGTAACAGTCGCCAGAACTTCCGCAAATAGGGATGGCAAGGGTGCAGCTAGGAACGCGGTTCCTGGCAGGAACCGCGTTCCTAGTGGGGTAGCTCTCAGATTTTTGGGGGTTTGGGGGGGGCGGGGGCCGCCCCCGCCCCCCCACAAACGGGG
>CAZUSV010000123.1:12653-14051 GCA_964622645.1 uncultured Anaerolineales bacterium
TAGCTCCCAGATTTGGGGGTATGGGGCGTGCGGCGCACGCCCCATACCCCCAAAAATCTGGACATTACCACGAGAATTCCTAGAATACTTACATTTCATTCCGAAACCTATGGTAGGTATAGGCATCATGCGCACTGAAGATTTCGACTTGCTCTCCGAACTCAGCTCTCAGCTTTCTCAAGCTGGCGATGTGAGGACCTAAAGCCCAATCGGCGATCCAGTTAGGAAAGCGCAGATATTCTCGTTCGCCCTGATCGCGGTGAAGGTCGCTGTGGTAGTGCAAGGGCGAAGCCGCATCGCCACAGTCCAAGAGCCAACCCTGGGGTGTCTCGATTGCCACGCCGCAATGCCCGCGCGTATGTCCGGGAAGCGGGATCAAGCGCATTTCGATCTCAAGTTCTTCGATCACGCGAATGCTATCGTACCCGAACCACTGGCCATCGATGCGCTCATAGAGCACCCACCTGGGATCGTGCTGCCAATGAGACGCGTCACAGCCGCGTTCGACGAGACCCCGCGGCCGCATAGCAGCCTCATATTCCCGGGCGTAAACGTGCACTTTAGCATCAGGAAAATCGGGCAACCCCCCGGCATGATCCAGATGAAGATGGGTGAGAACGATGTGATGGACATCACCCCGCTCGTACCCCAACGCTCTTACCTGATGCAGCGCCGTCTCTTCGAAATCACATGGCGTACCCATCAATTGCAGGAAAACGCGCATCATTGGCGACGGCTCAGCATAGTCCTGCGTGCCAAAACCGGTATCGACCAGGACAAGCCCGTCTTCTGTCTCGATCAACAGGCAGTAAATAATAGATTCCACTTTTGGGAAGCGCGGGTGTAGTGAGCCGCAGTTCAGATGATGGATCTTCATCGCCGCAGCTAGAGATAAACTCCCAGCAGCATCAGCACTGCCGAAAGGGTGAAAATCGCCGGACAGAGTTTGTAAGCTATAAAATTCACCTTGAATCCCGTAAACAGGGACACCCCTGCCAAGACGATCAGAGCCAGGGCTGACAGGCGATAAACCATCAGAGAAACAACATTGGTTGGGTCGATCATCGTCACCGCAGCAACCAGCACCCCAATGAAAACCAAGCTCACGCCCTCGACGATCCACTCCATGGTAATGATATTGCGGTTGTCCTCAGAGATATCCCCGAAGCCTTCAATGACCCCCTTGGTGGGGAAAAGGTGAGTCACTCCCCATAATCCAGTCAAGAATGCCCCCAGGTATAGCAAGATTTGATTGGTCATTAGATCCTCCTAAATGTACAATATGAATATACGCAAGAATCGCCGGGTAGTTCCCAGATTTTGGGGTATGGGGGGGGGGGGGGGGGGGGGGGGGGCCCCCCCCCCCCCCCCAGACACACAACAAAGAGAAAAAGAAAA
>CAZUSV010000123.1:14061-19536 GCA_964622645.1 uncultured Anaerolineales bacterium
CCCCCCCCCCCCCCCCACACCCCAAAATCTGCAATTGCCACTGGAATTCACAGAGACCTAAATACATGTCTGATAGTCAGTATCAATTTTTGTGATAAAGATATTTTATGACAAGGGTAATGATCAAAACTACACACCAATAGAAGATAAACTCAAATATACCAAATATTAGCGCTGACGAGGGGCTCACACCTACCAAAATTGGGCACCGCTCTAGCATATCCCGGCCGTAGATGGCGTGAAGATGACCAGGAAGAGAGTGCAATCCTCCCAAAAAGATAAACCAAAAAAGTGGTCTACCCGGTAATCGTAGAGAAAGCCACCAAAAGAAAAACCCCAGCACACCCACAAGTAAACCAAACGGGAATACAACCCTCAATGCCCAGACCGGGAGCACATGTTGATAGCAACCCTTCCAAAAAGTGTTGGCCGCCCAGGTATAAAGCGTACTCCAGAAAATCATGGCAATAATCATCAATGAAGGTTGGAGCTGACGAAAGGTGTCTTCCTTGAGCCAACGCAGCAACCCGCCAACCAACACAATATCGATCAAGGCCGCGACCAGGGCTGCAATCCAATAGATCTGTGACGTGGCTTGGAGATCAGTGAGCATGGCAGAACTCGTGCAGGAGTCCGAAATCTCCTGATTTCGGCCCGATGTCTGGAGACATCGACTCCATTATAAATAGTGGCTATGCATCTCCTGCATACGCTGCAGGCTGTCCTCGAACCCGCCCGGTCGATTGCGAGCGTGCCAGATTTGACGGAATGCATCCATGAGCGTCCTGGCTCCTTGGGCAAGATGCTGGCGTAAAGCCTGGTCTTCTTCACCTCTGGCCAGGCCCAGGGCCCAGACCATGCGCCCGCAGGCATGACGCAGCAGTCCGGCAGCCCAATCGAATTCGCGCTTGATTAAATCAGCATCCGTGCGTGCCATGGCGGAGCGAGACAATGGTTCCATGATTTCATCGATGCGCCCCAAGATATTCTTGAATTCCTGGATGCGCTGATCGGCCTCATCGGTCTTATCGGCGTGCATGGACAAATCTTCGGGGGTCGATTGCAGCACGCGAAACAGGATCGAAGCGTTGGGGGGCTGAAGCTCACTCAGCTGATAGAGATTGCCAAGCGCATAAGCAATCTCACCCATGACCTCGGCCTGGTCCCGGAAAGCGAATGCACTGCCCACGCTGGCGACATCGATATCCCGGTTGGTCTCGTAAGCCCAAGATACTGCTGCTCCATAGGCGAATCCGAGATAACTGACCGGCAATGGCTGCCAGTGGCCGTTATCGCCCCAATCGGTGTTGAGATAGCCCACTGCGCCATGCTCCAAGCCGCTTTGCGCGGCTCGGCGCAGGTTCTCCAGGGCATTATCAGTACGGCCGGCGATGGTGTTCCAGGATGACGTTCCCGGGCAAACATAGAAGGGGATACCAGATGCGGCAAAAATAGCACTGTGGGCATCGAATGGATGCTCGGCCTCGTAGCCCCACTCCAGGGCAATCACATCCCTGGGGAGTTCGGAAACCAGCCCCGGGTTGCTCATCAGAATATCCCCCCAAAATTGCATTACATAGCCTCGGGATTTCAGCTCACGATAGATCTTCAGCAGGAAATCCAGGTACACGCGTCCCTCACCATGCTGCTCGACAAGCGCTTTGCTCTTACCCTGTCCAAGATCAAAAGTTTCATCGCAACCGACATTGATCTGCTTACTGTCGAAATGGGGCAGCAGCTCATCGTAGAGTCCCTGCAGCAGCTTCAAGCTACCAGGGTCACTGGGATCTAGCGTGAATGGCCCCATAGATTCACCCCACATGCTTACAAACCCATCCGGGCACTCCGCCAGATGATTATAGTCAACGTGCTGCAACCAGCGATTCATATGCCCAAAGGAGTTTTGATTGGGCACCAGTTCGATGAAACGTTCTCGGCAATAGGCATCCAGGGCCAGGATCTCTTCGCTTGTCATCGGCGAGGCCTGCGCCCAAACAGCGCGGTGATTCTGATACGCGAAGGTGTGCTCAGTATATAACTGCAACTGGTTGATCTTCCAGCAAGCCAGCAAATCTACCAGATCATAAAGCGTGGCCATTGTAGGGACTTTATCGCGACTGATATCCAGCATCACGCCCCGGTTGGGGAAATCAGGCCAGTCGCTGCATCGCAATGTCGGCAAACTCCCCTGACCATTCCCTATTAGTTGCCGTAGGGTATTCACAGCATAGAAAATCCCCACCGGTTGATTGGCAATCAGATCGACACGCTGCGGCGCGACGGTTATCCGATAACCCTGCTCATGCCTGACTGCGCCAGGGATCAGGTTCAAGGAGATGAGCACTTCTCCTTCCGCTACAAAACTCCCCGCGCTGATCTGCCACCCCTGGCCAAGGCTATCTTTTAGCAGGCGCGCTGAAAAGAGAATCTCTTGCGGGTTGCGACAGTTGATCTGGATGATTCCCGAATCAGGGAGGTTGAACCTGCCCTTTAGGATTTGGAGTTGCCGAGGAGTGGGCAGCAGCAGTGGAGAGGAGTGGCCTGATGCGTTCAAGTTGATTGCCTCTATGAAGCAGGGCTTTCTTAAAGTCTTAAGATGTTATTGCGAGGAGCCGCTTTTTGGCGACGAAGCAATCTCCCACTCTGCGAGGAGATTGCCACACTCCGCTGGGCTGCGTTCGCAATGACACATGAAACGCGACTTTTAGAAAGCCCTGCTCTATGAAGTCAGTCTTGTCCTTTGCGTGATCATAACTAAACAGGGTCGGCGAGAAACCAAATTGGCTATACGAAATACTATTCGCTGCAACCAGGTTCTTAACTCACCCAGCGATCGCATGACGGGCGCGCCAATCTTGGAGCAGCTTCTTCATACCGATGGAGGGCAAAAGCACTACCGGATACCAGACTGGCCCGCCGCTGATCCACACCATCCCGGTGAAGGAGGCAAAGCCAATAACACAGCTTTTATCCCAATGACGGGTAACGAATAACGCTATGACGAATAAGATGAAACCGATCGTGGTTTGCAGGGGTACGATCATCCAGAACACCCCTACCATGGTCGCCATTCCTTGACCACCGCGAAAACCCACAAACAAGGAGAAATCATGCCCCATCACAGCCATAGCACCAGCCAGGTAAGCAACCCACGGGGCCATCTGAAAATAATGTACCAGTTCGACGGCCAAGGCCCCCTTGAAGATATCGAAAATGCCAACCAGGATGCCTTCCAACTTTCCTACGGTCAGGAATGTATTCTTGGCACCCATATTCCCATCGCCCAATTGCCAGATTTCTTTCTTGCCTACAAACTGAGATACCAGGTGCGCTGAGGGTAGCGCACCTAAAATATACGAGACGAATAGCACCAGACCAATTTGTATGGACATATCAAGCCTCCTATGAAGAGATAATCCGAACTCAGTGAAGGCGTGACGGGGGGTCTTTGGGAATCGACGTGGAACTTTCCAGATTTAGGGGTGAGTGGGGTGCGGAGCACCCCACTCACCCCTAAATCTGGGGGATTACCCCGGCAATTCATAGAGACCCGTGACGAGATCATTATCCCTTCCATTGTATATCAAAATGACACCCAAATAAAGCCTAACCCTTGGGATGCGCGTATTTCGGTTTGGGAGTGGAATCTTGCATGCCCCCCTAACCCCCCAACATTGGGGGGAATCTACTCCCCCAGACCTGTCCTGAGCACGTCGAAGGGATTGGGGGCTGGGGGGCGATTATCGACACATTTTTGAAGTATCCTCCGCATCAGAAATACACCCCACAGAATTCCCAACCGCATAAGGTTCATCCGCGAGGCTACGCCTGCTAGTCCAAAATCTTATCTTCTACGCAAGACGTCTCTCTATTGAATGACAACAGCCTTCTGTGCCAATTCAGGAAGCTCTGAGTTCAGTGTCAGGATGATCCACTCCCACATGGCGGGATACCAGACATCCTCATCCTGTTCCACCCAGCGGGAGAGGATATTCTCATCACACTCTCCGATGATGGCTTCCTCGACATCGAAAATATGCCAGATCGATAATTCCTTGTAGCCAGCATAGTAGCTTACAGCAATGCGCCTTTTCCATGCCTCGCTATTACCGACCAATTGGATATTCTCTTCATCGAGTTCCCTGGCAATCGCTTCGCCAGAAGTCTCCCCGTCATCGATGGCGCCGCCAGGTGGAGCCAGCTTGCCACCCTCGTGGTGCAAGGTTCCCAGAATTGCGCCATCACCCCGCCGCACGATCAACGCTCTGGCGCTAACTCTCCCAAAAGGCAAAGAGATCGTTTTTTCTCCAACCTGGACTTCTTGCCCATCCAGAAACCAGACTTCATTATATTCAGCTTTCATATCTTCTCCTCTAAAAGTGAATTAGTCAACGAAGGCTTTAACAAATCAGCCTGCCTAACCCTCCAACCCTAGGGGGAACTTAAATGTGATTCTCCCCCCAGAGTTGAGGGCGGGGGGGCAGGCGTAGAATAAACTTCTATTGTAACTGCTCAGCCACGAAAGGGATTTTCCCGAAAAAAGGGTGTGCGCAGCCGCTTTGCGTGCGCACACCCTTTTTTCGGGGACTCCCCGTTTGGCTGAGTTGTTACGACGACTACACTTTTTATCAAAGACGTCTATATATACACCCTTTCAATACCCTGAACATACTTCGAGCTGCGCGTCATCCGGAAGGGGAATCCCGCTGTGATGCGCGCAGCTTGGGGATCATCTTCGGATTGATATTTCAGCTCCATGACAATATTTTCATGATCGACCTGTTTATGAACAAAGCGATTGTTGATCTTATTGAGATGGTAGAAGGTCAAGCCACTATCGACCGTTAGCCGGAAACGGCGATCGGGAGTGGCGAAATACCAGCGCAGATAGCAATTCAGCAAGACAGGCTCGAGGGTCAGCAGATGATCCTTTACGTCTGGTGGCAGTTCCGAAAAGCGGATGGTTTTTTTCAGATAGACCTCGCTGAAGTTTTCATCCAGGGTGAAAGGCGGAAAAGGGTATTGTGCTTTGGTACCCACCAGCCCGCGCTTGATCTTGAACTCCAGTAAGGGATCATCGATCTGGCGGAACAGCTCATGGTACCAACGTATGCGCGCCTTGCGTCGCTCGAGGACACCACCGACATTGTCAAAGTAATTCTCCATCCAGGGGTCATCGAGGTAGATGTTGTTGATATAGCGCGGCGGATAGATCTCCGAGAACATGGCCGGATGACGTTTGATCAGGGCAATGACCTGCCTGGCATCCAACTGGTCGACGAAGAACTTGCGCTCGTAGCGGTATTCGCGAATAGGTAATTGGCTCATCATTTTTTTGGACACGGATTGCAAGGATAAACACGGATTGTTAGATATTTTTAAATATCTATAGTGGTCAACATCACTTTGAACACAAAACTATTCGAGTGTCACTGCGAGCGTAGTTTACGGAGCGTGGCAGTCTCTTACATTGCG
>CAZUSV010000124.1:0-19534 GCA_964622645.1 uncultured Anaerolineales bacterium
TTATAATATTTTTTTTTTATTCTTATACTACCCGCCCGGCGGCTTTGGGGGGGGGGGGGGGCGCCCCCCCCCCCCCCCCTACCCCCCTATTTTCGGAAGTTCTCGCGAAGATGACATTGTCGAACGAATGATTATGTTTCAAAGACGGGGTAGATCTCACCAGTCGCAGCAAATCCGATCTTCTTATACAGTGATAAGGAGGCCAGATTATTTTCTTGGGTGTTGACGGTGACTTTGCAAATGCCGCGCCGTCGATAGTTCTTCAACAAATCCCCCACCAATGTATGCGCCACACCCAAACGCCTGGCACGAGGATGGACAGCAAGGCGCGCAAGATGTCCATCGGAATTATTGGCCGTACTTAATTGATACCCCATAATTCCTAGCTTATCTTCGGCGACTGTTGCAAAGGTGGCATATTGGAAAGCAAGCTCGAGAAGCTCAAGCGAATGACGCCAGAATGGGTCAAAAGCAGATTTGTCCAGGTCATGAATTACATTGAGGTCATCGAAGTTCATCATGCGGATCCGATAAGATAAATCTGTGGTCAACGATTTAATTTGTTGACCACGGTCCTCCCAGCGCATCATCAGGACATCATAGGAATGCGTGAAGTTGCTATTCTCCAG
Organism: uncultured Anaerolineales bacterium; assembly: GCA_964622645.1. Taxonomy (GTDB): domain Bacteria; phylum Chloroflexota; class Anaerolineae; order Anaerolineales; family UBA11858; genus NIOZ-UU35. The sequence continues at coordinate 630 of CAZUSV010000124.1, forward strand.
CAACCTCTGGAACCAGCTTTGTAATGGCAGAGCTGCAATAGGAGTGTCTTCACCTAGCAGGCGGTCGGCGACCGGCCACATCATCTCCCAGGCGTCATCCACCTGGATGGCCGTCGAAACTGCGAACAGGGACACCCAAGCGATATCTGGGATATCAGGAGGACACGCCAAAGCAGCCAGGATCTGCTCATCTCTCTCAGCAACGAGATAAGGCTCAATACCCAACCAATCCAATGGCGAGCGCCAGCCCAGGTGTCTGTGCACGTAGGGGCTAAAGTGGATTAGTGTAGCTAACTTTTGCCGATCGGCTTCTTCGGCTGGCCGGACCGTTATACGGTTGAGGTCGGTTGTGTTTTTTGCAATCATGTCTACCATAGCAACAAACCCACCTCTTTTAACGCCCAAACAGCCGACCAGGTAGTGACAACAATCGCTTTAGTAAACGCTGTGTGAAATTAGGTTTCTCAATCCCACTGATGCCAGTTTGCATCGTGGCTAGTGCTTCGAGGGAACGACCGGATTTGAGTTGTAAAGCCGAGATAGATTTGACCACGTCCATGTGCAGATCATCTTCACCAATCTCTTTGAGCAGTCGGGAAGATTCTTGATAGTCGGCAATGGCCTCTTCCAGTTTTCCCAATGCCTCTAAGGCAGAAGCACGATTACCCAAGGCCATTGCCTGACGGCGCTGATCTTTGGCAGCAGAGAAAACGGCGACCGTCCCTTCAACAGCTTCAAAAGCGGCTTGGGGATCGTCGATTTTCAACAGGGCCACGCAAAGGTTGTTAGCCATTTCTGCAGCCATTATGGTATCTCCCTGTAACTTGTACCCCTCTTGAGCGGCCGTAAAAGATGTCACGGCTGTTGGAAGATCCCCGCGCTGATATGCTTCTTTTCCTTCAGCTTCTAGTTGTTGAGTTGTAATGGTTTCTACCGATTTTTGCATATCCATTAGTCATCCTACAGGGTAATATCCAATAATCCTTCTGCTACCGATCTAAGCTTGTCTACTGACATCTTGCTCAGCCTTTGAGCTAGCTCTAAGTAAGGCTGGTTGATGGGCTTGCTCACAAAATCCTGCAATTCTGCGGGTAACTCTAAGAACTGCTGAATAGCCTTCTCTTTGGATACCCACTGACCCACAGGACCTGCTTGATCGCGAAATTCATCAATGGTCATGTTCAATTCTTGGAGCATAAATTCCAGTTCCGGCAAGGGGATTGGGCGCTCGCTGCGTTCGTAAAGCCTGAGCATTCCCGTCGAAATCCCCACCCTTTCAGAGAGACTCTTCATAGAGACACCCGCATCCTGGCGAGCCATGCGCAGCTTGGCGCCGATGATGCGTCTGCGCAGACTGATCATCTTATCAAGATTGGATCGATCAAATGTGCTTTCTAGAGAGATGGAAGTGTCCCCCCAAAAATGATCCAAAGGAGCATCCAGGAAGAAGGCCAGCGTTTCAAGTTCCGGCAACGATGGCGAACTGAGGCCTTTCTCAAATGAGGCGATTTTCTTACTTGTCAAGCCAATCGCATTGCCGCATTCCTTTTGGGTCTTACCTGCATTCAGGCGCGCATCACGAAGCAACACCCCGAGTTTTTTAGCACGAATCGTTATTGCAATTGGAACAGCCATTATCCTTCTACTCCAGCTTTGATCTGATTGATATCGTGACGGTCTCTAGGAATCGCCGGGGTAGCTGCCAGATTTGGGTGTGGGGGGGGGGGGGGGCCCCCCCCCCCCCCCCCCTACACCCAAATCTGGACATTACCACGGGAATTCCTAGAGACCCTATCGTGAGAGTCATTTATCTGCGTCGCCGGCGTGCGGGAGATCGAGATGTTTCTAACAAATCGGTTGAAACTGCCCCGAACATTTGAGGCGTGAGTTTGAAACCCGCAGAAGTCAGTCGTTCGCTAAATAAGGGTCGAATACCAGTGGGTTTGAGATCACCAATGATCTTGCCATATTCATCGATTCCGGTCTGGTCGAACTTAAATATATCAGTCATGACAACCGTATCCCCCTCCATACCTGCAACCTCGGTAATATACGTGACCTTGCGAGAGCCATCTTTGAGACGAGATTGCTGTACGATCAAATCCACTGCAGAAGCAATTTGCTCACGGATAACCTTCAATGGCATATCAAGACCTGACATCAAGGCCATGGTCTCCAAACGTGAGAGAGCATCACGAGGCGTATTCGCGTGAGCCGTAGTTAGCGACCCATCATGGCCGGTGTTCATAGCCTGCAGCATATCCAGGGCCTCCCCACCACGAACCTCACCAACGATGATGCGGTCTGGTCGCATGCGCAAGGAGTTGCGCACAAGATCACGGATATAAACCGCCCCTTCACCTTCAACATTCGGCGGTTTGGTTTCCAGGCGCAGAACATGATCTTGATGAAGTTGGAGTTCGGCTGCGTCCTCGATCGTGACAATCCGTTCGTCAGAAGGAATAAAACTTGAAAGGATATTAAGTAAGGTTGTCTTGCCTGAACCGGTACCCCCAGAGATGACAATATTCAAACGGCTGACCACACAGGCTTTCAAGAATTCAGCCATATCCTCGGTAATAGATCCAAATTCAATAAGCTCCTGGATGGTTAGCTTATCTTTGGCGAATTTGCGGATCGTGATCGCCGGCCCATCGATGGCAACTGGTGGGATGACCGCATTGACGCGCGAGCCATCGGGTAAGCGGGCATCCACGGTAGGATTGTCTTCATCGACTCGTCGTCCCAGAGGCAGGATAATGCGATCGATCACCTGTAGGACATGATTATCATCAGTGAAGGTGACATTGGTCTTGACAAGCTTCCCATTCCTCTCGACGTAAACATCGTTGGGTCCATTGACCATCACCTCTGAAACACTTTCTTCATCCAATAAGGATTGGATGGGGCCATACCCCAGCAGATCATCCAAGACATCTCGAAACAGCTGAGCCCGTAAAGTTTGCGCCAGGTTGAGGTTTGTGCGTTGATAAACCTCTTCCAACATCTTGTATGCTGCTTGCTGGCGCTGCTTTATCGGTGGAGAATTATTCTCAAACTCTTGCGTCAGGCTTGTAATTAGATAGGACTTAAGTTTTTCTAAGTCGACGCTCTTTATTTGATTCGTCTGCGCCTGGGGCGATGATGTCATCCTACTTTATTCCTCAGCCTGTGATCCACTATCCGACTCTTCCGGACTCAGCCATAGCACATGATCCAAGTTCACGGTCAAAAAATCGGAGCGATATATCTCCTCGCCACGCGCATTACAAACGACTGCATCTGTCACAGCAATGAATTTTTCCGATTTATTCAACTCATCCTTCAGTCGCCTCCCGGGGCGCACATAGATATCACCAACAATGCGCACAGTTAGCGTTTGAATTATCGTGCGCACAACATCTTTCGAAATGACATCGGTGAAGTATTTCCCTTTATGATCGACATGCATGGCCATAAATATGCTCTCCTTTCAACAAATAATAGCGACTGATCTCCGAGTATGACAGGCAAGTCAACGATCGGTTTTATCATCTGGATAGGGCATAGTGTACCCCAAACCAGGACGGGTCACAATATACTGAGGTTCTTTAGGGTTATCCTCAAGTTTTTGCCGCAGTCGCGAGATGCTAACCCAGAGCACTTCCTTGTCGTCACGGTAAGATTGCCCCCAAACATTTTCCAATAACTCCTCGGAGGTCATTACTCGTCCCTGGTTTTGTACAAACTGCAAGAGCAGGCGATACTCAGTAGCCGAAAGCTGAATCTCGGTGTCCCCCAAAAATACCTCTGCCCTGGCAAAATCGACCCTAAGTTTGCCGTGTGTAAAGACTGGCTGCTGAAAGGTGCTATCTGAAAATTGGGCTCGACGCAGGACAGCCCTCACCCTGGCTAATAGCTCAGTCACGGAATAAGGCTTGACGATATAGTCATCTGCACCGACATCCAATCCTCGAACGCGATCCCTCTCATCGCCACGCGCAGTGACCATGACGATGGGCACGGTGGAGAATTTGCGGATTCGCTCACAAGCCTCGATACCATTAATTCCTGGCATCATGACATCTAACAATACCAGATCTGGGCGGTTTGCATCAACCGAATCTACGGCTTCCTGTCCACTGGAGGCAGTAAAGACTTTGTAGCCCGCACTGACAAGATTCGCCTCCATCAAGCGCACATAACGAGGTTCATCATCGACCACTAAAATTTGAGCACTCATAACTCCTCCTCCTGAGATTGACTCACTTGTTGGCGGGGAAGGGAAATATGCACCACCATCCCGTGCCCTTCTCCAGACTCAGCGAAGATCTCTCCACCGTGAGCCCGAACAATTTGATAACATATATACAAACCTAAGCCCGTCCCAGAGGCATTACGATGCTCTGGTAAGCGGTAGAAGCGCTTAAAAATATTTTCAAGATGTTCTTCAGGCACCCCAGGGCCGGTATCACGAACTTCGATATGCACACGCTCCGCTTCCCAATCGAGGGAGATTGATACTTTGGAGTTGGGAGCGTATTTTGCAGCGTTATTCACCAGGTTATCTAGTACTTGAACAATACGCGCCGGATCAGCCACAATCGTTTTGGATGATTCAGGCGCATTTATTTGAATATCTAAACCACCATCCCCAGCCATCCTGCGCTGGACAAAATCATTCAAGACTTTAACCAGCCTTACCGTCTGAAAAACCATAGGCAATGTGCCAGCCTGCAAACGGGACGAATCAAGAATATTGTCGATGATTTCGGTCAAACGGTCTGCTTCTTCATCGATTATTGTCAAGAATTCGCGCCGGGTTTGATGGTCCCACTCGGTATCATCGCGCAGCAAGGATGTCGCATACCCTTTGATAAACCCCAATGGTGAACGCAACTCATGTGAAACGGTAGAAACAAATTGCTCCTGGAGGCGATCGAGACGTCTCTCAGCTTCCAATTTTGCCACTCGCTCGACCAGTTGTTGGCGTTCCAGCAATTTCTCCACATGTTCGGCGATTTGTTTGGCAAAGTGGATTTGTTCTGGCAAGTATGGCGGCCCGCCAAAACGGACAAAAACCAGTGCTTTAGAAACCTTGTTCTCGGTTTGCAGCGGCAGACCGAGAATATCGCGTTGATTCAAACGTAGGTTAGCATCTTCACCCAGGTCAGATTCAGCTATGTCACTCCGCACAATCATCTTTTTAGACTGGATAACTTCTCTAGCGATGGTTTCCCCCCACTCCATATCGGCTTCTATGGACCTGCCACGCCCAATAGCGCGAGCATAGGTTGGGATCAATTTTAGATCATCCTGGGATTCATATAAAACGATATTATCAAAGATGAACGCCGGTCGAGCCAGGTGGAAGATTTGCTTTAGTGCGGTTTCAGAATCTAGCACCTGGATGATAACGCGACCGATCTCGTAGAGTGATTTATACTCTTCTGGCTGCAATTGCTCTGGATTTACTTTCGAATTTGTATCTTGCACGGTTAATCCTGAGTGTTTCTGAAATTGCAATGCTTAATTTTCAGCAATTGGTAGAGCAAACTCAAAATACGATCCCTGTCCTTCTTTAGATCGCACGATTATCTCCGATCCGTGGGCTTCAACGATCTGGCGCGCCATTGCCAAGCCGAGGCCTGTGCCCCCATAACGACGGGTTGATGAGCCATCCAATTGGTGAAATGGTTCAAATATCTCATCGATTTTGCTTTGAGCAATGCCGATTCCGGTATCATATACATACAATTTTAATTCAGCATCACTATTGACAACACCAACCTGAACACTGCCGTCTGGATTCGTAAATTTGACAGCATTATCGATCAGGTGCAACAATACCCAGGGCAACTTGTGTGCATCGGCCACTACTTCGGGAAGGCTTGAGGGAATTTTAGACTGAAAGTTGAGGCCTTTTTCGTTACAATGCCGCTGGGCAGTCTCGAGAACCTCGTCCATAATATCAAGCAAGTTGATTGGTTTTAGATCGACTTCAATATTGCCGCGTGAATAAGCAGAGAATTGGATCAGATTCTCAATCAAGCCTCCCAGGCGACCCTCTGCCTTCTTCATTACTTTGACGGCATCTATTTGTTGGGGAGTTAATTCTCCAAGGGCATTTTCCTCAAGCAATTCGATATACCCTTTAAGATGAGTCAATGGAGTGCGCAATTCATGAGAGATATTAGAGACAAAATTCGTCTTAAGCTGGTTTAACTCGGCGAGACGGTTGAGTGCTTGCTCCAATTCGAGTGTACGTTCACGCACACGGGCTTCCAACTCTTCATTCGCTCTTTGCAGAACGGTCTGAAGTTGCAGGATCTGTTCAGTAACAGCCTGATCAAGGGCTTCGCGGCTAATCAGGTTCAATTCCAATAGTGCCTGACCAATCAACTTGGCTTGCCCGGCAACTTTCATTTTCTCCTGGTAGGCCAGAGCTAGTATCAATTCATCCGTTTTCAGCAAACCTCGCTCAACCAGATAATCGCCTAGACGAGGAACTAGTAACTCAGGCGATATATTCAAATCGGGCAGCTCGCCCGTCTGCACTTTCAAATTCTTTTCTACAAGGATGGCAACCACGGCCATATTCGCCCCACAATGTTCACATGTGTTCGACTTTGGGTTTGCTTGCTGACCGCAATTCGGACAAGAGATATGGTCTGTCGTCATAATTCTATTAGCCACCCCTTTCACCAAATACCAGTATAGCCAGTATGGTGAATTCGAAGAGGCATTCTTGCAAGGGTACTATTCATTATCTTATCCTTTCTTTGTACAAGTTGCAAGTGTGTATCAGGGAAACCACAGGGCTTTCTTAAAGTCTTAAGATGTCATTGCGAGGAGCCGCTTTTTGGCGACGAAGCAATCTCCCACTCTGCGAGGAGATTGCCACACTCCGCTGGGCTGCGTTCGCAATGACACATGAAACGCGACTTTAAGAAAGCCGTGAGGGAAACCAAACACTCTCTTGTAAAGTGTTTGTAAGGCAACTGTGACCGAATCTACGAGATAATATAACCGCCCACAATGGAGGCAAACTTGTGACATTCAAAGTACTTGTAATTGACGAACAAGCAGAACAAAACGAGACTTCCGATGATCTACAGGCACGTGGGTTCATCGTCAAGATTTCAGATACTGGGAACAGCTTCGTTCAGAAACTTCGCAAGTTCAACCCAGATGTGATCGTGATCGATTCGCCGCACAAAATGGAGCAAAAAGAGTACTTCTATCGTTCACTGCGAGCCGTCACCAATGCGCCGATATTGGTATTATCGGTTGTTGATCAACCCGGAATTGTCGAGAAAACTCTGGATGGCGGCGCAGATGAATACCTTGTAAAACCAGTGTCACCAAACTTGTTCGCTGCACGCGTAACCGCTTTGGCAAGACGGACCAGTTCCCAGACTAACCAGCAACCAGCAACCAGCTGAAATTGTGCTGGTCACTGGATATTTCACTTCTCCTAAGCAAACATCGCCTCGAGGCGATGTTTGCGATTCTGGGACAAATATTCTCTTTTATTGTAAAATTATAGCTGTACAACCAAGTCGAGAATCTCCCCCGGAGGCATGCTGTGCAAAACATGACCAAAAATGACGATCAAGCTCCTGCAATTGCCCGCAAAAAACTTCAAGAGAATCCGCGCGTTCGCGACATCAGATTAGTTGTATCGGCAGATTGCTGCCCTGTTTGTGCATCATACGAAGGCACATATGCAAAAGACGAAGTGCCATCGGTGCCCATCGAGGGGTGTTCACATCCCAATGGCTGCCGCTGTTTCTACGAGCCCATGCTCAAGGAACTCTATCCTTAATCGAAGCGAAATAAAAGAGGAGCGACTGGCACACAGCGCCAGTCGCTCCTCTTTTTTGGCTGTTTCCTCTCACCCTGCCAAATATTCCTTCACAAAATCTAGTGCCTCATTCCTGCTGCTCAGGCGTCCTTCTGCTTGAGCTTCTCGCAGCGCTTCGAGAATCTCACCAATCAGTGGGCCAGGCTGTATACCAAATTCCTTGATGAGAGTGTCTCCTGAGAGTATGGGGGGTGGGTCGACCACCTGATCACGTTGTTCCCACCAGGCTTCCAACAATGCTCTGACGACATCCAACTGCCTTTCCCAGCGCTCTTGTGGCAGCGTAGTTCCGTAGGTAGCCAGCAAATCAGCCAGAGAAACCAGACACACTGCTGCACCGGCTTGTTTCGTATCACGGAAGAAGCGATAAACCGCCCGCGCCCTGGGCCCATCAGACTCATGGGCCAGCCAGGTCGGTCGCATATGATGCAGCACAACCGTTTTGACCCAATCGATTTCTGTATTGCTCAAATGTAAAGCGCGGCTGCGCTGCGCAGCGATTTTTGACCCAATCCGTTCGTGCTCCAGGAAGCGGATGCGACCGCTTTCGCTTTCTTGTCGCTGGCTTCGGGGTTTGCCGATATCATGATACAAAGCAGCCAGGAAAAGCAACCCACGCATGCTGCGACCCGTGACTAGAGACTCAGCCAACATCTGCTCAATCTGCCGGCGATAGCGCCCTAAGCGCACAGCCGCCAGCCCAGAAATCAATCCGCCTGGAATATCAGGATCATGGATCGGTGCCAACACATTCAACAGGATTTCCAATTGATTGAGAGTATCCAGGGTATGACTCCATACATCCTGGGTGTGTGGAGGAGATTGTGCCAGCCCCTTCAGGGCCAATGTTTCAGGGAACACAAACTCCAATGCCCCCAGGATATCTAATGCGCGCATAGAGGTCGCTGGACGCGCACCGCCCAAGATATTCAAGATTTCATCTCGCAGACGCTCAGGAGAGACACTCGCCATAGCGTTAACCGCATCTTTCATGGATTGCCTGGTTTCTGGGACGATGGACAGGTCCAAGGCCGCAGCCATGCGCACCGCCCGCAGGATGCGCACAGGGTCTTTCGAAAACGCCTGGGCAGAACAGGCGCGCAAGATCTTGGCATGCAAATCGGCTGCTCCGCCGAGTGGATCGAGCAAGGCCTGAGGGTCACGAACATCTATGGCCATAGCATTGATGGTGAAATCACGCTCTCGTAAATCGGCTTCGAGATCATCGCCTCTGATCGCCGCGAAATCCAAGATAAAGCGAGCGTTATTCTCATCCGTATAGATCACCCGGCCAGTGTCGCGCTCGCTATCTAAGGGAAAATAAGCACCCCCAATCTTGTTGGCCACACCGCGAGCGATGCGCAGCGCCTGACCCTCAATCACGAAATCGTAATCGTGAATCGGGCGCGCAAGCAGGATATCGCGCATTGCACCTCCGACCAGATAGACAGGCACATCTTTGGGTAAGGCGCGGCAGACTTTCTCGAACAACGCAGAGAAATGTAATGGTGATCCTGTAGGCACGAAAAAGACCTCCGGGGTTTCTTTGTATCGAGAAGCTTTCGCGGCAGCTAAGGCCTGCTGGGGAGTGCCTCCCTGAGCGACAATCTGGTCACCCACACGGGCAACCCAACGTCCGGCGTATGGGACGAGATCAAATCTTTGGGAAACAGGATCCCTCTCGAACTCCCCCACCGAACATCCTACTCCGGGGGCTGGAAGCGCTCAGGGTTGACGACGCCAATAAATGGCAGATCTCGATAGTATTCATCAAGATCGAGACCATAACCAAACACAAAGGCGTCTGGGATGGTAAAACCGCAGTAATCGATGGGGACATCCACTTCACGACGCTCGAATTTGTCGAGCAGGGTACAAACCTTCAAACTGGCTGGTTTACGCAAAGACAGCAATTCCAAGACCGACGATAACGTATTGCCGCTGTCGACGATATCTTCGACAAGCAGCACATCGCGTCCCCCAATATCATCTTTGAGGTCCATGGTCAGACGGACCTGGCCGCTGGTTTGCCGGGCTCCAGTGCCATACGAAGAGATGGCCATAAAGTCGATGGTGTGGGGAATTGAAATCTGGCGCATGAGGTCCGTGAGGAACATGACTCCCCCGCGCAGAATGCAGATCAGGTGCAGGCTCTTCTGGCTGTAATCGCTGCTGATCTCTGCCCCCAAAGCTGCGATCCGTTCCTGGAGGGTGTGCTCGTCGATAAGGGTTTCCTGCAAGAATTCGTGATAATCTAACAATTGTCCTCCTAAGGTAGGCGCATCAGGTGGGGTGCATCTTTGGAGATGCACCCCACCTGATGCGCCTACATTCAACGCGGCACCCGATGATGCTGCCGGCAGCGTGCCTCGTACATCTCATCGGCCCCAACAATAACCACCGGATCATCATAACGCGCTGGTGAGCCATCCACCAGACGCTGAGTGCGGGAAGCCAGCTCTCCACATACCATACAGATGGCATGCAGCTTGTCCACACGCTCGGCTTTCGACATGAGCATCGGCATGGGTCCAAACGGCTCTCCGCGAAAGTCCATATCCAGCCCCGCGACGATCACGCGCAGGCCGCGCTCAGCTAATTTCTGAACAATATCGATAACTGCAATATCAAAGAATTGAGTCTCATCTATCGCCACCACCGTAGTATCATCATGAAGATGTGCGATGATTTCTGCCGCACTTTTTACCGGTATGGCATCGAAAACCATCCCATTATGCGAGGCAACCTTCTTTTCGGCATAGCGGTCATCAATGGCAGGTTTGAATACCTGCACTCTCTGTTTGGCAATGGTTGCGCGCCGCAGGCGACGGATGAGTTCTTCTGTCTTGCCGCAAAACATCGAGCCAGTAACGATTTCCAGTGATCCTCTGTGATGTTTCATATGCTCCTCAATGAGTTTGCTACAGAGAGCACAGAGAACACGGAGTATAAAATATTCTCTCTGTGTTCTCTGTGGCGAAAATTCTTGCTTTCTGAATTATGTTCACTCGCGAATCCATATCCCATAAAACAAACAGGCAGACACTTTCGTATCTGCCTGTTAAGTTTACATCAAAATTGTTTTAGCGGGTAGTATTACACTGAAATTGCATCCGCTGCTTCGGGTAATTCGTACCCCAAACGCCGCAAACTCTTCTTTAGATCCGCCAAGGATTTGCGTCCAAAGCCTTTGATCTCCAGAATCGCTGCCTCGCCTAATGCGAGCTTGGCCAGGGCATGGCCGACTTCAGTAATCCCAGCTTCTTCGAGCGCCTTCTCAACGCGAGCACCCAACTCTAGCTCACCGATAGGCCGTGACGGAGACAGTCGCTCGTCATCCTGGGCTTTCTGCTCAGCGATATAAGTTTCGCGAGCCTCAAGCTTTTTCATAAAGCGATCGACCTGACCCTCGGTGTCAACGATGCGCTGTTCACCCGTGTAGAAAGGATGACATTTGGAGCAAATATCTGTACGGATCGACTCTTGTGTAGATCCCGTTGTCCATGAGTTACCGCAGGCACAGGTAACCACAGCTTCAGGATAATATGTAGGATGGATATCTTTCTTCATTCCAATACCTCTACTGGGCGTCAACAACACTAACTCGTTTGCGTCCGCCGCGGATAGTCTCGAATTTAACGAAACCTTCGACTGTAGCAAAGATGGTGTGATCCTTGCCTAAACCCACATTGCGTCCAGGCTTGATCTTAGTGCCGCGCTGGCGAACCAGGATGTTGCCAGAACGAACGTATTCACCACCGAATTTTTTCACGCCGAGGCGTTTTGATTCACTGTCGCGACCGTTGCGGGTAGAACCACCACCTGTTTTATGAGCCATAATCCAACTCCCTATTTCTTGACAATCTTATCGATGCGCACCCGGGTGTACTGCTGGCGATGGCCTTGAGTGCGTCGATAACGTTTGCGCGGAATATACTTGAAGACGATGATTTTCTTGGCTTTATAATGTTCCTCGACAACACCTTGAACCTTAGCGCCCTTGACCGTGGGGGTGCCCACCTGAACCTTACCATCGTCTGAAACCAGCATCACTTGATCGAAATTGACCTTGGTGCCCTCTTCGACAGACATACGGTCGATATCGACCGTGGTGCCGGGGACGGCTTTGTATTGCTTGCCGCCATTCTCAAAAATCGCGTACAACATCTATCGTCCTCCAACCTTCACTTCACACCGTATGCACCGCACGACATTAATTTTAGCACTCAATTCCGCCGAGATACGGGGAAACTTGGGGATACAAATTTGATTTCTACTCAACCTGACGGATCAATCCGCTCGTTGGTTGAGCTGTTCCAATTCAATACACACACTCGCCCCAGGGCAAAGCCTCTGGGGCTGCGATATTATACAGGGCTTACTTTTGGCTGTCAACCAGAACTTGCAAAGCATCAAGGATTATCTGACCACACCATGCAATCAGATCTTACCTGAGAATTTCTGGCCTCTAGGAATTCCCATGACACTGTCCAGATTTGGGGGTATGCGGCGATTCCTAGAGAGCCAGAATTTAAAATATCTCGACCAAAGTGTAATCGGGGTTAAGCTTGGGATGATTGCAGCCAAAGCGGCACAGCATTGGTTTCCATTGGCTTCGCAATTAAATATCCCTGCCCATATGAGAAACCCATCTGCTTCAAGGTATCAAGTTGGATTTGCGTTTCGATGCCTTCCGCAACAACATTGACATTCAATCGGTTGGTCAAAGATGCGATCGCATTTAGGATTTGCCTCTGCTGATGATCACCATGGATTCCCTTGATGAATGAGCGATCAATCTTGATGGCACTCAAAGGCAAGTTTGATAATTGCCCCACAGAAAAATAACCACTGCCAAAATCATCCACTAATACTTGAATACCAAGACCAGAGAGTTCCTTGATCAAATCTACCGTCAAATCAGGATTTTGCACGATTGCCTTTTCAGGAATTTCAAGCTTCAGGCTTGAGGGATCTATGCGACAATCCCTCAAGACCGATATCACATTTTCCAGAAACACATCCCGAGTAAGATGATCTGCATCAATATTCACACTCACGCTAAAATCGGGATCAGAAATCGAGGCGTGTTGCCAGGAATAGAGCTGCTGGCAGGCTTGATGCAATACCCAGCGGTCGATATCGGAGATCAAGCCACTATCTTCGGCAGCAGGGATAAAATCACCAGGGACAAGGATTCCACGATCTGGATGCACCCAGCGAATTAGGGCTTCGAAGCCGATCAGATCGCGCTGATCTATCGAGACGATGGGTTGATAATGGAGAATAAACTCGTTCTGATCGATGGCCCGCTGGAGATCCACAGCGTGACTGTCATCATGTAAACTAATATTAGCCTTATTGAATTGCAAAGCATTGCTGATGGCAATTGCTGCATAATCTGAAAGTGCCACAAGTTTGGCTTCCTCTTCAACAGTGAATTCGCTGCTGCCCTGGCGGGAAATGGATAGCACTCCACTGGTTTTACCCTCAATCAGAATAGGCAGATGGATTAGATTACGCAGTGTTGCTTTCTCTTGCCCTACGCCTCTGACGGGTTTCTGGCTCATCAGAACCCTATCAAATTGAGGTATCGAGACCGGTATCCTTAAGTATTGGATTTGTGCATGGATACTTGGCCGTAGCGCTCGCAAATATAAGTGCTCCCCTGGAGATTCCAATAAGGCTAGCGACCCCTGGTCGGCACTAACCAGCTCTGTCGCCGAATCGATCACCCGCCTAAGTACCTCGTTCACATCCAGCGTAGAGGTGATAAAGCGACCGATTTTCGATATTTCTGACATCCAGCTTAACTGGTTTTTAAGTCTGGCAGTTTGGACAGCTTTTCGCTCCCGACGACGACTCTTCTCCAGAGCTCGACCAATTGCTTCCCCCAAGACATCTGATTCAATAGGTTTCACCAGATAATCTTCCACCCCTAGGCGTAGGGCATCCACTGCAACTTCTTCAGAGCCTTCACCGGTGATGATGATCGTAGGCAAAGATATGTTTTTGTCCTTCATCAACTGAAGGACATCTAAACCGGTCATATCTGGGAGTTCCCAATCCAGGAGCATTAAACTCAATTGCTTATAACGATCTAGGAGAACCTTTATCGCCCTATTCCCTGTATATGCCACCGACCCTTTGTAGCCCAACTTGGGCAGCACTTTATAGGCTAAGAAGTCTGCGATCTGACGATTATCATCAACTACAAGGATCTTTTCCATAGACTCAGCAAATTAAGAAATCTGATCACTGTCTAACCATCGAGAAAGTATCCCAAAATAGGTGCTGATAGGTTTGCACCCCATATTTTAGAACACCTCTGCCACTCCTAAGCAGTTGTCCAAAAATAACTTAGTATCTATCCGAAAATTGCTTAGGCCGGTCTCCAGACCGAGCCGAACACGGTCAGGAGACCGGTTCAAGCGAATTTTCGGATAGGTTCTTAGTGGTATAGGCTCATAGTGACCACTTCAGTGGTCAGGATGACTAAAGTCCACTACAAACTTATTCATGGACGATACTAAGCAGTAACGAATTCTGCACTGATCTGAACCTGCAAAGCAAAAAAATAACACAACTTCAGTAATGTAATTCTAACAACAAAAAATCTATGGTTTGGTTAGGGATAGTTGGTTAATGATTGCAAAAGATATAGTACCACAGTAATGTATGCCGCAAGGATCAAGCCAATATATCGCAATATCTATGCCAACGATAAGTACATTTGTTTGACATCCCAATGACAGTTTTCACTACGCAAAACGGACAAAGATAGTAATAATTGGCTTGGATAATTTGCGGTATCCTCAAAAAGGTTTCCCAAAACAAGGAGTTTCAATAATGCCTGTAAAAGGTTGGATCGATGTCGATGACATGCACTGCAAGGGGTGTGGATTGTGCGTAAGTGCCTGTCCTCAAGACGTGATTGCTCTAGATATGGAACGCCTGACACCCAAGGGGTATCATCCAGCCCATTTGATTGATGAAGGTTGTACTGGATGTGCCATCTGTGCCATCATCTGTCCAGATGCCGCCATCACTGTGTACCGGGAAGTCCCCATCCATACCAAAAAAGCCCCAGCTTCTGTCTAGGAGGTAGCATACAGTGGCTAAAGAACTACTCAAAGGAAACGAAGCCTTTGCCGAAGCAGCAATACGTGCGGGATGTGAAGGCTTTTATGGTTACCCAATTACCCCTTCAACGGAATTTCTTGAATACATGGCCAAGCGGATGCCCAAGCTTGGCCGAGCTTTTGTTCAGGCAGAGAGTGAAGTCGCTGCTGTCAACATGGTCTATGGCGCAGCCTGCACAGGCAAACGCGTGATGACGGCTTCATCCAGCCCTGGCATCAGCTTGATGATGGAAGGCATTTCCTACATCGCGGGTTCCGAAGTTCCCGCTGTGATTGTTAATGTGATGCGTGGCGGACCTGGACTAGGCAATATCGCTCCATCACAAGGGGATTACTATCAAATGGTCAAAGGTGGTGGTCACGGAGACTATTTCCCTATTGTACTGGCCCCTGCCAGCGTTCAGGAAACCATCGACAACATCTTCCTGGCCTTCGACCTGGCAGATAAATACCGCAATATCATCCATGTGATTGTAGATGGCAACCTCGGGCAAATGATGGAACCGGCGGAACTCCCCCCTATGCGGGAACTTCCTAAAGATCCTCCAGAGTGGGCTGTTACCGGAGCCAAAGGACGCCAGCCCAATTTTCTCTCCTCGATCTACATTGATCCTGCTGATGAAGAAGTCACCAATATTCGTCTGCTAAAACGTTGGATGGAGATCGAGCAGAACGAAGTTCGCTTCAGCGAGTTTATGATGGAAGATGCCGAGTTCGCCGTAATCGGCTTCGGCACCGCCGGCCGAGTGGCTTCCTCGGCGGTGCGTATCGCCCGAGAAGAGGGCCTCAAAGTCGGGCTTTTCCGCCCGATCACTTTGGCCCCCTTCCCCAAGAAGCAGATCGAAGAGATTTCTAGACGCGTGAAGCGGATCCTGGTAGTAGAAATGAACTCTGGGATGATGCTTGATGATATCACCACGCTCGTTGAGGGGCGCATCCCGGTCGAGTTTTATGGCCGCATGGGTGGTGTGACCCCCTTCCCCGATGAAATCTTGGACGAAATCCGCAGGGTTGCCAAGAATACGAAACCCGTCAATGGCAATGCTCGCGCAGAGTGGATCTCTCGACTGGAAAAGATTGTACAGGAGGGTAAATAATGACTGCGCCCGTGAAACCCGAAATGAAGGTTGTATACCAGCGGCCAGAATCCTTTACAGATACAACCACCCACTATTGCCCAGGCTGCACACATGGGATTGCCCACCGCTTGGTCGCCGAAGTTATCGACGAGATGGGCTTGCGTGAAAAAACCATCGGCGTGGCCCCAGTTGGCTGCTCGGTTTTTGCTTATAAATATTTTAATATGGATTTCGTCGAGGCCGCTCACGGGCGTGCCCCAGCTATGGCTACGGGCATCAAACGTGTACTGCCAGGTAACACGGTCTTCACCTACCAAGGCGATGGCGACCTGGCCTCTATCGGCATGGCTGAGATTACGCATGCTGCTGCCCGAGGTGAGAACATCACCGTAGTTTTTATCAACAACGCCATCTATGGGATGACCGGCGGCCAGATGGCGCCCACCACCCTGCCAGGTATGACGACCACCTCGTCTCCCTTCGGACGGGATGTGGAATTGACTGGCTTCCCCATCCGCATGTCTGAGATGCTGGCCACCATGGATGGAGCGGGGTATATCGTGCGCCGCAGCCTGCATGATGCCAAACACATCCGCCAATCCAAAAAAGTCTTGCGCATGGCCTTCGAAACCCAGGAGCGCGGTCTGGGCTTCTCCATGGTAGAACTGCTCTCGACCTGTCCGACCAACTGGAAGATCGAACCCAGCCAAGCTCTGGATTTCATCGCCGAGCATATGATCCCAGTCTTCCCACTGGGTGATTACAAAATCCACCCCGAACTAAAAGGCCTCAAGCCATAGCCTTCGTAACCGATATTCCAGGAAGAGGGTGTGCGGGGCATACCTCACACACCCTTTTCCTGGGCCCTTACAACCCTTTGCGAATACAATAACAGGAGCAATAAAGTGGCAGAAACAAGTATCATCATCTCAGGCTTTGGTGGTCAAGGAACCCTTTTTGCAGGTCAAGTTTTGGCTTATGCAGCCCTGGATAACGGCCTCAATGTAACCTGGATCCCTTCTTACGGCCCCGAAATGCGTGGCGGCACCGCTCACTGTACTGTCATCGTATCGAATGAGGAGATCGGTTCACCCATCGTGCGCAATCCAGATGTTGCTATCGTGATGAACTTGCCCTCTCTGGATAAGTACGAGAAACTCATCAAACCTGAGGGGGTATTGGTGGCCAACTCGTCCTTGATCAACCGTGGCTTGGAACGTGAAGACGTAAAACACCTCTATGTCCCCGCCAATGAGATCGCTGAAGAGATCGGGTTGGCGCGCATGGCCAATATGGTCATGATCGGTGGCATGCTGAGATTGGCGCACGTCTTATCCCTTGAGGTGGTCAAGCAAGCTCTTGCGGAACACATTCCCGAGCGCCACCGCAAAACCCTTCCCATGAACTTCGAGGCTATGGATCGGGGCTATGCCTTTGCAGAGAAAACACTGTCTGAACTTGTTACCTAGAACCCCAGGGGTTCATAGAAAAACGCCGAAACAGGATCTCTCAAATCTATAAAGCATCGATCCGCAGACCCCAGCAAAATCCCTGGGGTCTGATACCCATATGGCATATGATCTGAAAATTCCTGCTCGCATCAATATCCTCGGTAATCCCAGCGATGCATGTGAAGGCGATTTTGCTACGATTTCTGCGGCTGTAGATATCTATGCTGAATCACACATCGATGAGCATGAAGGCATAGTCCTCGAGATGATGCTGCCAAAGGAAGATGACCTTCGGACGAACGATAAGTTGATCCTCGAACCCAAGCAGATTCCTCTTCCCTATGATGGTCAGCTCGATCTAATCAAAGGGGCTATCAACAGACTATATCGATACAGTTCAGAATTCAGAGAGAAACTGCCCATAAAAGGTTTCCACCTCACCATCTGGAGCCATGTCCCCCGCCAAAGCGGCCTGGGTGGATCGTCGCTTTTCGTACTGCTGACTTTGGCAGGTTTGCGAGCACACTACGAGCTTGATGCCAACTTGCACAATGATTACATCCTCTCAGAACTCACCCAACGCGTTGAAGCCAAGGAATTGGGCATCACAGCAGGATACGCCGACCGCTATGTACCCCTGTTCGGCGGCATCGCTTACCTGGATTATCGTGGCAAGCTTCAACAGAAACAACTCCACGGTGAACCATACGTCACCTATGAACGTCTAGATCCCTGGGTAAGTGAACTTCCGCTGGTGGCCATTTCCAGCGGCATCAGGCATGACTCTGGGGATGTGCACGGCAGGATGCGTCCGCGTTATTTGGCAGAACACGAAACCTGGCTGGCAAAAGGCGGTGATCCTCCGCCCATGGTACGCTTCATGCTAGGTGCCTGGGAAACCGCCTGGAGAGGCAAGATCGCCCTGCTCCAAAAAGATTGGCCGACCTTTGGTGACCTGATGAACCGCAACCACCAGCTTGTCGACGAGATGATGACCTACTGTGGCTTCGAAGATGGCGCTGGCTGGGCCAACAACCTGCTGATCGACACCGCCCTGCAGAATGGAGCCTTAGGAGCCAAGCTCACCGGCGCAGGCGGCGGCGGCTCTGTCTTCGCATTGACTCGCCCCGGAGACGAGGGCAAACTCGTAAAAGCCTGGCAACGCGCTGCTGAAGAAGCCAGCCTAATAGATGCACAAATTTTTCAGCCTCGAATTTCCCCAAATGGGCTGATCGTTGAGGAAATTTAGTACACAGCACGGTCACGCCAACGGCGGGCCTTCGGCCGACCGGCCAAAGCTGCAAATACAAAACTATAAGTTACTGGGTCTCCAGGAATTCCCGTGGTAATGTCCAGATTTGGGGGTATGCGGCGTGCTCCGCACGCC
>CAZUSV010000125.1:0-8653 GCA_964622645.1 uncultured Anaerolineales bacterium
CTTAGTGCTGGTCGGATTAGGGTGTGGGGAAAGTGAGAACATAATTAATGCAGTAACTCCTCAGGTAAATTCAGAAGAAAGCCAGAGCACTTCAATCGAGGATTATGAAACCGATCCTACCACCACATTTGTTGTGGTAGAAGGCTCCACCCAAAAAGTCTGCCAGCTAACAGGGGAGTATGATTATCAAAATGCAGCTGAAGCTGGAGTAGCCCCAAGCGAGATGCCCACACTCAATCAGACTTTCAGCCGATATGGCTTTCATGGCACCGATCTGGGCGCTTCCTTCGAACATGATGGTAAGCTTTGGATTCTGTTCGGTGACACGTTCTCCACGGAAACCATCCCTGTTGATCCTATGGATGGTGCCTCCAACTCAGCCCCCAATCCAATGGCTGCTGATGCTACAGCCTATACCACTGATGATGATCCCAAAGACTGCGTTTCCCTCGAGTTCTTGACCCACCCAAATAATCCCAACCTGTGGATGTACCCCAGCTTCGAAATCGATGGCGTGCAGGAAGAGGGCATTAGCAATGGAGATTCGATATATGTCTGGTATTCTCAAGGAAGCCCAGGAACTCTTTTCCTGGCGCGCTCGGATGACAATGCCCAGACCTTTCAAACCCTGCATGCTGTGAGCACGAACCGCTTCATCGGGGCCAGCGTCGATATGATACCCAACCTGGTAGTCCCCGGGCTCGAAGAAGTCGGAGCAACAGATTGGCTCTTCATTTTCGGGATTGGCCCAATATACCGAGGGAGCGATCTGTTTCTAGCTGCGGTTCCATTTGCCCTGATCGAAGACCCCCAGGCTATGGTTTACTTTGCTGGTCTCGGTGAGGGCAACCAGCCGATTTGGAGCGAACTAGAAGATCAGGCTCAGCCCGTGATCGATATTGACAATCCCCTGGTTACAGGAGATTGGTTTGCAGGTGTACCCCTGGAAGAGAAAGCAGGAACCGAAGGTTGTATCGGGGAATTTTCCGTCCATTACAACGAAATCGCTGAAAGTTGGATCGCCATGTATAACTGCGATTTTCTCTCCATCGAAATGCACAGCGCTGATTTCGCCTGGGGTCCATGGGACCCAGCTGTGACCGTTTTTGATCCAGCCAAGGATGGAGGCTACTGCGGCTTTATGCACCTGACAGAGGATTTTGGTCACTTCCTCAACCTTGACTGCGAGCACAATGTCACCATCCCTGGCAGAGTAGATCCTGGATCTCCATATGGACCATTTATCCTGGAACGCTACACAACTGGAGACCGTAACCTGGTGCGACTGTATTTTGTGATGTCTACCTGGCATCCATACAACACATTTGTGATGTCCACAGAATTGCAGCGCGTATCAAACCCTTAAATTATCAGATTAACGAAAAGGTAATGTTAGTGTAAAGACACTCCCCTGACCATCTGGAGGAGGTTCCACCCAAATATTGCCCCCATGAGCTTCGACGGCAAGGCGGCAGAAAGCCAGACCCAAGCCAGCACCGCGCCAGCGACCAAACTGACCCGAGATCTGTGAAAACCTTTCGAAGATAATGGCACGGTATTCCTCTGAGATCCCCGGGCCCTGATCCCAGATTTGGACGACAACACCACCGTCATCTGAAGTGGCAAGCACCCGTACCTCACCGTTTTCCGGTGAGAACTTGATCGCGTTATCCAAAAGATTCATGATCACCCGTGAGATTTTGTCTTCATCGACAAAAATGACGGGTAAATCTTCTGCAATTTCATCCTTAACATCGATGCCATATTCATCAGCAATGATTTCGATATCCATCAACAATTCAGGAATCATCGCTGAGAGATCGACCGGCATACGATCTAGCTCGACACGGCCAGATTGCATGCGGGCGACATCCAACAGAGACATGATCAACCGCAGAACGCGCTTGGCTCCGCGACGAGCCACCTGGAGTGAGCGATCGATGACATCCCTGGGGACATCTTCGGGAATGGCCTCATTCAATAAATCGATCGAGCCCAATACCGCACTGATCGGCGAGCGCAGGTCATGGATCAGGGCATCAGCTATGGCCTCGCGCTCTTGGTTGATCCTGTGTTCTTCGGTCACATCACGCCAGACGATCATCCACCCCAAGATAAAGTCTCTCGTCTCCATTACCGGGTACGTAGAACGCTCGACGATGCTGATCGGCTCAACGCCAGGAACCTCGTAAACATCCATCGTAGAAGCAGGAGTCTTGCCATCAGCCAGTTCAGCCAATAGGTTGATCAAATCGTCCTGCTGATATCCTAACCTGATCAAAACATCCTTAGCAAGATCACTCAAATGAGTTTGAACAAGCTGGTCGCTCGTCAATCCGGACAGATTCGAAAGTGGCTGGTTAGAAAGTGTCACAAACCCCTCTGAATTAACCATCATAATACTCTCAGCCACAGAATTGATCACTGCGCTCAACTGCTCCCGGCGCTGGGTTGTCTCTACAAATAATTGGGCGTTTTGAATTGCTATGGCTCCCTGGGCAAGAATCGCCTCCACCAATCGAATAAGATTGGCTGATATTTCACTCTCTGATTTGAAATTAAGGATGGCTAAGCCATTTAATTGTTGAGCTGTTCTCAAGGGAAAGAGCAGGAATTCTCCTTCGCCTTCTTTTGATTTCAGGAATATTTCTTTATATTCATCACTGCCAAGTTGAACGAACCTGGTTTCATTGTGCAACAGACTGGATATGATTTGCGCATCTAGCTTTTCCTTCAACCAACCAATGGCATTGTATTCTTCGATCAAAGCCAAATCATACACAAGCCTGTTCTCATTCAATAGGAAGATTCCTAGACGCTGCGGAGCAGAAACTGCATGTAGAGCCTGACATAATATCTCCACAGTCGCTTTAGCATCTAATGCCTCGACAAGCCGAGCCGTGACCTGAAACAGCGTAGATTGCTCATTGAGATGCCGTTGGGTTTCCTGGTACAAATTTGCATTGACTAAGACAACCGCGGCCTGGTTCGCCAACTGTTCAACCAATGCCTGCTCGCTTTTGGAGAACGCATTCAGTTCGTAACTTTCTAGAGTAATCACTCCCAGGACTTCATCTTCGTGTGTAATGGGCACACTGAGTTGGGACTGCGTTTTGCCCCCCGTGGCATTGTAATAATCCGAGTCCAGACGCACATCGGCAATGTTCTCGACCTGACCTGTACGTAGAGCCCTAAGTGTAATCCCCTTATCTAGTGGAAGGAAATCAGAGACGTCATAACCATGTTTCGCTCTAAAGCGTGCCAGGCCTGTCTCAAAATTATAGGAAATTATGCCCCCTAAGGGAGCCTGAGTGAAATCAAGTGCATACTCTAGTATTAGTGGAAATAACTCCTCTGAGTGACTGGCAGCAGAAAGCTCCCTGCCAACAGCCTCAAGAATGGCCAACTGGTGGACTCGCCGGGCAAGCTGCTTATCGGTCGTAGTGTGCAATTGTGCGTTCGAGACCGCCAAGGCAGCCTGTGCAGCAAAAGTCTGCAGAAGATCGACTTCTTCTTGAGGAAATTCATGGGGCTCGTTGTGGAAGACTGACAGAAATCCGATCTGGCCATCGGGCGTGACCAAAGGGAAATCTGCGTATGCCTGGATACCATCTGTCTGCAACGCTCTGACCATTTTTACAGCCAGAGAAGTCTCCGGCACATTAGGGACCAGCTCTACATTCCCAGTACGCATACATTTTGTTCTCCGACCACTCCCAATCGAGAACTCCTTGCTCTGGTTAGCAAACTTTTCGGAAATACCAAAATAGGATGCCAGATGTACTTTATCCTCTCCAGGGTCATATAAATAGATGGCACTGCGCTGGCTACCCCCCACTTGAGCTGCTGACTGGCAAACCTGAGACATAACTGCATCTAGTTCCAGGCTGGCTGTTACCTGTCCAGTGAGATGATAGAGAGACTCTAGTTGGGCGGCGCGCTCCTGTAACTGATCGTAAAGCAGCGCATTTTGGATTGCGACGCTTACCGGAGCCGAAAGCGTGGTCAGCAAATCAAGATCGAACTCAGTGAACTCGACTCCATCGAGGGTTTCGAAAACTGCCAGACAACCAATCACCCCTTCAGGTGTTACTAGAGGCACCCCTAACCAGGACTGTGGCATGGCTTCACTGGGGGGTAAACCGATGGGATCTGGACCACTTTGAATCTGCGGGGTCAAGATAATTGCTTTGCCACTGCGGATTACCCGATCTGTGAGACGATCCATCATTGGCCGTCTCGGCCAGGAAACTCTCTTTCCAAATCTTACAGCTAATGGATACCATAATTGTTTCTTCTGAGTATCTACCAGGGCAACGAAGAAATTGTCTACCCCTAGAACTTGCAGGACTTGTGCTTGAATAGTCGCCAAGAGATCATCGAGGCTTAAGGATGAACGCAATGTATGGCTAACCTGGCTGAGTGTAGAGAGTTCTTGAACGCGTTTTTGCAGATCTGCGCGCGCTGCAGTTGCTCCATAAAGCAAAACTGCTATCACTGCCGGAATGCCCCCGATAGCTACGATAAAAATATTTCCAACGTACGGATATGCTTCAACGCCAATCAGCAATAGTGGAACAGGAAGCAATTCAAGCACGATCAGGAACAACAAATCTTCCCGGTTGGTCATTAACGAGAATCCCCAATGTAAAACGCCATTCAACCAAAGTAACAAGCCATGCAAAATCACAAATGCCAGTGCCGGGAGAATGGCCTTACTCCAAATACTCTCAGAAGTGTCGATGTATGCAATCAAATTGGGATCACCAAAAACGTAGAAGGCAAAGGTGAGGGGAACAATATTCGTCGCAATACTGAATCCCAGATCAAACCACCAATCACGTAGCGGTGTACTGGTATCAACAAGTATAGGTCTAAAAAACCTACGAAATACATATCCAATGAAAGTACCAATAGCCGTGATCCAAATCGTCTGAGGGATCCCAAAAAACATCCCACTACCCAAAGTGACCACAGAGATCACATTGAATTCCCCTAAAAATATGGTCAAAGGAAAGTTCGCCAGAAAGGCGATAAACCCAATCGCAACAAGCGCCGCCCAAAATTGCTCTTCGAAGGAAATCCCTTCGAAAGCACTCAACACCAAAACAGACAATCCCATCGCGTTCAACAGGACTCGGTAATATAATCGTCTTTCTTGACGGACGGCTTTCATAATTCCTGAGTTTCCTGATGCAAAAATGCCTTCTTCACGGGTTGCAGCCCAACCATAAGATGAGTAACAGACCCGCACTCCCCTGAAGAAACAAGCATCACGGTGTTGCAGTGAGAGAGGGTGTTGAGGTTGAAGTCGGAATCGGTGTAGCGGTCTGTGTCGCAGTAGGAGTTGGAGTCACTGTGGGCGGATTTAGATACAAATCTGCTTCGATGCGCCACTCATCGTGTACAGATTCTTCTGGCAGATCAAGCAAAGCCTGGTAATCCAACCTTGCACGATCTAATTGAGCCAGTGCAAGGGCAATATTCGCTCGATAGTAATAGAGCATGCCAAACTCTTGATCAGTTTGAGCGAGATCTTCACTGGCATTCGCCTGGGCATAAGCTTTATCAAAGTCACCAATGGCCCAGAAAGCGCGTGCCAATCCAAAACTCAGGTCAAATGAATCAGGCAGCAATTGCCGTGCGCGAGCGATATCTTCGATGGCCTGGTAGTCTTCACCGATGGCCAGGGCTGATAATCCACGGATCCGATAGGCCAGACCATTCTCCTCATCGAGTTCCAAGGCCAGATCAATGGCATCGAAAGCTGCCTGGTAATCCTCACCGATCTCATAATAGGCCCAGCCCAATAAGGAGAAATAGTTAGGATCTTCCTGCTCATACAAACCATATGTTTGAATATAGCCAAGCGCTTCTTGGGGCTGATCTTTCCATAGGTAAGCTTCGCCCAAAAGCAAGTACACTGGCAACGCAGTGATATCTAACTGGTAAGCTGTCTGAGCAATTGTAAGGGCTTCTTCGTATTGCTTGAGGGCCAGCAACGCTTTCGCTCGCAGCAGGTAATAGCGAGGGTGATCTGCCAACAATTCGGCCCCACTATCTAAGGTAATGAGTGCCCCCTCAGGATCTGCCTCGCTTAATTGATATTCAGCCAAAGCCAAGTAGCCAGCTTTGAAATCCGGAGCAAGAGCAATTGCATTTCTAAGATCAGCGCCGTAATCGACTTTCACACCCTGCGCCAGTAATGTTTGGGAGCGCCCCACATACGCCGGCGCGAAATTGGGATCTAATTCTATGGCTTGCTCAAATGCCCTCAGAGCGCGCTCATAATTCTCCTGGTGGAGGTAAGCTTCTCCTATATAGTAATAGGGGTCTGGCGATTCGGGATTCTCACGCTGCACCTGCTCCATGAAGGTCAATACCGAATCCCAGTCGCCGCGGCCAAGCGAACGTATGGCAACCTGGTAAGCCTCGCTGAGAGGATGCGGTGTATTTACATACACAGGTGTGGGGGTATAGGTCGATTCGAGCTGCATCCACAAGGGCTGAGGGGTATTCGTGAATTGAGGTGTGGGTGTGTCCCCGATCACAACTGGCGTCTCAGTAGCTGTTTCACTGGGCGTAGCGGACCAGGCGATGGGGGTAATCGTCAGTCGTGGTCCGAATATTGTCCCTGGGGGCGCAAAAATACCGATCAGTACCAAACCGATCACAATAATCCCTGCACCACCAATTAACAGTAATCGCAACACGGGATTGGCTAGAACCTTCTTGAAGCCTTTCAGTTCCGGCTCTTCTTCGCCTAGATCGATATCCCATTTTCGTCTGGTTGGCGGGACAGGCATAATATCCTCTCCAGCTCTTTCTTCCCCCATCATTCGCAAGGCTCGCTGGGCAGCTTCGTTATCAGGGTCGATCCGTATCACCGACCTCAAACAGAAGTGGCGCTCCTTATCCGAATCGACGACAGTGCTAAGCCAGAGCCAGTACTCGCTATTCTCTTTGTCTACGCGCAAAAGACGCGTCAGCAGATCTCGTGCTCTAACCCGTTGATTCTTTTTAACTGCCTCAAGGGCCTCTCGAAACATCCCCGAATCTGACATCATCTATAAAAAAAGTCTAGCACAGGCTGATTTTTCACACAACGTACTCTAGTACCACCTAACCAATTTGTTAATCTGATCACGAATGCTTAAATTGGCTCTCAAGGAATCGACGTGGGGTATTCCTAAAGACATCTTATAATTCTTACTCGAATCCATCTTGAAATCAGGGTGATTTTTTGCTACAGTTAAGTCATCACCTCAACAACTCATCTGACCCGGCATCAGCGCTGGGCACGCAATCATTACAGCAATTGCATTTCACAATGCCTGACCTGATGGAGGCTCTATCGGTCAGGTTTTGCGTTTATATCGGTTAGCCGGAAGGAGGCGCCAGATGACACAAATGAGAAATATCCTCCAGAATATTCTCTTAGCTATCGATGGTTCAGAGCATTCCTTTGCGGCGGCCGAATTTATCGCTGATCTGCCGCTTTCCCCGGAAAGTTTGATCACAGCTATTTCGGTAATGATCCCGCGCCACGCGCAGATTTCGTCATCTCTGGATGAACTTCTCGAGCAAACCAAAACTCAACTCAGCAGCAATCAGGCTGAAGTACAGACAGAAGTGATCGCCGGATATCCGGCTGAGATCATCAACCAACGCGCCGACGAAATCCAACCCAACCTCACCGTGGTCGGGGCCAAGGGTTTGCGCAGCACCTTAGGCATATTCTTGGGGGGAGTCGCCCAGCAAGTTGTCGAGTACTCTTGCTGCCCCGTTCTCGTTGTGCGAGCCCCCTACTCACGGCTTATGCGGGTGTTGCTCGTTGTCGATGGATCAGAGCACGCCGGCCAAGCCGTTCGATATCTAGCAAATTTTCCATTACCAAAGCAGTGTTCGATCCACCTGATGCATGTAATACCCCCCATTTACGAGGTCGACTTCATCACCCAAGCCTGGCCAACCGGCATGGATGTCACACCTCCGATCCCCATAGAGAATATCGAAGAGCGCCTGAAGGAGCAGGCTGAGGCTGATGAAAAATATGGTCAGGATCTACTCCAACAAACCCAACATCCCTTTCAGGAATTTGGCCTGGAGACAAAGACCGTTCTGGAAAGAGGTGATGCCGCTACACAGATCATCAACTATGCCAAAGAGGCAGAGATCGACTTGATCGTGGCTGGGTCTCGTGGGCTTAGCCAGGTACAAAGTTGGCTACTGGGAAGCCTTTCCCGAAAGCTGGTGCATTACGCCGGCTGTTCAGTGCTGATCGTAAAATGATTCTTCCACTTTTATGGAGGTATGATCATGTCCCGTATAAAAGATACAATCTGGTGCGATGGATGTGGGGAAGAGGTTACTTGGGTGCCCTTGATGAGCGAAGGACATCACTATTGCTGTCAGGAGTGCCTCGATGGCTTGCCCTGTCAATGCTACCGCTGGTCAGAGTTAGATCTGAGCCGTCGTGACGAAGAGAGTGACGCCGATATTGATGCTTTCTTCCATCTCTCTCAAGATTAGAAATATATTGGTCTCGGGGTAGCTCACAGATTTTGGGGGTGGGGGGGGGGGGGGGGGGGGGGGGGGGGGGGGTGGGGCGCCGGGGGGCCCCCCCCCAAAACAAAAAAAAATAATAAAAAAG
>CAZUSV010000125.1:8663-19434 GCA_964622645.1 uncultured Anaerolineales bacterium
GGCGGGGGCTCCAACACTTTTTTGGGGGTGGGGGGGGGGGCCCATTTTACCTCCCCCCCCCACCTCCACCCCCAAAATCTGGACATTACTATTAACACTTGCTGACTTTTGAGTCTATTTTTAATGTAAAATGGGGTCATGAAATCCAATCCACTTGCTCAATCAAAAACCCTGCTTGGCGTGACAGGCAGCATCGCTGCCTACAAGGCTGCTGACCTGGCCAGCAAGCTAGCCCAGAGTGGCGCAACGGTCAAGACCATCCTCACCAAGGCGGCCACCGAATTCATCTCCCCGCTGACTTTCCAATCAGTGACCGGGCAGCCAGCTTACACAGATGCTGACTTATGGGGTGCCCAGGCGCATGTGCTGCATGTTGGCTTGGCCCACGAGGCCGATCTATTGCTCATCGCCCCGGCCACAGCCCAAACCATGGCCAAACTGGCCCAGGGCAGCGCTGACGATCTGCTCAGCCTGACCGCTTTGGCGCTAGGCACGGGACCAGACAGCGCGACTTTGTTGATCGCTCCGGCTATGGATGCAGGCATGTTCAGCCATGCCGCCACACAGAGAAATCTGGACACCCTTATCGAACGCGGCGCAGTGATCATCGGGCCCGAGCAAGGACATCTGGCCTCGGGGCTGGTCGCCAAGGGACGCATGACGGAACCCCTGGAAATCCTCGGGCATGTGCGCTACCAGCTCTCACGGCAGGGCCAGTTAACCGGTCGACATGTTGTAGTGACCGCTGGGGCCACCCAAGAAGCCCTCGACCCGGTGCGCTACCTGAGCAACCGCGCTTCCGGCCGGCAGGGTTACGCCCTGGCCCAGGCTGCCCTCGACGCTGGCGCTCAGGTAACCCTGATCAGCGGCCCGGCACATCTGGAGCCACCCATCGGCGCAAAAATTATCCACATCCGGAGTGCCACAGAGATGAAAAACGCCACACTGCAGGCCTGTCAAAAGGCCGCTGCCCTGCTGATGTGCGCTGCGGTGGTCGATTTCCGACCAGCGCAATATCATGATCACAAGATCAAGAAGAGCAGCGGCGTGCCAACCCTGGAACTGGCTGCTACCGATGATATCCTCAATGCAGTCAAAACTCAGCGCCAGAAACTCGACTCCCCCAAAGTGGTAGTCGGATTTGCTGCTGAATCTCAGGATTTGCTGGCCAACGCCCAGAGAAAACTGGAGTCCAAGGGATTGGATATGATCGCCGCCAACGATATCAGCGCCACAGATGCGGGCTTCGCCGTCGATACCAACCGCGTCACTTTACTGCATGCCGATGGCCAAAAGGAAGAGTTCCCCCTGATGAGCAAGGCAGAAGTCGCTGCGGAGATCGTGGAGCGTGTAAAGAAAATCTTAACCAGAAGCTAAACTTTTTTGAAAAGTTTAGCTTCTCTACGGAGAATAGATGAAACTCAACAACGCTATCACCGACATCCCCGGCATCCAGGTCGGGCATGCGCAAGACAATGAAGCCCTGACCGGCTGCACTGTGATCCTATGTCCCGAGGGCGCCGTTGGGGGTGTAGATCAACGCGGAGGCGCACCGGGCACGCGCGAGATCGACGCCCTGCGTCCGCTTCATTTGGTGGAGAAGGTGCATGCGGTCGTCCTCTCGGGTGGTTCTGCCTTTGGGCTGGATTCTGCCTCCGGTGCGGTTCAATACCTGGAAGAACAAGGGGTCGGCTTCGATGTGCGCGTAGCACGCGTTCCCATTGTGCCCGCGGCGATCCTCTTCGATCTGGGCATCGGCCGCGCCGATGTGCGTCCCGGCCCTGAGATGGGGTACCAGGCCTGCCTGAATGCCAGCGCCGATCCACCCCCACAGGGCAACGTTGGTGCCGGAACTGGGGCTACCGTAGGCAAAATCCTGGGGCCCAAGCAAGCTATGAAAGCGGGCATCGGCACTGCCAGCATGGATATCGGCGGAGGGGTGATCGTGGGGGCTATGGTGGCAGTCAACGCCTTCGGGGATGTGATCGACCCGGCCAGCGCAGAGATCATCGCCGGAGCCCGCGCCGCAGATGTGGGACCTTTGCACATCGGCGCAGAGGGCTATTTCGCCGACACGCTGCAAGTGATGAAATCGCTGATCGGGCGCACCGCTTTGGGTTTCGCCAGCCGGGGTAATACCGTCATCGGGGTCGTGGCTACCAACGCTAAACTGAGCAAAGAGGGCGCTAACAAAGTCGCCCAGATGGCTCACGATGGCCTGGCGCGCACCATCCGCCCAGCCCACACCATGGTCGATGGCGATACGATCTTCGCCCTGGCCATGGGAGAGAAAAGGGCTGATGTCAATATTGTGGGCGCTTTTGGTGCCGAGGTCTTCGCCCAGGCGGTGCTGCGGTCAGTGTACGCGGCTGAGTCTGTGGCGGGATTACCTGCAGCATCAATCAAGTAATTCCTTAGATCTATATTATGGATAACGCTCAACTTTTCTGAACCGCAAAGAACGCCAAGTGCGCGAAGAAAACCTGATCATAAAATCCTTGGCGATCTTAGCGGCCTTGGCGGTGAAATTGTATAGTTATATCTTGTCCAGACGGATATAGCTAACAGGACTTATTGTATGCTTCCCCTTGCTGAGAAAGATTTTGTTGCCTTTTTGATCAAGGCTAAGAAGAACACTTACGCTGCATCTGAATCAAGTCGGCGTGTAGAACCCGTCTTGAAGGGCTCCGTCCAATATGAATTTCGCCAAGGGGCATTGTTTTATAGGGATATCTACTTTGGAATGGCGTATTTTGTTGGCCAGGAAACGGTGTATTTTTCATCTAAGCCAGTTTGGGGGATGAGCTACGCAGGCGGTGTCAGCCAAGAGTTGCCCGGGGACGAGGTGAAAGCAATCTATGATTTCTTGAGTGAGGCTTTGAGGTTGATATCCTCCGAGCAACCTTTCCGCGGGCCAAAGAATTATGAACTCCAGTCCTTCAAATACACTAACCGGGCGCTGGGTGATTTCAAACGCTTTTCGGGAACCGAGGCGATTACCCATGAGGAGCGTTCCGCATACCAACTGCATTACAGCGGCGGTCTTTTGGGGTGATCAGAAAGGGTTTTCGTTGACAAAACCAGGCGGGCATAGTAAGATTTTTCCCGCTATGGCGAGGTAGCTCAGTGGTAGAGCAGGGGACTCATAAGCCCTTGGCCGTGGGTTCAACCCCCACCCTCGCCACCTTAGACATAATCAAAAAGGCCATATGGCAACTTCGGGGACGCAATGAAACAGACAATAATGGCTAACACCCACACTGATGAAAAGAGAGTGGGTGTTAGCCATTAGGAGGCTTTATCATGGACAAGAAAACTTTGGGAATTGTAATTTTGATCGTTGGAATAATTTTGGCTGTCGTTTCGGCGACCCTTGATATCATAGGACTAGGTCGCCAACCAGGATTTGGGTATTGGCAAATCCTGGGAACTACTGTTGGGGTCATTGCTTTTGTTATAGGATTAGTTTACACCCTGAGGAAATGATCTAGAACCATTCCCTAATCGTAACGCTTACATTCCAACCCCTCAATTACCTCGATGACCAAATTTAGGCGATCTGAATCGCTAGAATAGTTATCGGAAATCCGATTCCACAATATACACAGCCGGGGGTGTAAAGTATTCGTCGAATCTGTGACCTGCTCTGTCAGTTGCACAGCCCGGTCGATATTTCCCGCATTTGCATTCCCCTCGATGAAAGGCAACAGTTCTACGGGGTTCAGGAACTGCCTGCCCTTCCCATAGGCTAGTTCATCCAATTCGACGACATCCCCCCAACGTTCTAGCTGGGCAGCCAGAGCGGCTTGTTGGTAGAAATAACACCAGCTCTGGCCTGGCTCATTGCCATAATAATGGGTCAAAATTTGATCAGAATAGCCCTGATCAGCTGTGATCGTACTGAGGTTCGACCAGTGAATGGTCTCCCCGATCATCCCCGGATAGGCTTGAGAATAACCATCATCGATTGGGTGGAACACTCTCAGACAATCATTTCCAGAGTAATAGACTGGGATTGATTGGGAAGTGACCCCCGAAAATACAAATGGGCCGATCTCCATTGCGATAGGATCGCTTGCGTCAATCGGGAAATTATCTCCCAATCGTTTGGACACAGTTATCAGGCTATGCCCAAGTTCAGCCTGATCATTCTCTGAGCTATATACGAGATTCACCATGGCCGTGAAAGCCTCGTCATCCGTATATCGAAAGGGAAGTGCATCAGTCATGATTGAGGTTCCAGGTTCGATATTTGGGGCTCTCCATGCCAGTTGCCAGATGAAATCCTTTTGGAGTATCCATTCGATCCGGTAACTTTCCGCAGTCTGGTAATGAAATCCAGCCGCGAATCCAATTATCACCGCCAGCAGGGTGACTCTCTTAATTTGCGAATTAACCACATATTCAAAGAAGCTCACTAATACCATGCTGGCCCCCAGCATCATCCCTAAGGTCATGCGATTATCAGGAAATTCCAGGCTAATCGCAAAGGGCACCATCCAGGCCGGAATCCCCGCGCAAACCATCGAGGTCAGCCCCAGAAACATCGTTTGGCCAACCCAGGGCTGGTCAGGAGAAGTGCGTTCTTCAGCAGACTGATCTTTTGATGATCTAATTCTCATAAACAAGACCATAACCAACACAGTCATTGAAATTACTATTAACGAATAGGCTTGTTGGAATTCGGAATTGAAATCAAAGAGCTGGGCAATTTTCATCGTTTGCATGAAGGCAATTATCACCACTTCGATTAAATCCTTGAATATTGTCTGGGCTAAACCAAAACTGGTGGGAAATGGCTTCGCAAAAAATTCTGTCACCAATTGGGGATCGTAGATGGCGGAGGGGATCAAGAAGAAACGCCAAAATGCGTACAATAACAGGATGACGAGAAAAGGCAGCCAGTAAAGAATGGTTTGCCGAAAGTTCTGTTTGGGGAGAGAACCGTTTTCTTGCAATAACAGCCATATCAACAAGGGGCGTACTAACTCCCAGCCGACAAAATATTCAATCGAAAAAATGCTGTATACCATTCCCGCAATCGAAATCAATCCCCAAGCCCAGCTTCTACTTCGAATGGCCTTCAGCATCGATCCAAAAGAGAACATGTGAATGATAAAACCAACAAAGATATGGCTATACATCACGGAAACGAATTGCTGTGTAAAACTGGGGTAAACTGCGAATACGAAAGCAATCCAGGCAGTTTGACGGGGGCGTCTCGGCCAAACCTGCAGGAGAAACCACCAAACCACCACAGAAAGAACCCAGCGCAAACCCAGGTTTAGCAATTGCCAGCGCAGGGGATCATCACCGATGATTGGTGTCGTCATGGAATAGAGCCACACGATGACAGGGCGGCTATACTTGAAAATGGAGGTAAATTGATCTGGTCCCGCCCAGTTGTACACTAACATCAGGGGCCAATCATCGTAATAATATCCCAATTGGTCGATCAATAACCCATAACTCACATAAACTAATACTGCGAGAGCGAATGGCACAATGACATAGGGGATGGATATGCGTTCTACCAGGTTCTTTGTTTTGGTAAACAACATATTTTCTCTTTAGTGGTATGCTCGCCAGATAACTTAACCCTACGGGAGGTTCCCAGAATTCATTTTCAGTAAGAACATTCGATAAAACCTCCCACAGGTATTAGCGAATATGGTGAGAATATCATTTATGACTCAAAAATCTCTGCGTACATAAAACCAACTCATTATAGCATTGCCACAGAATAGTCTCACCACAAGTTTGACGGCTTGACGGCTCTCTAGGAATCGCCGGGGTAGCTCCCAGATTTGGCAGCCAAGGATGAGAAGGCCCATAACAACTTTACGGGTGGCAAGCTAACTCCTTCGAGAGGCTCAGGAAAGGCGTGTTGGCGGCCGAATCAGACTAAACATATCTTGCCAGGCACGCCCAACACGGTTGGACTTCTGACCCAAATAGATATTTTCCAAAGAGAAAATCCATATGTGATTGCCCTAGATAATGCTTAAGAGCAATATCTCCACAATTGCTAGAGAGCCGATAGAGGCATTGCATTGCAGATTTCTGTACTCTAGTTTTTGGGAGATTTAGCCATTACAATACAAATTTGGGAAACTTGCAGCTTGACTAACCCCCATTAGCGCTCTCAAAAAAGGGAAACTTCCGATGCCGAATCTATCCCAAGCCCCAAAAAACGACTCCAACAACAAACGCAACCTCAGCGGTTTGGGGCTTGCCATGCTTTCTATCATAGTGACCTTGTTTTTACTTGAATTCTTCTTGCGTGTGACTCGCTGCCAATTACCAGTGGGGATGAATATCGTACCCGTACAATGGTCGCAGACAGTGGGGGTGACAAACTGGCCGGGGTTTGTTGGACTCTATACCAAGGAGGGGCGCTCTTGTTACACGATAAACGCCGAAGGATGGCGTGATATCGAACACAACCAGGAAAAACCCGCTGGGGTTTATCGTATCGCAGTGATTGGGGATTCTTATGTCGAAGCCTTACAAGTTGAATTAGAGAATACCTTCTGGAATAGGCTGAAAATAGATCTACAACAGCAAGGACAGAATGTGGAAGTCTTAGCATTCGGCATGAGTGGATTCGACAGTGCGCAGGCATATGAGACATTGAGGTACCATGCCATCCATTACGCGCCTGACCTGGTGATTTTCATGTTCGTCCCTGGAAATGACTTGCAAGATGCTGTCCGGACCATCATCGATATCCCTTGGAAATCTTATTACACGATCGACGAATCTGGAAACCTTGTGCAGGATCGATCATTTGAGTCGTTCTTAGAGCAACAAAGACTGGTAAGTGCATACCGGCGTATTCGCAATTCCAGCCTCGTGCTACTTTACACTGAGCAAGGGTTGAGGAATATCCTGTCCACACTGCGAGAACCAAAAGATGTCGAAATTGATGCCACACCTACTTACATTCCAGAGGCAGGGCTATCTGGAGATATCTACTCTGATCCAGAACCAGGAAGCGACTATGACCAAGCCTGGCTTGTGACCGAGAAACTTTTCCTGACCATGGATGAGTTTTCTCGTTGGCATAGAGCGAACTTTATGATTGTGGGAGTTACCAGCGGTGATATCTTGTACACGCGCGCAACCACAGCTTACGCCGATCCTTTTTACCCCGAGAAAAGAGTAGAAGATTTTTGTGAGCAACACAGCATACCCTATTTACCCCTTGCTTATCGATTCGCGCGTCTACATCAGGAGAAGGGGATATTCTTCCACGGGTTCGATTCCAATCTTGGATCAGGCCATTGGAATGAAACGGGACATTTAGAGGCAGCCAAAGCGATAGAAGAATTCATACTCGAACGAAATCTTATCGATTAGCTGGTTACGACAGCCGTTGAGCACATAGGAATAAAGAGTGATTGACTATACGACATAAACCATTACACTCATCTTTAGGATATTCACTTCGAGCTTAGATCAATCATGGAGAATGTGATGAAAAAGATCAGTGTCCTGGTTATTTTGGCAATCGTGATCCTAATTATTCTTCCCATCGAGATTTCCTTCAGAATTTCAGAGGCGCAGGAAGATCTGCCAAATGGAGATTCGCCTCAACAGCCACAAGTGCAAGAAGAAGTCAAAGTCGTCACAAAAGGACCTACACCCTGGTGCCGTTTTGGAAGCCTGACCGCGCGCACTGGCAATGCGGTAGACAAATTTGTCACCTTTACGGTAAATGGCGTGGATCCAACTCAGGCAAGTATGGAATTGTTTGGATTGGGAATCTTCGAAATCAAGGGCCTTTCTTGTGTTCGATATCCTAAGGAGCACATTTGCAGCGGGTACGTCAACGGTGTGCCTTACAGTGGGGACCCAAAATTCTATTCGGGTAAGCTTTCGGTGAAAAACGAAATCAACCTGGTGTGTACCGTTTCGAAAGCCCTGGTTCCGCCTCCTGTTCATACTCCTGCAAATGATTAGGAGAAAATTCAATCACATGTCTGTGAGCTTGACAACCATCTAGACCATAGGAATCGGCGGGATAACTCCCAGATTTGGGGATTCCTAGAGACCCAAATAATAACAAAAGACGCACTCAGAACGGTGCGTCTTTATATATTATTAAGTTAGTGATCCAATTGCTAAGGTCTGACAAAAGCAGACCCTTGTTCGACGTGAAGCACACCTTCGACTCTCATGATATGCTGTTCTCCAAAGTAATCAACAGCGATCCATAGAAGGCCCTTATCCTTGTAGAAATTGAAAGATCCTGGTTCCTTGGTGGGGATGAAAACCCACTTGTCGAAGAAGCCAACCCAGACCCCTTGCATTTTTTGCCAGCCCAACGCCTTTTGCTCGCTTTCCCGCCAACCAATCTGGTCGCGCCAGATCAATGCGCCTCTACGCAGGATTTCTTGTTGAATCTTAAACCTGTGCTGATCTTCGAGGCGTCTACGAGCCTACTCTTTCTTATCATGCCTTAGACTCTACTGGCGCTGCCATTCTCGGTTTTGTTTAGCCCACATGGCGGCGATTTCTTTATCGCTTTCTCTGAACGCCTCTCGCACAATGAAAGCCCCAGTTTGATAAGGATTGGCTGCCATATATAAAAATTTTCCCGCAAAATCCAGCGGACCCGTAAGGGGAGATTTCATGACATCTTCCATATCAGGGGCTACCGCATGAAGGCCAATTTTGCCAAGAATATACTTGGCCTCCGTACCTACAGGGTCAATATAAGCGAGCGGATTGGATAAAGCGTATTGATAGGGATTCAATTCTTGGGGCCGTTCGGGAACAGGCCAAATCGCTTCGCGCGAAAGGAAGCGCCCTAAACCCGCATCGTAATATCGCGCCCGCATCTGGTATAAGTCACCTCCCGAGCCTTCTTGACAAACACCCCAGGCAACTACGAAAGTAAAGGGCTGTTGGTTCTGTCCCTGATGAGTAAGAAGCACTCCAAAAGAATCATAGGCATAAGCATCAGTCAAGTCGCCAGTGATATTGATATTGGTCAAGGCCAGGGTGCTACCCACCTGGTCGAAATGTTAGAAATAAACTTCGTTCCACTTCGCGGTGTCAATCATGTAGAGCAACTGTCCATCGAGTGCCCAGACATACTATTGTAAGTAATCCTCGCTTTCCGCGTCCTGCTCGGCGACAAAAGGATCCAGACCAATAGCATAGTTGTGGGCATAATTGATCGTCTGGTCACCCTAATGCCTCATATGCAAACCATGCAAATCATTATAAATTAGCTCTACTGATAGATCTGTGCCTTGCGATGTTATACCTATCAACCTGGAAACAGCATCCCAGGTATAGTTTCGTTCCGGTGTAGATACCAAGCGACCCAGGGCATCATAAGCATAGTCCTGACCCTCGAGTTGCGAAGAAGCGTCGTAAGCCAAATCTAAATCCTCTAGCAAAAGCCCTCCGATAGGGATAGAGGCACTTCCATTTGGGCACTGACCGCCTGTCCAGCAGCATCTAAGTCGAATTGCAAATCGATAATATCCCCATCTTGAATGCCAACCAGCCTGCCAGCTGCATCCCAATTGAACTGGCTGTCTACCCCATTAGAGCGGGCGATATCCACCAAAAGAGAGTCTTCATCGTAGGAGAAATCCAGACGCACCTCAGTTAGGTTGTCGCTCACGTTAGAGAGCAGGCCTGTTACTGGATCATATTCATAGGTCACCGTAAAAGCATCATTGGCGTAAGAAACGCTTTCCAGGCGCCCTGCCGCGTCATATGCGGCGTCGAAATTCCCCGTGCCGACCACGCGCCCCTCTGCATCCCTCGTCAGAGAGATGTCACTCCCGCTCGTCAAGAGGTTCTGGTCATCGTACGCGTACTGTAAAGTTGTTCCATCAGAATATTGCAGTGAAACCGGATTGCCCACCGCATCACGGGTGTAGGTTAAGTTTCACCATCCGGGTATGCAATTTCCGATAATTGGCCGCGCTCATCGTACGAATACTGCCAAGTGTTCCCCAAAGGGTCGCTCTTCGTTGCCTGTCGACCAATGGGGGTGTAGCCAAAACTCCACAACTGTTGATTTAGATCACTGAGAACGCTTAGCAATCCCTGCTCATTTATTGTATAGCTGGTTTCGCCGATCCCTGGCAAATCGACACTGGTGAGGGCGCCATGTTGGTCGTACTGATAGTTCGTCGTATGCCCTAAAGGGTCTACCACGCTGGTGACCTGATTGAGTATCTCGCGCGCCAGACTCCAGTTCGCACCCAATGGATCTGTCAATCCATTAAGGAGGCCAAGTTGATCACTCTCCAGTGTCATTGTATTGCCTGAGGGTGTGCTCAGAGCTGTGGTAATACCCTCGGCATCGTGGTCGACCGTCCATGCTTGACCTCCTACGGTTATCTGGTTCAACCAGCCACAAGGATCATATCCATACTCGATCAGCATACCTGTAGGGTTGCGCAGTGCTACTACACGGCCTAGCGCATCCAACTCGCGTTCGGTGGTATTCCCTAATCGATCCGTAGTAGCTACGAGCCTATCAAGCAGATCATATTGAAATTCGGTGGTTTCGCCAGTCGCATCAGTGATCATCACCAGATTGTCATTGAGGTCATAATCCAGAGAAGTGGTCAAACCATTCTCGTCAGTGATCGAAGAGAGGCGATCGCAAAGGTCATAGGATACGGCAACGCTGCTCCCATCTGGGTAGACGACCTCAGCTAATCGCATGTTCTCGTCATAATTACTTGAGTTTTGCGAAAAAGCTGGCTAAGGCAGCAACGAATAGCATAGCACCTTG
>CAZUSV010000126.1:0-7092 GCA_964622645.1 uncultured Anaerolineales bacterium
CCTTATTTGGGTCCAATACATCCTCTCGTAATTCCCGGGGTAATGTCCTGATTTGGGGGTTGGGGGGGTGCGGGCCACGCCCCCTACCCCCAAATCTGGGAGCTACCCGGCGATTCCTGGAGAGCCGTGCAATATGTCCGGGTAATGAACGTTTACGACGTAAGGAGACGTCGAACTCCCGAACGATCAGCGCCGCAATGAGCCTTTTCTTCTAATGTCATTTAGCGAGCGAACCACTTGGGCGCACTTTTGAGATTCTTTGTCTCCCATAGAGGTTATTGATGCTCTTCAACCGCGCTTGAAGCTCCTGCGTGAGCGCGCCAGGCGGCATCCGCCAAACCCAGTTTCCGCTGGGTGTGCTCGGGTAATTCATACGCGCTTCGTTGCCTAAATCTAAGAAATCTTGCAAGGGAGCCAGAGCAAATACAGCCACTGAAGACCAGGCCAGGCGGATCAGATCCCAGGCCATATCATGACCATCACGAGCCAGATAACGACGAGCGTAATCGCGGATGTTCTCATCGGTGCGCTCATACCAGCCGAGTGTGGTGTCATTGTCATGGGTGCCAGTATAGACCACGCAATTAGGAGTGAAATTGTGAGGCAGGAATTCGTTCTCGGCGTCGCTGTCGAAGGCAAATACCAGGATTTTCATACCAGGCAGGTTGAGCTGGTCGCGCAGTTCGATCACATCGGGGGTGATTTCTCCCAAATCCTCAGCGATGATGGGGAGTTCACCCAACGCTTTTTGGACAACTTCGAAGAACTCCACGCCAGGGCCGGGCACCCATTGTCCGTTTTCAGCTGTTTCTTCAGCGGCAGGGATTTCCCAATATCCGGCAAACCCGCGGAAGTGGTCCAGGCGGACGATATCAACCAGAGTAAAAACGGCCCGCAATCGGTCAAGCCACCAACTGTAGCCATCTTTAGCGTGTAGATCCCAGCGGTACAGGGGATTGCCCCAAAGCTGGCCGGTAGGTGAGAAATAATCAGGGGGTACGCCAGCGACAACAGTAGGTTGGCCCTTGTCATCCAAGAAGAAGATTTCGGGATGCGCCCAAACATCGGCGCTGTCATGGGCGACGAAGATAGGGATATCGCCGATGATTTTTACACCCAACTCATTGGCATGCTCTCGTAGATCAGCCCATTGCCGGAAGAAGAGAAATTGCCAAAATGCATGTTTGTGGATATCGCTGGCATGCACATCTTTGAATGAGTTTATGGTTTGCACGTCGCGGCTACGCAGCGGCTTTGGCCAATCGACCCAGGAACCACCCCCCTGTACCTCTTTGATGGTCATGAAGAGCGCATAATCGTCCAACCAATGAGCTTGGGCTGCTTTGAAATTACTGAATTCTTCATTGATACTGGCGAAGGAGTTGCTCTGGAACCGGTCAAAGGCCCGGTTGAGAAGGCTTAGTTTATAAGTGATCACGCTTCCGTAGTCCACACGCTCTGTAGGGAAAGTGGGGCGATCGCGCGTATCATCGTATGTCAGTAAACCATCTTTCAGCAGCGCGTCTGGGCTGATGATATATGGGTTGCCTGCAAATGCAGAAAAGCACTGGTAGGGCGAGTCCCCGTACCCTGTGGGTCCTAGGGGTAGTACCTGCCACAAACTGCTGCCTGAGGCGGCTAGAAAATCAATCCATTCGTGGGCTTTGGGCCCGATGTCCCCAATTCCGTATGGGCTGGGCAAGCTGGTGGGGTGCAGTAAGATCCCTGAGGCACGCTCAAATTTCATAGGGCTTGTCTCGGTTGCGTTTGATTTTGGTTTTGACTTTTATGATCTCAGATGGATAGTCAGGTTGGCGAACATCTGCTGGGATTGTGGCACCTGGCTCGATGATATACCCGGGTGGGATGTGGCTGTTCTTGCCTGCCATGACAAGCTGGGGAGGCGTTTTCAAGCTGATACTGCCCAGGCGGGCTTTCTCTCCAACTTGAACGCGCTTATCGAGGATAGCGCGCTCGATGGAAGCTCCGCTGTGGATATGACAATCCGTAAGGATGACGGATTCTCGCACAACTGACCCAGATTCTACGCGCACACCAGGGCTAAGCACACTGCGTTCTACAACTGCGTCTTTGGCAATTACACAGCCGTCGGTGATCATACTATCGAATACCTGCGCGCCGCTGGCGATACGTACAGGAGGTCGTTCTTCCGTGCGAGTGTGGATGATCCAAGAGCGGTCGTTCAAATCCAGCGAAGGTGGATCAGAAAGCAAATCCATATGGGCCTGCCAATATGAAGCCGTTGTGCCAACATCGACCCAATATCCGGAGAATGGAAAGGCGAAAACTCGCGCCCCCTCTTCGACTAGCCCAGGGAGGATATTCTTGCCGAAGTCATGGGCGGATTCTTTGGTCTTGTAATCTTTCC
Source organism: uncultured Anaerolineales bacterium (assembly GCA_964622645.1). Classification (GTDB taxonomy): domain Bacteria; phylum Chloroflexota; class Anaerolineae; order Anaerolineales; family UBA11858; genus NIOZ-UU35. The sequence continues at coordinate 2,390 of CAZUSV010000126.1, forward strand.
AGAGCACCCTGTCCAACACTTCCATATTGAACAGGTAAACCCCCATATTGACCTGGTTGGAAGGCGGCTGGCTGGGTTTTTCGATGAAAGAGGTCACCCGATATCTATCGTCCAGACCCACAATGCCAAAGCGGGAGGCGTCTTCAATAGGCACAGTGATCGTCCCCAATGTTATATCTGCACGATGATCGATATGGAAGGCGATCATGGCATCATAGTTCATCTCGTATATATGATCCCCGGAGAGGATCAACACAAAATCTGGGTTGGTGCTCTTAATGAAGCTGAAGTTTTGTTGTACAGCGTCGGCTGTGCCTAAGTACCAATCTGTTGGCCGGCGGGCTTTGTAGGGTGAGTAGATGCGTGCACCGCCGGTGAAGTCCCGGTTTAAGTCCCAAGGCGCGCCTGAGCCGATGTGTTCGATCAGCGAATGGGGGCGATATTGTGCCAGGATCATCACATCGAAGAGATTGGAATTGACGCAGTTCGAGAGTGTGAAATCGATGATGCGGTATTTTCCAGCAAAGGGGACTGCGGGCTTGGTTCTTTTGGCAGTTAGAACTCCTAGCCGGGAACCTTCGCCACCGGCTAGGATGATTGCTCTAGTTTTCATGGTGTGACCTTTGGATTTTTAGTTCGACAATTTCACATTCTCGAGAAATTCCGAAAATAGGGGGTGGCTCGCAAAGCGGCTCCGACGCTTTGCGAGCCACCCCCTATTTTCGGGCTTCTCGGTTGCTATGTGACATTGTCAAGTTAGTCGCTGCTATTCGGTATTGGGCGGAATACCGGCTGAGGCTTAGTTTTTGGATCGCTGAGGAAGCCCTCGGGGAGTGTAAGGGGTTGGTAGGTCGCCCCCGTACCGATGGTGCCATAAGGAATGATATACAATTGCGTTGTGGCATCAGCTGCAAAGGGTTGATGGGCGAAAATCAAGTAATGTCCGTCTGGGCTGAATTGAGGGTCGCGATAGCAGCAATTTCCATCGATAGGATTGGCCTCAGTTTCTGCTCGATGCAGGTCGGCGTTGTAAAGGTAAAGGTGACCGAAGCCATCATTACGTGTGAAACTGGTTATGGCGTACAGGTATCCGCCATCGTATCCGAAGTTTTGAAGATAGGGGGATCTGTCGTAATCCTCCACAGTGAAACGCGCCGCAGGGATTTCATCACTACGATATGGCTGAGAATTGCAATCGCCAACAGGGAATATTTGGATTAAGTCTCCTTGGACTCCACTCAGGGCTGCCAGAACCATCAGAGATAGCGTTTCACCATCGTCAGACCAACGCACTAATTGAACATGCACGTTGGTTTCATTTTCGTTTACGAGCGGATCAAATGCAGGGCATTCGCTCATCTCTTCCAGATGGCTGTTGTACCTGACCTCTTGGAGTTTCTCTCTATCATATGGAATGATATATAAAGCCCGGTTGACGGAGATCGCTGCCCGTGTCCCATCAGGAGAAATGGCAAAAGAATCAACATAATCGGCAGATTCAAAACAAGACACAAAATCTAAACGGCCAGTCTCCAACTCAGCAGACCAGATACATTTTCCAGAGATATAAGTCAGGCCGGAACCGTCGGGCATCCAGGCCAGATCGGATTTGATTGTGCCATCGTTGGTCAGTTGCTTCAGATCACTGCCATCGACATTCATCACCCAGATATCGTTCTTATCGATGAAGGCGATTTTGTCTGCACCGCCAAGTGTGGGCCCTTCGGGGGTGCTGGTGGCTGTTGGCTCTGGTGTCTCTGTCGGAGGAGCCTCGGTGCTCGTAAGAGGTTCTAGTGTTGGCGTTAGGGTATCTTCGACAACCACGGCAACTTCTTCTTCGGTCACAGCACCTTCAGGAGTATTGGTAATCTCTGGTGGCGGAGTTTCAGAGGCTTGCATGAGAGGGATTGTCTCAGTAGGAGTCGCAAGCCAGGCAAGAGGGCCACTGCCCTGATACCCCAAATAGGCTGTGGCGAGCACGATGATCGCGCCAATCCCTAGGAGCACAAATCCACCAACCACGAAAGGTATCCAGTTCCTTTTCGGCTTTATTGGAATTGGTTGAGGGAAGGGAGTGGGTGTAGGAGTAGCGACGGCTTGTTGAGGGGCAAATTCTGGTGTAACCACTGAGGGTTGTTGCTGTGTCACGGTCTGCCCAGGTTCTGCAGCAACGGCAGTTTTCTTGGTAGTTGTAAGCGTATGATGCGACCTACCCTGAACTGCTGCATGAAGGGCTTCTTCCATCTCTTTGGCAGCAACAAAACGATCGTCAGGATCTTTGGCCAATGCCTTCTGGAGCCAAAGATCGATCTCCGCTGGTACACCCGGTTTTATCGTAGCCAGATCGGGAACCGGATCGAGGATGTGCATCATCATCACCTTGGCGGGGGTTGTGGCCTGATAGGGCGTATCCCCGGTGAGCATTTGGAAGAAGATGATGCCCAACGAATACAGATCGCTGCGGCCATCCAAGGCTTTTTCGCCTTGAACCTGTTCGGGGCTCATATATGCGGGTGTGCCAATGATATTCTCGCCAGTCAGGGTGTGAGTGCCGTGGGTCAACCGGGCGATGCCGAAATCAGACAAAAAAGCATTATCATATTGATCAAAGAGGATATTGCCCGGTTTCATGTCCCGGTGGACAATGCCTTTATTATGAGCAGCATCCAGGCCCGCAGCCAGGCGTTCTGTGATCTTGGCTGCCTCCTGATAAGATAGGCTGCCTCCTTTGAGTTTTTCGGCTAGATCTCCCCCAGACATCATGCGCATCACGATATAAGGCTGGCCATCTTCCTCGCCGAAATCATATACAGGCACAATGGCGGCGTGTTCGAGCGCGGCAACGGTCTTGGCTTCGCGTTCAAAGCGCACTCGAAATTGGGGATCGTGTAAAAAGGCCCGTGGAAGGACCTTGACAGCGACATCCCGCTCAAAGTTGGGGTCGTAGGCGTGATAAACAGTGGCCATCCCCCCACGACCAAGTTCTTTTCTTATTTCATAGCGACCAATCTTTTCAAGGGACATATCGTCTTCCATCTCCAGTGATCATATGATTGTGGAAGTGTTAGCTGGGTTATTTGATTATACAACAAATTCATTGGGCTGGGGGATGGTGAACGCTCCCTTGACCAATCCCTCCTTCCAAGCTAAAATCACACCTTGCGGCTGGCCCGTTTTATGGATGCCAGCCGCTCTTTTGGCGTCTTATGTTTGAGAACCTGACTCAACGCCTGAACGGTGTTTTCGACCAGTTACGTCGCCGCGGCAAACTTTCTGAGCGCGATGTCGACGCGGCCATGCGTGAAGTGCGCCTGGCCTTGTTGGAAGCCGATGTACATTACCAAGTGACCAAAGAGTTTGTAGCGCGTGTCCGCGAGCGAGCCGTGGGGCATGAAGTCTCACGCGCCCTCAACCCTGGGCAGCAGGTGATCAAGATCGTCAACGAAGAGCTGATCGCTACCTTGGGTGAGCCTGCCTCGCTAGACTTGCGCGGCCCCAAGCCTCGTCTGGTCATGCTGGCCGGTTTGCAAGGCTCGGGTAAGACCACTGCTGCAGGAAAACTAGCCCGCATCCTGCGGGGTCAAGGGGAGCGCGTTTTGCTCGTTGCTGCGGATCCTTACCGTCCAGCGGCAGTGCAACAGCTGCAAACTTTGGGTCAGCGTCTGGGCGCAGAAGTTTTCTCTGAGCCTGGTATTGCACCACCTGAGATCGTCAAGCGTGCTCATGCCAAAGCGCAGAGAGGCGGTTTCAGTGTGGCAATTCTGGATACTGCCGGACGCTCACAGCTTGATAACCAGCTGATGGACGAGCTTCAGGCCATCAACCAAAAAGTGGAACTGGCTGAGGTGCTGCTGGTAGTCGATGCCATGATCGGGCAAGAGGCTGTCAATATCGCCCAAGGGTTCCGTGAAGCGGTGCCTCTGACCGGGTTGATCCTCTCCAAGATGGATGGCGATGCCCGCGGTGGCGCGGCAATCTCTATCCGCGCGGTGACCGGTGTGCCGATCAAATTCCTGGGCACTGGTGAAGGTCTGGATGCCCTGGAAGTTTATGATCCGGGCCGTTTGTCTTCCCGCATTCTGGGAATGGGTGATGTAATTGGCCTGATCGAGAAGGCCGAGTCTTCCCTGGATGTCGAGGTCGCTGAACAGCAGGCCAAACGCATGCTCTCAGGCGAGTTCACCCTGGAAGATTTCGCTGCCCAGTTGAAACAGGTCCGCAAGATGGGCCCCATTGGCCAACTCTTGGATATGATGCCCGGTGGTATGGGACAGATGGCCAATGCCATCGACCCCCATGAGGCTGAGAACCAATTCAAAAAGACCGAAGCGATTCTCAGTTCCATGACGGCAGAAGAGCGCCAAAAGCCTAAAGTCCTGAACGCCAGCCGTAGGCGGCGTATCGCCAGTGGGTCTGGTACACAGGTTCGGGATGTCAATCAATTAGTCAAACAATACCAGGAAGCACGCAACCTGATGAAAAGAATGCAGAAATCTGGGATGCGCGGACTTTCAGGTTTGTTCGGATAAAATCGTTCCTGCGGATACAATATTGCGCCCCCTTCAGCGCACCCCCTCTTATTGTGACCGCTAGCAACGAAGGATAATAACAGATCTTTGCAAACTACCGTGAGAAGATCCAGATTTGGGGGAGTGGGGGGGGGGGGGGGGGGGGGGCCGCCCCCCCCCGCGGCGACGGAGGGG
>CAZUSV010000126.1:7123-19311 GCA_964622645.1 uncultured Anaerolineales bacterium
AATGGTTCGTATAAGATTGCGCCGTGTTGGTGCAAAAAAGCAACCCAGCTACCGTGTTGTGGCAGCTGATAAGGAAAGCCCTCGTGATGGGCGTTTTCTGGAAGTTTTGGGATTCTACAATCCCCGCACGGAGCCCTCGACGATTCACTTCACCGAGGAACGTGTTTATCACTGGCTAAGCGTTGGCGCTCAGCCTTCGGATGCTGTCCGCCGCCTGTTCGATCAGGTTGGCCTGTGGGATCGCTATCAGCGTTTCAAAGATGGCGAGGAAGTCGAAAAGCTATTGGAAGAAGCCGCAGCTGCCGAGGAAGCCCGTGAAGTCGATCCCAGGACTCGTCGGGATGACCTGGTTGGTCAACCTAAAAAAGCTGCCAAGCCAGTGGAAGCTGAAGAAGAAGTAGAAGTAGTCGACCAGGCTGAAGATACCGAACAGGTAGAACAGGCAGAGCAAGCCGAAGAGCCAGAAGATGTCTCTGATGCTGAAGACTCTGAAAAAGCAGAAGAGCCTCAGGTTGCCGAAGATGCCGAAGAGGCAGAAGAAGCAGAAGAGGCCGAAGATGCAGAAGAGGCCGAAGATGCAGAAGAAGCCGCTGATGTCGAGGAGGCGAATGAGTCTGAGGAAATCGAAGAAACTGATGATTCTGATGAGGCTGAAGAAGCTCCAGCATCTGACGACGCCGATGAGACTGAGAAATCTGAGGAGTAGGATACTCCAGACTTTTGCTTGACATCAACTGCCGTTTTGACAGTCACCCAGGAGGTGGATCTTGAAGGATTTAGTCGAATATATTGCTCGCTCACTGGTGGATGATCCCATGGAAGTCCATGTGGAGCAGAGAGGCCATGGCTCTAAAGTATACCTTCATCTCCGGGTTGCAAAGGAAGATATGGGGCGTGTCATTGGGAAAGGTGGGCGCGTGGCCAACGCCATCCGCCAGCTATTGCGTGTTGCTGCTGCTCAAGAGGGCAGGACCGCCTCTCTCGATATCGATGATCCGCGATGAAACGCAATTGGATTCTATTCTCCCCTGAAAGTAAATCAGGCTCGTCAAATTTTGGCGAGCCTGAATTCTTAGTTGTTGGAAAACTTCGTCGTCCGCATGGGTTGCGCGGGGATATGCTTATGTCTGTGTTGACAGATTTTCCCGAGCGATTGACTGCTGGAATACGTCTCTATGTCGGTGACGATCACCAACCCCTTGAAGTCAGAAAGGCGCGCTGGCATCGAAAAGATCTACTGATTGCCTTCGATGGATTCGATGACCGGGAAGAAGTTGGAGTATTCCGCAATCACCTGGTCTCTGTGCGGGTAGACGAGATTCCTCCATTGGAAGAAGGCGAGTACTACCTCCATCAATTAGTTGGGCTGCATGTGATCAACGCTGATGATGAGCATCTTCTGGGAGTGGTAGAAAAGATCATCGAAACAGGCGCTGCAAACGATGTCTTTCTAGTACGGGCGCAGGATGGTAGTGAGTTGCTGATTCCTGATATCGAATCGGTAGTACTGAGCATTGATATCGAAGTAGGTGAGATGCGCGTACATATACTCCCCGGATTGTTACCCACGGATTTCTAAGTAAGCGTCTAAAGATAACTTCCCGATTTAGAAGCTAAACTTCTCTGCCTCTCTACAGGGGTGCTTCGCGAAGAAGTTTAGTACAGCGTAAACAAAGTAACTGAAAGTTATCCTATCGTGGCTTAGGCCGGTCTCCTGACCGTGCCAGAGTGACTCGGTCAGGAGATCGGCCTAAGCGAGCTTGAGAATTCCCGTTGTAATATCCCCAAATCTGGAGTTACCCCGGCGATTCTTGTGTGTCTTTACCGGTCACTGGCAACTCAGCTTGTCTTGAGAGTGTACCGCAGAAAAGTCGGTAAGGTATAGAAGAAACCGCTCTGAGCGCTTCCCCACAGCATGGTTGTCATTCCGCGGGAGCGTCTTTTTGCGACCAAGGAATCCCCCAGGCGTACCTTATCAGGGATTCCTCTTCACCCTGCAAAGAACGCAGGGCTCATCGGAATGACAAATCTCGGAAGGTATTTGCTAAGGCCATCGACACTTTTGCGCTATACTCTTGTCTTGACACATTCAAAAGCGATATGGTATTCTGATGCACGCTCTCCAGCCTGTTTCAAAGGCAATTAGGCCGTAACAACTCAGCCAAACTGGTAAAATCCGTTCCATGGCTGCGCAGTTACAAGGGGCCTTTATATTCAGGAATCTAGTTATCTTGGGGGCTGCTGTTGGACGACTTCCGTAAGTATTGGGTTGGTTTTAATCTCGTCAAAGGAATTGGCGCAGTTCGTTTTCGTGTCCTCCTGGACGCTTTTGGCGATCTACAAACTGCCTGGAATGCTTCAGCCGAGAAACTGCAGTCGGTGGGGCTCAGTAGCAAAATTGTCAAGAACCTTATCAAGCTAAGAGCCGATATCTCCTTGGAGAATGTCTGGGAAGAAATTCTGACCATGAATGTACAGGTGCTGACCTGGGAAGACGAGAAATATCCCAGCCGTCTCTCCGAGCTGGATAACGCGCCACCTGTACTCTATCTTCAAGGTGAATATCGCCCCGAAGATGAGTGGGCAGTTGCCGTAGTAGGAACTCGCCGGGTGACCGCTTATGGTCGCCAGGTTACCGAAAATATCGCCCGCACTCTGGCCAGCAGTGGCGTCACCGTCGTTAGCGGACTGGCCAGGGGAGTTGATGCCATTGCTCACCGAACGGCTATCGATGCTGGGGGGCGCACATTGGCTGTGCTGGGTAGTGGTTTAGATCGCATTTATCCGCCGGAGAATCGCCAACTGGCTGAGCAGGTAACTGCTCAAGGTGCATTGATCAGCGACTACCCCATGGGCACGCCACCGGATGCCCGTAATTTCCCGCCGCGCAACCGCATTATCTCAGGCTTATCGCTGGCCACGGTGGTAGTCGAGGCTGGCGGTAAAAGTGGTGCGCTGATTACGGCCAACTTTGCTGTCGAACAAGGTCGGGAGGTCTTCGCAGTCCCTGGGAGTGTCTTGACCCCCCAAAGTAAGGGCACCAACCGCCTGATCCAGCAGGGCGCACATCCTCTCCTGGATCCAAAGGAAATACTGGAAATACTGGAATTGGCCTTGGTATCCGAGCATCAGGAAGCACGTGTCGTCTTACCGGCAGATGCTACGGAAGCCCAGCTCTTTGGAATATTGAGTCATGAGCCAATGCATGTCGATGATATCCGCGCCCAGGTGGATTTACCTATCGAAAAAGTGACTGCTGCCCTGGCGATGATGGAGTTGAAAGGTATGGTGCGTCAGGTTAGTGGCATGCGATATTATTCTGTGCGCGAAGCTGGCGCTGATTATGAATGATTTCCAGATATTGGGTATGGGGTATGCTCCGCACACCCCGTATCCCAATATCTGGCATCTTCCTCGGCATCCTTGAGGAGCCAAAGAGAAATAATGATCGAGAATTACTATGCTGTAATCATGGCTGGGGGAGGGGGAACTCGTCTATGGCCGCTTTCCCGCCAGGCCAACCCCAAGCAGATGTTGCCACTGGTGGGAGAGCGATCCTTGTTCCAAATCGCAGTTGACCGTCTGGAGGGTGTCTTTGCTCCTGACCAGGTATACGTGGTCACTGTGGCGGATCAGGCTGAGGTTCTGCAAAATCAATATCCTGAGATACCTTCCCAGAACTATCTGTTGGAGCCAATGCCGCGCGGTACGGCTTCTGTGGTTGGTCTGGCTGCGGTTGCCTTACGGCAACGTGACCCGCAGGCGGTGATGGCGGTGCTCACTGCGGATCATATTTTCCAAAATGAGGCCCATTTTCGAAAACTGTTGCTCGCCGCGTATGACGCTGCTCAGCAGGATCTTCTGGTAACCTTGGGGATCACGCCCACCTTCCCAGCTACCGGGTTTGGGTATATCCAGCAGGGTGATTGGGTTGCATCCCAGCGCGATTTGGATGTTTATCAGGTGCTGCGATTTGTCGAAAAGCCGGATGAGAGCCGGGCCCATGAGATGCTGGAGAGCGGGGATCATGCCTGGAATTCGGGGATGTTTGTCTGGCAAGTTGCACGGATTATGGATGAGTTCGAACGGCAGATGCCAGATCTAGCCCTGGAGCTTAGGGAGATCTCGAAAGCCTGGGACCAACCCCAAAGGGAGTCTGTAATCCAGCAAATCTGGCCGCGCATCCAACCGGAGACGATTGATTATGGGATCATGGAAAACGCCCATGACGTGGTCGTTATCCCTGCAGAGGGGCTGGGTTGGAACGACGTTGGCAGTTGGGAGGCGCTTTTCGAGGTACTCCCAGCCGACGAGAATGGTAATATCATTCTTGGCGATGAGGTCATTGCCATGGAAACAGGAGACTCTCTGGTATATAAAAAACCATCCCCGCGCTTGGTCGTGACCATTGGGGTGGAAGATCTGGTTGTGGTCGATACCGGGGATGTGCTCTTGGTTTGTAAGAAAGATCAAGCACAGAAAGTGCGTCAAGTTGTGGAGCAGTTGAAGGAAACTGGCGGCAATTATTTATAAGCTAAAACAACTACGCCCCACCCAATTGGGGCGATATTGGAGTTCTAATCAATGGAAGCGTATTGTGTAAAGTGCAAGGAGAAGCGTGAGATCAAGGATGCCGAGGCTGTGTTCACCGCCACAGGAACGCCCGCCACAAAGGGCGTTTGCGCGGTTTGTGGTTCGGGTTTATACCGCATGGGGCGCACTGCGGCTCATGAGGGTTTAGAGCCACCTGAAGTGACTAAGCGTTCTCGCAAGAAGAAGGAAGTCAAACGGTCAGGGAAACTGGTCATCGTCGAGTCGCCAGCAAAGGCCAGAACCGTTAGCCGCTATTTGGGTAAAGGCTACAATGTCAGGGCTTCTGTTGGTCATGTGCGGGATTTGTTGCGTTCGCAGTTATCGGTCGATGTTGAGAATGATTTCCAGCCTAAATACCGCGTCCCCAATGAGAAGCGTGATGTCGTCAAGCAGCTCAAAGCCGAGGCTGCTAAAGCGGAGCAGGTATACCTGGCCACTGACCTCGACCGCGAGGGGGAAGCGATTGCCTGGCATTTGCTTGAATCTGCTGAAATCGAACCGCAGCGCGCTCGCAGGGTAGTCTTTCATGAGATCACACGGCCTGCCATTGAAGAGGCTTTCGCTAACCCGCGCCCGCTCGATATGGATTTGGTCGATGCCCAACAAGGTCGCAGGATACTAGATAGATTAGTGGGCTACAGCATCAGTCCAATATTATGGAAGAAAGTACGCGGCCGGCTCTCTGCTGGGCGGGTGCAATCCGTCGCTTTACGCTTGATTGTCGAGCGCGAGCGCGAGATCGATACTTTTGTCTCAGATGAATATTGGACGATAAGTGCCGAGTTTTCACCGGATGGCGACAGAAAAAAATTCATTGCCAAGCTGAGGCGCGTTGATGGCCAAAGACCAGAGCTTACGAAAGAGGAAGATGTCAAACCATTATTGGTGGATATGGAGCAGGCCAAGTACACGGTCAGCAAAGCCAAGCAGGGCACCAGAACACGCAAGCCTCAGGCTCCTTTCACCACCAGCACGATGCAGCAATCTGCATCTCGCCGGTTGCGCTTCACAGCCCGGCGAACCATGCGCATCGCCCAGCAGCTCTATGAAGGAGTTGATGTTGGTAACGGCGGTCAGACAGGATTGATCACCTATATGCGTACTGACTCGACGAATGTCTCTGCGCTGGCTCAAAATGAGGCCCGCACATTCATTGTCGATAAGTACGGAGATAAGTACATTCCAGAGTCCGCTCCAACATACCGCACTAAGGCGCGCGGCGCTCAAGAAGCCCATGAAGCTGTACGCCCCACTTCAGTCATGCGCACACCAAAATCGATCAAAGATTATCTTTCTCGTGATCAATATCGCCTCTACCAATTGATCTGGCAGCGCTTTGTGGCTTCGCAAATGACCATCGCAATCTATGACACCATCACTGTGGAAATCGAGGGTCCCGGGGCCAGACATAAATATCTATTGCGGGCGACGGGTTCAACCATCCGGTTCCCTGGCTTTCTGGTCGTTTATAAAGACATCAAAAAGAATGGTGAAGAAGAATTACCTGTGCCCACAGATCTCACCGTAGGTCAGTTGTTGAAGTTGATCCGTTTGATCCCCCAGCAGCACTTTACGCAGCCTCCACCGCGTTTTTCAGATGCCTCTTTGGTCAAGGAGCTCGAAGAGAATGGAATTGGCCGCCCGTCAACCTATGCGCCGATTTTGTCAACCCTGCAGAACCGCGGTTATATCACCCGCGAGAAGCGCCGTTTGATCCCCACAGATACAGGTTGCCTGGTAAACGATCTGCTTGTGGAGCATTTCCCTGGGATCGTGGATGTCAATTTCACCGCTGGGATGGAAAAAGATCTGGATCAGGTCGCCACGGGTAAGAAGAGCTGGGTCGAGATTGTCAGCGATTTCTATGGCCCCTTCGAGAAGCAGTTAGAGCTTGCAATCGAAAAAATGCCTGAGGTGAACTCTGGCCCTGAGCCCATAGGTCGCGATTGCCCTGAATGTGGGAACGACCTGGTAATCCGCTGGGGGCGTCATGGAAAGTTTGTCGGGTGCAGCAATTTCCCTCAATGTCGCTATACTGAGCCCTGGTTGGAGAAACTTGGCGTCAAATGCCCTGACGATAGCGGGGAATTGGTGATCCGTAAGACCCGCCGGGGACGCGTCTTCTATGGCTGCTCAAATTACCCGGAATGTGAATTTTCTTCCTGGAAGATGCCGCTGCGTGTTCCTTGCCCAAAATGCGGGGGGTTGTTAGTCGCTGAGAACAAGAATCATGCCCTTTGTTTGAGTTGTGATGAGCAATTTTTGCGGGATGACGTGCTCTCTGATGATAGCGTAGCTGAAGTGGCATAATGCTTGCAACGAAACTAAGGGATTGCGTGTTTTCAAGGTCTGGTCTACAATAAAAGAACATTTAGGCGCTATCCCAAGGCGAATTTAGCAACCACAAAGATACGAAGAACCTGTTTGGGAGAGACACTATGGATGTGATCCGCGAAACTACCCGCGATAGGCTGAGTAACCCACTTGTTGCTGGAATTGTGGGGTTGGTAGTGGGCATCTTCATTGGATGGATTATTATAGGTTGGGGGATTTGGCCAGTGACGTGGACAGATGCTGCTCCTGCAGATTTAGAAACTTCCTGGAAACAAGATTATCTGCATATGATGGTTGACTCTTACGCCATTCTGCCCGATACTGAGACAGCACTTGTGCGATGGACTGGATTAGGACCTGAGGCATCCCAACTACTTGCTCAACTCGCAGCAAATCCCGGGGAGCGAAGTGGTCGAGTTCAAACCTTCCAGCAAGCGGTTGGTCAGGTTTCTGTTGAAGTCCCCTTGTCTGAGGCAGAGATCATCGCTACGCCATTGCCTGGCACTGACCCAGAACCTTCAGGCGGCATTCCACGCACGACCTTGATCCTGGTGATGTGCGGGGTGGTGGCCATCCTGGCAGTGGCTGTGACTGCCTACCTGTTCCTCTTCCGTCGCCAGCCGGCGTTTTCCGATGCGACCTCTCCTGTAGCTCAAGCCCAAGAATTCACCCGCCAAGCTGAACTGACAGACTTTACGGCCCGCGGTGAAATGCCTCCCATGTCACAATTTATGACCACCTATATGTTGGGAGATGATCTCTTCGATGACTCCTTTAGCATCGATTCTCCTACCGGCGAGTTCCTCGGGGAGTGTGGTGTGGGGATTTCAGAGTCGATAGGAGTGGGTGAGCCCAAGAAGGTCGCCGCTTATGAGGTGTGGCTCTTTGATAAGAATGATATCCAGACTGTCACCAAAGTACTGATGAGCAAACATGCCTATGAAGACGGTACTCTGCGTGACCGTCTACAGACCAAGGGTGAACCCTTCCAGGCAGAACCCGGGGCAGAGATGATCCTGGAGACGGCCACATTGCGCCTGGTCGCCCGGGTAGTCGATATGGCCTATGGTAGCGGACCAACACCCCCGCAGAGTTATTTCGACCGCCTGACGCTCGAACTTGCCATCTGGCAAAAAGCCTGAGATAAACGAACCCCCGGCTAGCGGATTGACCAGCCGGGGGTTTTTGTTTGCGGAGAACTTGATTTTGGGGTAATCTCACTCGATTTTCAGGATCTTGAAATTCAGCGTGCCACCCGGGGTTTGGACATTGACTTCATCCCCAACTTTTTTCCCCAACAAGGCTTGGCCGATAGGGGATTCATTGGAGATGCGCCCGTTGCTGGGGTCGGCTTCCTTACTGCCGACCAGGTGATAGAGCTCTTCTGGGAAATCAGCCTCTTGGATGGTAATTTTTGCGCCTACAGTAACAGAATCATGCTTGCTGTTGTTCTCTTCGATGAGAACAGCCTCGCGCAGAATATATTCGATCTCCTGGATGCGACCTTCGATAAAGCCTTGTTCTTCTTTGACGGCGACATATTCGGCATTTTCCGAGAGGTCGCCCATTTCAATGGCGCTTTTTAATCGCCTGGCGATCTCCAGACGGACAGGTCCTTTGAGGTTCTCGAGTTCCTTTTGAAGCTCCTTTTTCCCATCTTTGGTTAGATATTGTGTACTCATACTAGCTCTTTCAATAATTTGAAATCTGTGAAATTTTGGAGTGCAAGCGGGGTTCCACCCCGCTTGCACTCCAAAATTTCGACTACCTTTGGAATTTATGGTCTCACAGTAGGATCAAATAATTTGCTGTGCTCTTGGATGGCAAAGCGGTCAGTCATACCAGCGATATAATCGCAGATTGTACGTTCGGTACCGAATTTATCGAGCCGTTTCTGAATATGCTGGGGAAGCATGGCCGGTTCGCGTTGATAAGCCAGGAAGAGGTCGCTGATGACTCGCTCAGCTTTGTCTTGCATGCGAACAACGCGGTGATGGCGATAGAGGCAGCCATACAGGAAATCCTTAAGCTTGCGGTTGCGGCGGTGCGTGTCTTCACTGAAACTAGCCACATTGTAATCCAATCTTTGTAAGTCTTCGACAGATTTTACACCGCTTTCCCGCAATCGTTGGCTGGTGGCATTCACCATGTCGGAAATTTCAAGCCCGATCAACCGGCGGATCAATCGGTGGCGGTTGAGCTCATCAATCTGAGCGTTACGTAGCCCCACGCTCTCGAGCACCACTTCCCAAAGCGTAATCCCCTCCAGCATCGTGGGTGTGATCATCCCTGAACGCAGGCCATCATCTAAGTCGTGGGCCGTGTAAGCCAATTCGTCTGCAACATTAGCGATCTGAGCCTCCAGGTGTCCGCGCAGATCAGGGTTGTAGTTGGAGGCATCCGAGATGTCATATTCGGTCTCGTGCTTGACGATCCCCTCACGTGTCTCCCAGGTCAGGTTCAGGCCCGTGAACTCGGGATAGCGGTTGGCCAACTCGGTGACAATGCGCAGGGATTGCTTGTTGTGGTCGAAGCCGCCCTGATCTTTCATCAGGCGATTGAGAATATTCTCGCCAGAATGACCGAAAGGCGAGTGTCCCAAATCATGCGCCAGGCAGATCGCTTCGACCAGATCTTCATTGGCCCCCAGGGCGCGAGCGATTGTGCGACCGATCTGAGCGACCTCCAGCGTGTGGGTCAGCCGCGTACGATAATAATCACCTTCAGAGATAATGAAGACTTGCGTCTTGTATTCCAGACGACGGAAGGCCGTGGTATGTAAAATGCGGTCGCGATCGCGTTGGAAGGCCGTCCGATAGCTGGGCTCATCTTCCGGGAAATCCCGGCCTTTGGAGTCCATGCTACGGATCCCGTAGGGTGCCAGGGCTTGGTCTTCTAATTTCTCTAGCTGTTGCCGTGTGAAAATCATGGCTATCACTCTTGGATCTGGGTTTGCAGGCGTCCCAAACCAGTGTGGATTTCTTCGAAGGTGCTTTTGGCAGCGTTATTTTTGTCCCGTTCGGCACGTACGAAGCGGGTATAGGGGGCGATGGTATTGTTGATATGCTCTAGACTGCGCTCGATCTCGCGTTCGAAGTGCTTTCGGAGTGCTTTTGTGAGTTGTGCGCGCATGATGCCAATTTTCTCGCGCATCTCCCTTTTAGCCGCCCTTCGCCGAGCAGGAATGATGAATAACCCCAGGGCGGCCACCAGGCTTGCCAGCAAGATCCCGGTGACATCCGCGGCGAGTGTGGTGGCGATAGCAGCGACAATTGCTCCCAGACCCACAGCGCCGATCTCTAAAGCCGCCGCTGCTGCAACAGCATTTTGAGCGCCTTGGGCGATTTGCTGGGCTTCTTTGGATTTATCATAGGAATCAACCACTCGTCTGGCTTCTCGTCCGATGCCTTCGATCAAGCGTTCGCGATCATAATGGAAGGTGCTAGAGGCCTCATCTCCCACGATGCGATCCCTATGTTTCCGACGACGCTCAGCGATATGTTCTGTGACCGCCTGCCACTGTCGCAGATCTGATTCAACCATCCAGTCGATGAGTTCATTGACTTTACTCTCTATGCGTTGAGGAGTATCAGCAACGACCTTGTTTTCGAATTCCAATTGAATGCGTTCTTTTTTGATCAAGTCAAAAACCCGCCCCAGGCGCATAGTGTCATCGAAATATTCTTCGCCTCTTTGCTCCATTTCATATAGAACATTGTCCACATCGGACATACGGAACTCAAAATCGCGGCGCATATCGTCGCTGTAGATATCCAGTTGCCTGTCGACATCTTCGAGCATGTCGAAATCGTCTTTGAGCAGTGCCAAGCGGTCTTGGATGGAATCAAGATATTTTTCGGCAAGGTGTCGGCCGACTCCCAGGGGGTTGAGGAATTTCAATCGTGTGCGGCTGCCCTCATCGAGTGTGTCTTGGATATATTCTTCGAGCGCTTCGAAGCGGCTCTCATTCCATAGTTGGGGTTGTCCCTGTTTGGCTTGTGAAGCCTGTAGGGCGCTGATGGGGAAGATGTCTGGAGTCATGCCCAAGAGCGTTTGGGCATTTTCGGTAAGGAAACTTTCGATTTGGTTCAGATCCTCAACGGCCTTAAGGATATCGATTTTGTTGATCACCAAAACGACTTTTTTGCCCCAATCGCGGATTTTCTCTAGAAAGAGGCGTTCGCTCTCGGTGAATGGGCGGTCGGCAGAAGTAATGAAGAGCACCAGATCTGAGCGGGGCACGAAGTTCGATGTGATTTCTTCATGCTCGCGGATGACCGCGTTGGTGCCTGGCGTGTCTACTATGCTGATCTCTCTGAGGATGTCCACAGGGGCTGTCAGGATGTGCAGGTGATCATCGACGATATGACGTTCATCAGCATCTCCATAACGCAGAATATTCACCTGGGTAGTGGTTGGCGTGACACCTTCCTTGAGCACTTTCTGGCCCAAGAGGGCGTTGATGAAGGCGCTTTTACCGGCGTTGAACTCCCCAATGATAACCAGCAAAAAGAAATCGTCCAACTGCTGTATCGATTCTTCCAGGGCGGCTTGATTTTCTTCAGGTGAGCCGAAATTGGCCAGTGCCACGCGCAATTCCCTGAGAAGATTACGCTCTTCTTTTAAGATAACTTCTTGTTGATCAGACAGGATCTGCATTTTTCTTCCTTATCGGTAACTGTTCAGCCACAGAACGGATTTACCCGAAAAAAGGGTGTGTGCAGGGGGCGCAGCCGCTTTGCGTGCGCACACCCTTTTTTCGGGAGATTCCCTGTCTGGCTGGTAGTTACCCTTATCGAAAATTCATTAGCTAGATTTTGGGGTATGTCGTGCTCTTTACGACATACCCCAAAATCTGCGACCTCCATGATTATAGCATCTCAATTATGAACCGTGATATACTATTTGGGTCAATAAAAGGGATGTACACATACAGGAGCATACGAAATGGAAATCTCAACAACTGCTTATAACCGCTGTGAGTTGGTGAAAGTTACTGGCCGGATTGATAGTAACACCGCCCCAGATCTGGAGAAGGCTCTCAATGCTCTTATCGATGGTGGAAAATCGGGCATTGTCTTCGACATGGGAGAGGTGGAATTCATCTCTAGCCGCGGTTTGTGGGTATTGCTCGAAACCCAAAAAGCCTGTAAGAAGAAAAAAGGCAAATTGGCGCTGGTAAATGTGTCTGAGGATATGATGGAATCCCTTGATCTGGCCGGTGTGAAACACTTTATTGAGATCTACACAGATGTCACGGC
>CAZUSV010000127.1:0-15688 GCA_964622645.1 uncultured Anaerolineales bacterium
CCCCCCCCCCCCCCCCCCCCCTATACCCCCGTATTTTCGGGATTCTCGTATGAAAGGTGACATTTTTGAGCTACTCAGCCACGCTTATGGCACAACGAAACCCGACGCGCGCATTGGGCAGGGCAGAGTGAGACGAGTTGCGAAAGTAGGTGGTGACCCACTCGGCGGGGTCATCGAATGAGCCGCCGCGCAAAACGTGATCCCTGACACCCCCCGGACCTTGGGGATTATGATCTGGCGTAACGGTGTAATAATCGAAGGTAAAGGTATCGGCTACCCACTCGGCGGCATTGCCAGCCATGTCTAAAAGGCCATGCGGGCTGGCTCCTCCGGGAAAACTGCCTACCGTGGTGACACCACCCAGTCCACTCTCTTTCGTGTTTGCCATGCCAGCCTGCCAGGTTCCCCCCCAGGGATAGTGGCGGCCATCTGTGCCGCGTGCGGCCTTCTCCCATTCTGCTTCGGTTGGCAAGCGCATTCCGGCCCATTGGCAATAGGCCTGCGCCTCCTCCCAGAGCACGTTTGTTACCGGCAAATCTTGATCTCGCGCTAAGGCGCTGCCATCCCATCCGGCAGCTTGGTACTTTGTAGCCAGGATAAAATTGGCGAATTGTGCCCGGGTTACTTCCATCTGCATGATGTGGAATGCATCCAGGTAGACCTGGTGTTGCGGCTCGTTCGAGCGGCGGCCGTCGTTCTCTCCCATGGTGAACCAACCCGCCGGAACGTGTATCAAAATTTGCTCGCTATGCTCCCCAGGATTTTGCCCACAAGCAGCTAATGCCAGAATAATCAGGAGCGAGAAGAGGATTTTCTTCACATCAACCTGCATGCTGTTGCCAGTGGTGGGTCGACGAAAATGGTTTTTGCCCAGTCTTGGCCTTTTCAGGGTATCTGCTCACTACCCAGGTCAGAAACTAGGGGATCGTTGGCGGCGGGTTCTATTCCCGCTTCTTTTAGTTGCGCGCGTAATTTCTTGATCACTTTTTTCAGCTCCGCCATGCGCACCTCCCGATCAGTCATCACATCGAGAAATTTCTTGAGTTCTAATGTGCGATCCCGGACACGTTCTTCGAGGGACTCATTTTGGTGGATATCGCTTACGTCCTGGACAGTTCCAGCCAGGTAAGGTTCGCTGGCCGGGTCATCTTGCATCAGGTCGTAGGTGCCATGCAGATAGCGCATCGAACCGAGTTCAGGGTTGCTGCGAAAATCCACGCTCTGGGATACTCCGCTGCGCAGCACCTCAGCCTGGATGTGCTGAAGCATATCTATGTCATCGGGATGGATCAACCGGTAGTATGCTTCCAGCAAGGGTGGGCCTACCTGTGGATCAAGATCATAAATGGCGAACATTTGTTTCGACCAAAGGCTGAGCTGACTCCCAGGAAAATAGAACCAACTGCCTAATTGAGCACACGCCTGGCTGAAATCCAGGATTCGGTGAAGTCTTCCCAGTTGCAGCATCTTGTCTTCCAACTTGCGCACCAGAGCCTGATTGTATTTCTGGTTGATTAGCTCTTTTTGGCCGATCGACTCTCTGGTGGGCTCTAGTTCTCCCGCCTTGAACTCGTCCAACACATTCTCGATGATCTCGAAGAATAATTGCGATGCGATCGGTTTTTCTAAGAAGCGGTCTGCGCCCAGATCAAGGGCAAATTCCTTATCCTTAGGGTGGGTATAGTTGGCGGTATAGAAGATAAAGGGGATCTTTCTGAGGCGTTCATCGGCTTTCCAGATCTGACACAGCGCGAAGCCATCCATCACCGGCATGAGGATATCGCTGATAATCAAGTCTGGCGGATCTTCATGCGCCACTTCCAGAGCCTGCTCGCCATGCTCTGCTTGCGAGACCCGGTATCCCTGGCTTTCGAGCAGGTCATTCAAAAGAATCCGATTGCTCTGGATATCATCAACGATAAGGATATTGTTCATGGGATTCTCCTGCAATTTTCAGCACCAATTTGGCTTAGGAGGTCAACGACCTGCGACTCATCGATGTGTCTCTAGAGATTAATATTGGGCATTGAAGTAGTAACCATGCCCTCTTTTGATTTTGATATAGCGGGGATGGGAAGAATCTACCTCGATCTTGTTGCGCAATCGGAAAACAAATATCTTGAGTACTTCGGGGTCATTATAGCCTGGGCCCCAGACCGCAGCTAGCACTTCACTGTGGGGAACAGCCTTTCCGGAATTTGAGATCAGGTAAACCAGCAGCCGAAATTCCGTAGGGGTCAATATTACGGGCTGTCCATTTATGAGTACCTCTGCCCTCTGCTGATCGATCACCAGGGCGCCATCGTCGAAGTTCAGCACTGGCTCAGCGACCGGGTGCTGTTTTGCGCGCCGCAATGCTGCCCGCACCCGCGCCCGGATCACAGCCATGCTGGTTGGCTTGGTAATGTAATCATCGGCGCCCAGATCTAAACCCTGTACCTGGTCTAGATCCGTATCGCGTCCGGTCAGCATCAATACTGGGATGGTGGAGGTTTTGCGGATTTTGCGTAAGGTCTCCCAGCCATCCAGCCGTGGCATGATCACATCCAGGATAACCAGGTCAAAGGGGGTTTCCTTCAGCATGGCCAAGGCCTGGCGACCATCGCGGGCGACGTCAACTTGATATCCGGCATGTTTCAGGGTATCCGATAGCATATCGATCACTGCCAGATCATCTTCAACCACCAAAATGTGTTCGCTCATCCGGCCTCCTCGATGGGTAAATAAACTCGCAAGGTGCTACCCTTACCAGTGATGCCGGCACTCTCTGCAGTAATCTTTCCATCATGGGCGCGGACAATCTCTCGGGCCAGGGCTAACCCCAAACCAGTACCGCGTTGTTCACTATTTACCTGGACATTCTCACCGCGATAGAAGCGTTCGAAGATGTTGGGTAGATCTGTCTTAGGGATGCCCCAGCCATTGTCCTCAACAGCAATTACGCCCCAATGTGCTTCTTGTTGAGCGCTCAGGCGCACCCAGCCGCCAGGATCATTGTAGCACAGGGCGTTATTGAGCAGGTTGATGACTACTTGACGCAAGCGACCTTCATCGGCCAGGATGATCATATCGGGATTTCGCACATCCAATTGCAAACTGATAGAACGGCCCTGCGCACGTGGCTGCATCAGTGTAAGGGTATCATCCAAAAAGGGCGCGATTTGAAAAGGTTTTTGATTCAGCGTAAATATCCCCCGGTCGAAACGCGATAAATCCAGTAGATCATCCACCAACCGAACTAGAAAACCTGACTGGTCGTGGATCGTGCGGATATAATGCTGAACTCGCACTGGATCGACAACCTCGCCATCTAAGAGCATTTCGGTCAGCCCAGTGATGGCAAACAGGGGGCTGCGAAGTTCGTGTGATATCTGCCCGATGAATTCGACCTTGGCTTGCATGGCCTTTACCAGATCGTCGTGAAGGCGCTTGGTGTGCAGCAACGAGCGTGTGCGGACCAATAATTCAGGTTCGTCGATGGGTTTGGTGATGAAATCATCGGCTCCCGCCTCAAGCCCTCGCAGTCGGTTGGCGCGATCGCCCAAGGCTGTAACCAGAATGATGGGAATAGAGGCGGTTTCGGGATCGTTTTTCAAGCGCTGGCAGACATCGAAACCGCTCATCCCTGGCATCATCACATCCAGCAAGATCAGGTCAGGTGGGTCTTTAGCCACGTGCGATAAGGCCATGGTGCCATTCGTGGCGATGTGCAGGCTGGAATACCCTTCCATTGCTAGCATATCATGCAACAGCTCGCTACTATCGGGATCGTCTTCAACTATCAAAATTTGGCTTTTGTCCATCTTGTCTTCTATCCTTGTTTTGGAATGGTTAGGTGGAATCGAGTGCCTTTACCTGGGATGCCCTCGCTTTCGTACCAGATGCGTCCGTTATGGAGATCGACGATACTTTTTGCCAACGGTAAACCCAGCCCGCTGCCCTCCTGATTGCGGGTGAGTGTTTCCCCAGCCTGCTCAAAGATTGAGAATATCTTTTCGTTCTCACCCTGCTCGATCCCAAAACCATCGTCTATGACGATAATTTCAATTTCCCCGGCTGAATTGCTAGATGCCCTGATCGTCACTCGCCCATTTTCAGAGGTAAATTTGATGGCGTTGTCGAGCAGTATCAAAAGGACTTTCTCCAACCTGGCTGGGTCGGCTGTCACGGATAGTTTGGCATCTTTGATATCCTCTTGAAGATGGATATTTTTCGATTGCGCTTTTTGGGAGAACTTCGATAAAGATTTGGCGATCAGATCTGTAACCATGAAAGTCGCCAGTTCTAATTCCGTTTCACCACTAGCTATTTCCGTCAGTTCGAGAACATTGTTGACCATTTCTAAAAGTCGCTCTCCACTGGCATGGATACTCTCCACGTAGTGCGCTTGTTTTTCTGTCAAGGAACCAGCTCTTTGTAATGCCAACATTTCCGAAAACCCCAGCACGGCATTCAGCGGTGTGCGTAACTCATGACTCATCAGTTGCATAAAGTTGGTCTTGACCTGCAGGGCGTGTGTCAGTTTTTCCGTGGTTCTCATAAGGTCAGCGGTTCGCTCTTCAACACGCTGCTCTAATTCCTGACTATATCTTTGGAGTTCTTTTTCAGCCTGGTGCTTGTAGATTGCCATCTCGATTGTAGCATGGAGTTCCCGTTCCTTGACCGGTTTGATGATATAGCCATAGGGTTCGGTGATCTTGGCACGTAGCAAAGTGGACTCATCAGAGAAGGCAGTCAGGAAAATCACCGGGATCTGCTGATTTTCTCGAATAAACTTGGCCGCAGTAATGCCATCCATCTCTCCAGCCAACTTGATATCCATCAGCACCATACTCGGGTTTGTTTCGGCCGCTTTTTGGATGGCTTCCTTTCCAGTAGCGACCCGGCCGACGACTTCGTAGCCTAAGTCTATCAGGCGGTATTCAAGGTCCATGGCTACGATGGCTTCGTCTTCTACAATCAGAATATTAATCGCCATTCAAATCTCCTAGTCCGGCACTGGTGTAGAGGCGCTCGCTCAAAGTTCTGTGCCTTCATCTTCGATCAGCTCTGCAAATGCCTTCACAATCTGGGGATCGAAGTGTTTTCCAGCCTGCTCCTGGAGATATCTTATCGCCTTCTCTCTGGGCCAGGCATCTCGATAAGGTCGATCTGAGGTCAGCGCAACCCAAACATCTGCGACAGAAAATATGCGTGCCGCCAGGGGAATCTGCTCGTTATTCAGCCCTCGTGGATAGCCACTGCCATCCCATTTCTCATGATGGCAATAGGGGATTTCTAAAGCATGACCTAGATATTCAACCTGGGAGAGAAAATTGTGAGCGTAAACGGGATGTTGGCGCATAATCTGCCATTCTTCATCCGTCAGTGGACTGGGTTTGAGGAGAATGTTCTCAGGGATAGATATATGACCGATGTCGTGCAGCAGAGCACCGCAACGGATATGTACTTGCTGAGCACTTCCTACGCCCATAGCATGGGCTAGACGGATTGTGATATCAGCCAGGGAGCGGGCTTGACCTGGGTTCACATTTTCGCGCGCGTCTATGCTATTGGCCCAGGTTTCAAGGGTGGTGAGGTAAGCCAGATTCAGCCCAGTATTGCTATTCTGCAACTCCGTCATCAGGCTGGCGTTGTCCACAGCGATGGCTGCCTCCAGGCCCAGCATATCTAAGAATTCTGCCCACTCACCATCCAGAACGAAGGTGGATTTATGGAAGATTTCGAAAATGCCTTTGACCTGATTGCGCACGATAAGCGGCAAAGCGTGATACGCTACCACTCCTTCGAGATGCAGATTCGAGATCGTCGATTGGAGATCGTGATCTCCCAACCCCTGTTGCCAATCTCTAATCTCGATTTTTCGCCGTTCTATCACCGCACGTCCGGCTAAACACTCGTTTAGCCAGAAATCGGATCGTTTGATCGACTGCAGGCGAAAGCCGCGTCCAGCGATGTATTCTAGCATCTTGGTGTTGGTGTTGAAGAGCAATACTGCGGCGGCATCGGCGCTCAAGTGGGTCATGATTTGATCGAGGAATACATCGAGTGTGGCACGCACGTCGAAAGCCCCTCCGACGATCATGGATACCGCGCGCAGCGATTGGATACGCTCTAGCCGTCTTTCGGCAATTTCGCGCATAGTTTCGGCCAGGTCACGTTGTTGGTGTAATTCTTTTTCTGCTCGATGTTTATAGAGCGCCATCTCGATGTTGGCAAGAAGCTCTCGATCCTTGACTGGCTTGATGATATAGCCAAAGGGCTCGGTAACCCTGGCCCGCTTCAAAGTAGCCTCATCGGAGTAGGCAGTCATGTAGATTACTGGAATACGATAGCGGGCTTGAATTTCCTGGGCAGCTTCAATACCATCCATTTTCCCAGATAATTTGATGTCCATCAGCACTAAATCTGGCTGAGTCTCGCCAGCGATCTGGATAGCTTCTTCTCCTGAAATGGCGCGTGCCGTTGTACTATAGCTCATAGCTTCCAAGCGGTTCTGGATATCTTTGGCGACGATAACCTCATCCTCTACAATAAGAATCTTCTTAATTGTCATGGGTATCTCCAATACTGGTTTTCATGCGATGAATTTAGCGCTCTTAGGTGTTCTCTGGGCAACGATTTCACTCCTCATTCAATGGGAATGCCAGGAAGAAGGTCGTACCCTCTCCAACGACACTCTCGAACCAGATGTGCCCGTCATGTGCTTCAACCAGATGTTTACTCAATGCCAGGCCCAGACCGGTGCCTTCTTGTGAACGGGTCAAGGAGCTATCGATCTGCTCGAACTCAGCAAAGACCTTAGCGTAATCTTCTGCATTAATGCCGATTCCTGAGTCGGCAACAGTGATCAGGATCCATTTTTGATTTTCTGGCGACCGGCTTTCAGCGATCGAAGGATTAGTATCCAATATCCATTGAGTGTCGATCATTGCATGCTGGATAGTGATCTGGCCACCCTCAGGCGTAAACTTAATGGCGTTAGAGAGCAGGTTGAGCAGGATCTGTCGCAGGCGAATGGCATCCGCACAGATATCAAAGGGTGGGTGTGAGGCTTCGATTTGGATGCTGATGCTCTTCGCTTCGGCCTGGGGTGCGATCATGGCGCTGACAATGCCAAAGATTTCATCCAGAGATAGCATTTCAAAGTTAAGCTCCATTTTCCCAGCTTCGACCTTAGCCATATCAAGAATGTCGTTGACCAGAGCCAACTGATGCTTGCTGCTTCCGATGATGTTCTCCACATACCGGAACTGGCGGTCGTTGAGTGATCCAGTATGTTCCTTTTTCAGCAAACGCGAAAACCCCAGGATGGCATTTAGCGGCGTGCGTAGTTCGTGGCTCATGCGGTTCATGAAATCGGTCTTCGCCTGAGTGGCGCGTTGCAGATCAAGATTGGATTGGGTGAGTTCCTTAGCCTGTTCCTGAAGTTGCTCATAGGAGCGCGCTGAAGCCAAACCCAGACCGGCCTGATTGACCATAATGCGCAATGTCTCCCCATCCAGATCGCCTTGTTCGAGAACCAGTATGCCCAAAATCTCCCCATATGCATTGATTGGCAATATCAACCAATTTTCGAAGAATTGATCAATATATGTTGTGTCGACAAACTGTGTGTGCTGGGTGGATACACCGCTCTGCCAAGCCAGGTTGAGAGCTGGGCATGCTTCCAGTTCAGCGATTGACAGGTTGGCCTCTTCAAGTGTCGAACCCCTCATTGCTGATAAGTAGAGACTGCCGTCCTCGACCAACAAGAGCATACTTTGCTCGATTTCGAATTCAGTAAATATATTTTCCATTAACAGTTGGGAAGCTTCAGCCAACGTCTTAGCCCCCTGCAGGATCGTCACGATACGGTTGATGCTCACCACATGGTTAGTCTGCTCAAAGAGAGTGTTCGCCACTGCAGCGGCTTCATCGCGCTGCGCCTGGGCTTCCTGATAGGACTTGACGTTCTCTATTGCTAAAGCTAACTGGTCGGCAATAGACTGGAGCAAATTCATATCCTCGGGTTCGAAGGCTGCGCGTTGATCAGAAGCAACCCCCAGGACCCCCATGACTTGTTCAGCAATCCTGATGGGCACCACGAGCTCTGAATGGGTTTGGGATGCATCTGCATGAGATCGATAACGATCATCCAGATCGATATCTGAGATCAGCAATCCTTCATTATGGGTGATCACCCATCCCGAAACACTATCCTCCCCAATTGTGAAGCGCACTTTGTCAGGAGCGATTTGATTGTCCCCGCCAACATTGGCGATGATAACCAGTTGATCGACTTCGACCAGGCCAATAAAAACATAATAAACCCCCAAGGCTGCTTTTATGTCTTGGGAAATTTTAGCGGACAGCTCATCTACGTCTATTGCGGCAGTCAACCGTTTGGAGATGGAATTCAATAACTCCAGGCGATGGATATTATTTTGTAAGGCTTCTTCAGCCCGCTTGCGTTCGCTAAGTTCGATCTTTAATTCTGCTGTACGTTTGGCGACACGTTGTTCAAGCTGTTGAGCATGATGTTGAACCTGCTCATACAATTGGGCATTCTGGATAGCAATCGCGAACTGGCTAGAAAAAACTTTCGCAGCAGGAATATCGCTCTCTTGAAGTTGGCTCCCCCAGATCCAGAGCACGCCTAAGATTTGGCTTTTCACTTCGAGGGGTAAGTATAATGCGCCCACACTTTCATCAATTCGAAGCAGCTTCAGAAGGCGGTTCATATACGCTTCAGGAATGTCAGGTAAAGCCGATATGGAATTTCTGACCGCCTCAGCACCATTTGCATAGATCAACTGCCGCTGCTCAATAACTTCAGAATAAAGCTTGAAATTGTCAGGTGTTATTTGAAAATTATATGCCATGCTCCCCATTAGTTTTTCTACCTTGGCGATCAAATCTGACTCAAGGCTGAAGTAACGCACAAACAGGGATTGACCATCAAAGAGACCTACAACTCCCGTCATATCTAGCTTAGTAAGCTCGCTACCCAGGGTCGAGAAAACATCTTCCAGGTTATTGGTATTTTGAATTTCAGCAGCCAATTGCCCCAATGCAGTAATGAATTCATTGGAGCGACTCAACTCGAGCCGGCGTGCTTTTTCGGCATCGAATAATAGGATATTGTTTATGGCGATGGCAGCCTGGTCGCTGATGGTCTTTATGAGAGCCAGCTTATCTGCACTGAATGGGTTGCGCGCTTGTTGCCGAGCTTCTCCCAGAGACATCAATCCCTGAGGCTGTCCGCTAACTTTCAGAGGCACCAGGCAAACCTGTTGGGCCAGCCCCAAACTTAGGGCTTCGAACAAAGCTGGCTCGATCTGCACGTCGTCCTGGGTGATGATCACCGGCTCGTCTTGCTCAAGGGCTTGCTGGTAGAACGAAAGTACGCAGGTCGGCTCTTCTTGCCCGACGCCTAAGTCGCGCTTCAAAACCCGCACTGGGTAACTGGCGCGATTGCAGAAATTACCCGCCTCTGGGATCAAGACTCGGCAGTAGGTAATATCCAACGCTCGCACCGTATGGCGAGAAAGGCGGTCGAGGAGCGTCTCTAGATCGTTCTTGGAAACTAAATCCCGTGATAGATCATAAAGTGAATTCATCTCTTGAAGATGGATTTTTTCACGTTCCAGGGCTATCGACCGGGCGATGGCAAGGGATATTTGCCCGGCAGCCTGTTCTCCACGAGCAAGGTCGGTCAGGGATCTTTGACGGGGTTGATGATAAGAGATCAGGATTGCACCCAATTTGTGACCATCGGCAATCAGGGGCAATGCCAACACGGAGCGAACCGGGAATCTCTTATCGATCTCTGGGTTGATAAATTTTGATGCGAACGCATTGGCAATAAATAAGGGGGATTGGATTTGGAGCACCCTTTCTGCCAGCATCGGGTGATCTGGCCCGGAATTCGGCGCCAGAAAAGCAGGCCAATAAGGAGTCGAATCTGTGGCCAGTACTGCACGCTGATCTGTATCGTCCCATAGGGTGATAAAACAGTCATCCGCTTGAAAGAGCTCAGCAATTTGATCGGAAAGCGTGTCCAACATGATTTCCTGGTCAGTATTTTCCAGGGCTGCCCGAGTGATCTCGTGTAACTTTTCTAAATACTCTTCATAAGAAATGCGATCTGCTTCGGCTTGTTTTCGCCGGGTGATATCGCGTAATGCTGCAATAACCTGCAAGCCCTGAGGAGTCTGCAGCGGGCTAAGTCTGATTTCAACAGGGATATTACGGTCCTGTTTGTCTACAGCGATCGATTCATGTGCAGAGCCCATCATCCTGAGCTCTGGGCTGGCTATATAGCTGGCACAGAAACTTTTGTGCTGCGACCGCATGTTGTCAGGGATGAGTAATTCAACAGGCTGTCCGATCAACTTTTCAGGCGCATAGCCAAGTAAATCTTGAACCTGGGCATTGGCGCGTAGGATCAGGCCATTTTCATCCACGATGATTGTGGCGTCTGGGGTGGCATGTAATAAGTTGCGGAATTGCTCTTCACTGGTTGCCAGATCTTGGAATAACCTGGCACCTTCCAGCGCTTGGGCAGTGGTGTTGGCGATCAGTGAGGCCAGGCGCACATCGTGCTCATCGAAATCACGTACTGTGGGGCTACACAAGGTCTGGACACCCAGTACTTTGCCTTTGACCAACATCGGTACAGCCATCCCACAACGTATGGCTGCTTTCCTGGCCCATTCAGAAAGCTGGAAGGGCGATTGAGAATCGTCAGCGCTGAACATCACTGGCTCTCGTTGCACGAAAGCATATCCGGATGCTGATCCCGTGCCGATAGGGACTCTATGGTCATGCTTGTTATGGGGATCTCTACCCACGCTCGCTTTTAGAACCAACCAGGTTGGATCTACATTCTGATCAGGAAGCAATAACACAACGTGGGGAATCTGCAGAGCGCGTGCGCACATCTCTACTGACTTATCCATAATCTTGTCTATGTCAGTTTCTTTCAAGATTGCCTGGGATAGTTCCAGCAAGATCTGTTGTTCTGCGACACGTTGCTGCTTAAGTTGCTGATTGAGTCTGGCTACTTCCAGCGATGCTGCAACCTGAGAGGCAAATACAGCGAAGATCGCCAGATCACTTTGATTAAGATCTGCACCGACGATATTCAATACACCCTTGACTTGATCTTTGGCAACCAGTGGCAGATAGAGAGCTGCGGGATCAGGATCACCAAATGCGGCCTGGATAGCGCTTTGCAACACTTGCATAGGCACTTTTGGCAGCATGCTTTTAGCCACTGCGGATATTCGCGACAGATAAGTGGCACGCTTTCGATTCATGGCCTTCCCATAGATGGGAATCGATTGAATATTCAGGCGCAGATTGAAAAGAGTGAGATTGATCAAGTTTTCAATGCTTTGTTGAGATTCATGCGCAAAGAAAACATGGCGGATGATAATATCGTTGGCTTCGATTTGCCCAATAATGCAACTCAGGCCGATGCGATTGAGTTCTTGGCCTAAAATTCGCAGCACATTTTGGGGATCAAGACCAGTTTGGATGCGCGTGACGACGGTATTCAGAGATTGGATGAGCTGATTCTCTCGGAAAGCTTCTGCAAGATTGTGGCGCTCAGTTTCCAACAAATCTGCGTTTTCTAGGGCGATTGCCAATTGGCCGCCAACTGCGCCAATGACCTCGATATCCTCTTCCGAAAAGGCATGCGGTTGGGTGCTTTGCACCGTCAAAGCTCCCAAACACTCACCGTTGATTATCAAGGGTACCGCCATCTCGGCGCGTGTCTTTGGGAGATGTGGGTTTACATAACGCACATGGTCGTCTTGGGCAAGCTGAGCGATGCGCGGCTGGCAATGTGCGATACACCAGGCGATCATCGACGAATTATCTAGCGGAAGTTTATGTTCAGTCGCTAACAAGCGCGCTCCGGCTTTGCCTGTCGCAGCTTTTAGCAAGGCGTATTCCCCAGCCTGATCAACCAGGAATATGCCAACGTAATAAAAGCCAAATTTAGCTTTGATTGTGTCGACTGTATGCTGCAGAAGAGCCTGCGGATCGCGTATCGTGCTGATCGAATTGGCCGATTCCACCGCCAACTGCATCTGAATATTGCGTTGGCGGAGGGCTTCTAGATTGCTGCCATATAGATTTTCACTGCGAGTGACTCTCTCCCGCATGTGGGTGTTATGGATAATCAGCCCGATCTGCTGGCCGAAGGCGGTCAGCATGCATAAGTCCTCAGAAGACCATTCCACGGGTGTGGAATTTTTGCCCAGGCAAATCACCCCCAGTGTATCCGGTCCAGCCACCAGTGGCACGATGAGCATATCATTCCAGCCAGCAGATTTGATGGCCCGCGCCAGCCTGCGAGGCAGTTTGCGTTTGTCTTCTACTCGGAGCGCCTGCTGATCTTTGATTGAATACGAAAGATAGGAATTCTTGACTGGGACTTGATTGGCAAATCTCTCAAACTGTAGTGTGGTGGGATTTGAGGCAACCAAGGCCATCTCTTTGTTATGCTCGCCCAGTAGATATAGCGCGCCGCCATCGAATTGAAAAGCCTTTATCACCACAGCGAGAGATTCAGGGATCTGTATAGATTGATCCATTGGCCGACTCAATATTGCCGATGACTGAATCAAGGCTTGCAGTTGGCACATTTTGTCAATATCTTCTATGGGATTCGAAGTCACAGTCGTATCCATTGGATAATGTTGTTCTGTTGATCTACTCCTTGTCTTCTGCGGGTGTTCGGGCCGGATCATCAGCAGAGAGTGAATATATGTGCTCTACCAGGATGCGCAGACTGACTGGTTTGATGAGGATCAAATCGGTGCCAGCCGCCTGGATTTTTAGGAGATCTCCGTCTTGCCCTCGGGCTGTCAAAACGATCACCTTGGTGCTCTTCAGAGCTGGATCAGCCTTGATCTGTTGACATACGCTCAAGCCATCCAATTTAGGCATGATCCAATCCAACACCACCACACGTGGCTGATGCTCTTTTATCAAATCTAATGCCAGTTCGCCATTGCGTGCGCTGATCACCTGGTATCCAGCGTGTTTCAATTTATCGACTAACATGGAAAGGATTACAGCATCATCATCAGCGACGACAACTTTATGGTGCTGTTCTCGGGGGGTATGCGTAGCTTCATTCATATGGATCATGATTATCTTCCTCGCGGATCTTATCAAGATTTTGTACGAAAATCTTCACCAGGTTAGGGTCAAACTGAGTGCCAGCATGCGTTTTGATCTCTTCGAGAGCGACGTCTGCCGGGATTGCTTTTCGATAGGGGCGGTCACTGGTCATGGCATCGAAGGTGTCACAGATCGTTATAATGCGCGCTCCGATGGGAATATCCTCACCCTTAAGGCCATCTGGATACCCCCCACTGTCCCAACGTTCGTGATGGCTGCGTACGATGGGACCAACTTGTTTCCCAAAGCGCATCGGCTGCACAATTTGTTCTCCAATCACAGAGTGCTCTTTTATCTTGTCGTATTCTTGTGGTGTCAATTTGCCGGGTTTGAGCAGAATCATGTCGCTAATCCCCACCTTGCCAATATCATGTAAGATTCCGCCAAATCTTACAAAACGCTGGTCAGTGGGACTTAGACCTGCTAGTTGAGCTAAGCGTTCTGAATATTGGGCCATGCGCTTGAGGTGATTGTCAGTATATTCATCCTTTACCTCGATCACATTTGCCAACGTAAACAAAATGCTCTCGGTATCTTCGAGTTGATCGTGCAGTTTCTTCACCTGTACTGAGGTCTTGACTCGAGCCAGCAGCTCTTCTTCCTCGAAAGGCTTGCAGAGGATATCGTCTGCGCCTGCTTCGAGCGCTGTCACCCTGCTCCTGACGTCGGTCAAGGCGGTCAGCATCACCACCGGAATCAGGCGCCAGAGGTGGTGTTCTTTGATACGTTGACAGGTTTCAAAACCATTCAAGCCTGGCATCATGATATCTAATAAAACCATGTCAATGGTATGGTTATTGGCGAGCAGCGAAAGGGCTTGTTCCCCATTTTCAGCTTGAATTACTGGATATCCTGCGCCCCCCAAAAAATCCGTTGCCAACTCGCGGTTCATGGGATTATCGTCCACTACTAAGATTGTGGCGATATTGTCGTTGGTTGTGCTAATGTCGAGAATCACAGCAACTCCTGAACATAGAAATATTGCATTGGTAGGGTGGCTATGAATATATTATAGAACCTAAATTAAGTGTAAAGGTTTCAAAAAGGTAACGATTTTGGGTGTGTGATCCTCAAATATGCTACGATGTAATCTTTTTTGTAACTACTTCTCGTCCGCAGTGTGACATTGTCAAGGTGGTCACTCTTTGACTTCCAGAGATATACCCATCTCTTCTGCCAGGTCGCTCAGACTCGCATAGGCCTGATCGAATTCATATAGCGTGATCAACCTTTCTAGCTCTTTCAGGTGAGATTGTAATTTGGAAGTGGGTATTTTTTTTCTCAGGCCGTTGATCATGCTCAGCGCCAGGGAGTCGTTGTCTTTCAAGTGAGTGGCCAGATCTTGAAATGTCTCTGTTAGCGCCTCGAGATCGAGGGCCAGATCTTGTTCCTTGGCTGGGGGAGCAGCATCGCCCTGGGGGATTCCAGAGACCACCTCAGGGCTGGGTTCTGCCTTGGGATACGCTAGCTCAACTACAAAAGAAAACCTGCTGCCCACTTCCGGTTGGCTCTCCACAGAGATTTCCCCGCCCATCTTCTCGACGATTTGCTTGCTGAGAATCAAGCCCATCCCCAATCCACCGTACCTGCGGGTCGAGGAGCCGTCCAGTTGGGTGAAGGGTTGAAAGATATTTGAAATGTCCTCTTCTTTCATGCCGATGCCAGTGTCGCTGATGGCGAATTTCAACGTCGCTCTATCGTTATCCTTCTCGATCAACTCAACGGAAACTGCGATCTCGCCTTGATCGCTGAATTTGATGGCGTTATCGGTGAGCTGGGTGAGCACCTGTTCCAAACGTTGGGGATCGCCGATCAATTCTGCGGGCACATCAGAGTCAAGATCGAAATCTACCTCGAGGCCTTTTTGGTAAGCTTTGGGGGTGCAATTATCGGCTAGCACAGCCAGCAGCGCCTGCAGGTTGAAAGGTGTCGTCTCCAACTCCAGTTCGCCGTTTTGCAAGCTGCTGAAATCCAGGATGGTATCGATGATAGTTTTGAGCCTACTGGTGGCGGATTTCAGTTTCTCTATTAACTCAGCATCGAATGCAGTTAATTCGGACTCTTCAGCCAAGTAGGTGACACTCATCAGCGAGTTCAGGGGTGTGCGCAGTTCATGACTGACGTTGGAGAGGAACTCTCTCTTGACTAGATTGGCTAACTCGGTGGCATCACGGGCCTCTTGGATGGATTTTTCGGCCTGTTCTTGTAGCGTTTTCCTGCGTTTGCGCTGCAAACGTAGGTATAACAAGCCCGCAACCATTGTTAAGACCCCTACCAGGATGGCAGCCCAAAGCAGAATGGTATCGGTTCCCATGGATAATAATTGTAGCGCATGAGAATGATTTGTTCAATCAAATGAGGCAGACTCTCCAGAGCAATCGCATTTGAAATAGTAGCTCTCTGTGGATTGGCAAATCCACAGAACTGAGCGATCAAAATTTGGGGGAAGGGGGGGGGGGGGGGGGGGGGGCCCCCCCCCCCCCAAAATTTTTTTAATATATAATTT
>CAZUSV010000127.1:15698-18961 GCA_964622645.1 uncultured Anaerolineales bacterium
CGGCGCCCCCCGCCGCCCCCCACCCCCCCCCCGGGCGCGCCCCCCCCCCCCCCCCCCCCCCCCCCCCCCCCTTCCCCCAAATTTTGATATTACAATGAGCTATTTCCAAGCTGCATGTTTATAGGCCGATGTCCAAATAAGGCCCAAACAGATCATCCGCCAGGTTGGAGTCTTCCTCGTGGATTTCCCAATCCTCCTCCGGCCATAATTCGAGCTGTCGCCCCCCGCCGATCACCAGACTGCTCAGATCAGCTTCTTTCATCCCCAATGGCTGTAGTACCTGGTAAACCGTGCGGATCAGCAAATCGCGATAACGGGCTTTGTCGATTTGGGCCCACTTTGGTGCCAGAGGCAGACCCCAGGCGTAGACCCCGGGCCGCTCTCCTTTGACATATACCATCGGGATGCGCTGGCCAACGCGCACATCGATACCTGCGTTACGTAATTGCGTGGCGGCTTTGGCGGGATCTGATTTGCCTCTGTACTCCTGTGGCTCACGCGATAGGCGCTTATGCGTGACCAGGTCTTCCAGGGGCACCCGCTCGGCATACAGATCAGCCACATGCTGGTAGATGATCGCCAGCATCTCAGGGATG
Organism: uncultured Anaerolineales bacterium; assembly: GCA_964622645.1. Taxonomy (GTDB): domain Bacteria; phylum Chloroflexota; class Anaerolineae; order Anaerolineales; family UBA11858; genus NIOZ-UU35. The sequence continues at coordinate 16,295 of CAZUSV010000127.1, forward strand.
TGGTCTTCGAGGTGGTCGCTTTTGGGCTCGCACGCTAGTTCGGCGATGATCTGGCGTTCGACGGTAATGATCCATCGGGGAGAGTCAGCCCTGCGCTGGGCCAGGCCGCGCACTTTGAGCCCGCCGCCATAGAACGCTCCGAAGTAGCGGTTCGAGGCGCCAATGCGCGGGTTCATCCTCGAAGGCAGGAAAGCCAGCCATTGGAAGATGCCTTCTAGCTCGATGATCAAGCCGGTGCGCAACTGGATCTCTTCGATAAGAGGCTGGAAATCTTCGGGCTGTGAGGCGCCTGCTTTTTGCACGAAGACCGAATCGGTGTTGGCTGCCAGAACGTCAAAACCGAAATCCTGCGAGGCTTCGATGGCGCGTACCAGCATCTCCCGCCCGATGGCGCAGATGGCTTCATGGGCCAGGATACGGCCATACAGGTTGTGGGCATGACCTTGATACCCAAAGGAGACATAGCCCAGCCATTTCAAGCCATCGATGGAGCCTTGCAGTTGCTCCCTGTGGGGATCGTCCTGGGCGACCGCTCGCAGCATGGCCTTGGCCAGACGGCGCTTCTCCAGCAGGGGCTTCAGAATGGTGGCTACCAGGCCGGGCACATCCTGGTTGATGGGCATCCCGCTGCGAGGCACACTGGCGACCGCAGCCCCGCTTTCCCCGGCAGTTTCTCCGCTGATATTCCAGTTGGCCATGATGGAGGGGTACATGGAGAAGAAGTCCAGTTCGGCCACATCACGGTGCAGGCCGACCACGGGATGGTAGTTCAGCCCGCCGCCATCGGAGTCATTCAACGCCATCAGGGGGCGGAAGGGCTCGGTCTGGCGTTTCTTGAGCGGCACCAAGGCGTCCCAACGCAAGGCCTGGCGCACCTGCATGGCGGTGAAACCAGCACCTGGACTGTTGCGGGCGGCGATTTGCACATCCACACCGCTGACGCGCGCCATCTCGATGGCGGCATGCAGGCTGAAGCCACCGGTCATGGCGGCGTTGCCTGGGTCAATGTGCCAGCGACCGAAGAGCAGGGTCTGGGCGGCGCGGTAGTGTACCTGGCCGTAGCTGTGGTAGGTGAGCTCGTCCTTGATCAGGGCTTGCTTGGCTTTGTCGCGGTTGGGGTTGAAGTCGATCTGCTGCTTTTCGGCGATATCCCTGAGGGTGGGGAACAGCCAGGCATCCCCGTGGGCGGCAAGGATCACATCGGGGTCGTAGCTCTGCAAGATTTCGATGATCTTCAGCAGGGTGCCGCGCTCATCCTGGGTCTCGAATTGCCAGGTAGAAGCGCCGCCTCGCAGGGTCAAGAGGTTGGGCCAGGCGTATGTGGGATCGGTATCAGGCTCGATGCGTAGCAGGCGCAGCGCAGGCAGGTCATAGCTCAGCTCCCAGGGACTGTCTAATACGTCGAGGCTCTCGATAGTGCCTCGATCGTCCAGCACCAGGCGGCATTTGGCCATAGGGAAGCTCCCGGTTTCACCACCAAAGCGCACGGAGAAAGGGATTTTGGCGTTGTAGTACTGGATGTGTTTGAAGCGTTTCTGCAAATCGTAGAAGATATGTGCCTGGGTAATGGGATCTGGGGCCTGGATTTCGAGTACCTCCCGGCTGCCTTTGAATAGATCGCGCTTGAAGGTGAAAGCCATTTCGGGTGGGTTGCTTCTCTCTGCCAGGTATTTATAGATGCCCTGCAAGCGACCCCGCTGGCGCGCCGCCAGGTAGAAAGTCGTCTTGTAGGGCTGGCACAAACGCTGTCGCTCCCCATCTCTGGTGATCAGCCAGACCACCGCCCCGCCGTCCTTGTCGGGATAGACCGAGAATAGCCAGCCGATTTTCTCTGTACTGCAAGCATCACGGCACATAGCTGGGATATAGGATTTCGAGCAGTTCGGCTCGCAGGCTGGTTCTGAGCTGCTCTACCTCCCAACGCAGCGTCTCGATTTCACCCTTGAGCATGACCTTTTGGGCTTTCCCAGCCTCGATCTCCTCCTCGAGCTTTTGGATGCGCTGGTTCTGAGCCAGGACTTTGCCCTGCAAGTGGTAGATAGCTTTTTCCTGCTCCAGGTTCATGCACAGCAGGATGCTGGTGATCGGCAGGGGGTGCTTGGCCTTCTCCGCCGCGGGGACATGGAACTCGGCCTTGTTCCACAGCTCGTCGAAGAGGGCCTTGTCGTCGCGCAGCAGCAGCGCCCGGCGCATCTCGGCGAAAGTGCTGCGTTCGAGCTTGAACTGCTGGGAGAAGGGGGGTAGTGTGTGGCCCAAAGTTTTTGTATCCTAATTGGTGATTCATTTTTGGTACACGGAGAGACACAGATTTTCACGGATTTTTTAAAAATTTTTTATCCGTGTTCTTCCGTGAAATCCGTGTACCCTCAAAATCTATCTTGCATGTGATCCTGTTTATAACATGGCCTAACCGCTCCAGGGGCGGGCGCGCATCTGCGCTGAGCAATACCGGGCAATCCTGGCTCAGACGTCGAAGCTCGACCTGGCAGGTGAAGAAAAGCTCATCAACATGGCGATCGGCCTGGTGAGCGGCCTGGTGAACGGCCTCGTCGTAGAAGCGGGCCAGTAGATCGCTGACCAGCAAGGGGGTTGTGTGCGCGTCCATCTCCTCCAGGAAATCCACCAATTGGGTACAGGTTTCGGCGCGGGAGAAGGTGATCTGCTCCT
>CAZUSV010000128.1:0-18805 GCA_964622645.1 uncultured Anaerolineales bacterium
ATTGGGAAAAAGAGATGGGCAACCTGGCATTGTATATCATGGCACCCAACTCGATGATGGCCATCTTGCTGGGGATGGCTTTAGGAGGCCTCGTGGCGACAACACTGAGGGCCTTAGCGATCACCATCCTGGGAAGTTGGGTCTTCAAGATCCCTTATGCTGTGGCCAGCTTTGGGCAGCTTTTCCTGGTATTCACATTGGCGATGGTGGCACTCTATGGGATGGGGATGTTATTCGCATCCTTGTTCCTGTTGTTGAGCCGAGAGGCCTGGCATCTCTCCAACCTTGCCCAAGAACCTGTATATCTGTTTTCTGGTTTTTACTTCCCTATCAAGAGCTTCAACTTTTGGGTGGCGGCCTCAGCATCGATCATTCCTCTCACCTTAGGGTTGGATGCCATGCGCCAACTGGTCTTTCCGTCAGGAGCTGCCCTGGGCTTTCTAAGCGTGCCCATAGAAATGGGCATCCTCTCAATTCTTTGTGTGATCTTCCTCACAGCCGCCAAATTGCTCCTATCCCACATGGAAAAATTGGCAATCCGTGAGGGACGGCTAACAGAGAGCAGAAGATAGTGAAAGGGCAAATATGCAAATTAGCAAATCACCAATCCGCCTTTGGCGTCTTCAATCGCTAATCCCCAATCGTACCACCTTCACGCGCACGTTCCGCATCGCCGCCTGGCTGGGTTGGCAGATCGAATCCAACTGGACCGATCCCTTTCTCTTTGCGATTTACTCTGTCGCTAAACCTCTGGCTGGCGCAGCGATACTGGTGGTCATGTACAGCATCATCACCAATGGGAATTTCGATACGCCTATTTTCCCCTACATTTACCTGGGCAACGCTTTCTACATGTACGTTGGCGGAGTGATGACGGGCATCTCTTGGGCCGTGATCGACGATCGCGAACATTACAAAACCTTCAAGTACATGTATGTGGCGCCCATCCACATGCCGACTTATTTACTCGGTCGAGGCGTAGCGCGCTTCATCGTCTCTTCGATCTCAGTGCTGATCACCATCTTATTCGGCGTGGCCTTCCTGCATGTGAAGATCGATCTGTCGGCGGTGAACTGGGGCTTGTTTTTCATCTCCTTATTCATTGGGGTGATCATGCTGGCGATGATGGGGTTGATGCTGGCCGGGATCACCATGCTCATTGCGCAGCACGTCTGGTTCATTGGGGATATCACTGCTGGGGCTTTGTACCTTTTCAGCGGAGCCATCTTCCCCTTGGAAGTGCTGCCAAAATTTTTACGCCCAGTAGGCTTGTTCATGCCCATCACTTACTGGCTCGAATTATTGCGGCGCTCACTGGTTGGCTCGGTAGCTGAGGCATTCCCCACCCTTTCTGGATTCAGCAACGCCCAACTGATGGGCATCTTGCTGGGTCTGACGGCAGTCTTCGCGGTGCTCGCCGCGGTGGTCTTCTTTTGGTGCGAATTTCGGGCGCGCGAGCGCGGCATGCTCGATATGGTGACAAATTACTAACATAACTAACTATGAAGAAATGGCAAATTTATCCCTTGATCCTTTTAGGCATTCTGACCGCAGCCTACTTTATCATATCCTCTCGTACGGACACATTCACAGGTCGGTGGATGGCCTGGAAGTCATCAGATATCGATGACTACAAACGTTTTCCTTACCAATCCATTGAAAGCGTCTTACCTGCATTCCATTTCGATGTCAGTGAAGAGACCAGCTCCTTTGAAGACATAACCTATCATTACAAGGGAGAATCACAATCCTCAAGTTTGGACACTTTATTGCAGACCACGGATACTTCAGCATTTGTGGTCATCAAGGACGACAGCATCCTTTATGAAGGTTATTTCAATGGCTATGCGCGTGACTCAATCGTGACTTCATTTTCTATCGCCAAGTCAATAACTTCGCTGCTGGTTGGCATGGCAATCGATGATGGCTTCATTGAGAGCTTGAATGATCCCGTAACCAAATACATCCCCGAGCTTATGGAGGTTGACTCTAATTACCAGAAGATTACGCTGGATCATCTCCTGGGGATGAAATCTGGCATCGCTTTCAAAGACACAGATATCCCCTGGCATGATAAGTCCAGGGCCTACTACCATCCTCATCTGCGAGAGGTGGTTTTGAATCTTCCCCTGGCAGAGGACCCAGGCAAGAGCTTTGTTTATAATACCTTCAACCCCATCATTCTAGGGATTATATTAGAGAGGGCAACCGGCCAATCTGTGGTCGAATATTTCGAAGGCAGATTCTGGCAACGATTGGGGATGGAATACGATGCCTCCTGGAGTATCGATAGCGAAGAAGATAGAATGGCCAAGATGGAAAGCGGCCTCAATGCCCGCGTAATTGATTTTGCCAAGATTGGACGACTTGTCTTAAGTCAGGGAAATTGGAATGGTGCACAGGTAGTATCAGAAGAATGGATCAGGAAGTCCACAAATATCGATCCTGCCAACAATATCGCCAAGTTTGGGGAAAACATCTACTATCAATATGGTTGGTGGATATACGGTCCCACTGAAACAGATAAATATACGGTATCAGGTTGGGGGCATCTAGGCCAATACCTGTTCATATTTCCAGAAGAGAATATGATCGTCGTTCGATTTGGTAGCGAGCTCGGCAAGGTCGATTCCTGGCATGAGATCGCCCAAGAGATTGTCGATATCGCCAAGAATTCAGAGGTGACTCCGTGAGGCTCTCAATGGATACAATCTATATTGGTAGATGCGCCCCAACTCCATTGGGTGCTATTTGGGTTGCAGCAAGTGAACGTGGGTTAGTTGCAGTTTCAATGCTGGATGAAAAAGACGCTTTCAGCGAAGAACTCAGATCACGCCATGGTGTTGATATACTAGTTGATGAGCAGCGTACCGATGTATACACTCGCCAAATTGGGGAATACCTCGCTGGACAACGCAAGAGCTTTGATATACCCATTGATTGGACAGTGATGACGCACTTTCAACAGAAAACGTTGAAAGCCACATGTGATATCCCGCGTGGTGAAACGCGCACATATGCAGATGTCGCGGCACAGATTGGCAACCCCAAAGCCTCACGCGCTGTAGGCCGCGCTGAAGCCACCAACCCTCTCCCAATTGTGATCCCATGCCATCGGGTGATCAGTTCTGACGGGAAATTGCACGGGTATAGTGGTCACGGGGGCTTGGAAACCAAAGCCTGGCTGCTTGAGCTAGAGGCGCGAGAATAGGATCAGCTAGGGGATCAGAGACCAACCCCAAAGGAGGTGCGTGGGGTCCACTACCTTTCTAGTTAATCTTCTTCAACTTCCTGGGGTTCTTGTTCAGGTTCCTCGGGCTTGCGATCGAGCATCTGCATCTGAGAAGCGACCACCTTGGTGAAAAAACGGGTATCGCCGTCACTCTCAACACGATCAGTTTGCAGGCGCCCTTCGACGAACACCAAACGGCCCTTGCCCAAATACTGTTGGCATATCTCACCCAGGCGCCCCCAGGCATCCACATTGAACCAATCCGTGGCCTCTTTTACATCGCCATTGGCACCCTTCCAGCGGCGACCAACTGCTATACTGAAGGAGCATACCTGCCGCCCAGAAGGGGTATAACGACTTTCGGGATCTTTCCCTAAATGACCGATGAGTTGTACACGATTGAGACCAGCCATATCACTCTCCTTACAATCTGCAATTTATTTCACCCTTAATTGTAATGTTAGATTTGCTTTTGTCAAGAACCTTGTTGCACAAATCAAAGGCTGGTATCCTTTGACAAAATTCGAATACTACCAAATCATTTATCGCCAATCCGAGGGAATATGTACATCGCAATCGAAGGCGTCATTGGCGTCGGAAAGACCACTTTAGCCCGTCTTCTACAACCCGCTTTTGAGGCTGAATTACTCCTGGAAGTTTTCGAAGAAAACCCTTTTCTTGCAGATTTCTATTCGGATCGCGAACGCTACGCTTTTCAAACACAGATCTTCTTCTTGCTTAGCCGCTATCACCAGCAGAGGGCAATTTCGAAATTATTGCAACCCGAAAAGAATGTGATCGCCGATTACACATTCAAAAAAGACGCCCTCTTCGCTGGGATCAACCTCGAGAATGATGAACTCGATACCTATCACCAGGTGCATAATGCCCTGGCTGAAAAAATACTCCTTCCCGATTTGATCGTTTATTTGCGAGCAAGCACCGATGTGCTCATGCAACGCATCGCGCATCGTGATAGACCTTATGAGAGAGATATGGATTCGGGTTACATCGTTGAACTAAATCAAGCCTATGAAAATTTCTTTGGGGATGGTTTCAATGGCCCCAAAGTTCTCACTATCGATACAAATAACCTCAACTATGTTGCAAAACCTGAAGACCTACAACTTGTAGAGAATCGCATCTGCCAAAGCCTGGAGTTATCCCCCTTCCAAACAGAGTTGCCTCTCGAACTCAAAGGTGATCATTAATTCGACAATGTCAACTTCGCGAGAACTTCAGAAAATAGTTAGATACGGGCTTCTCGTCTAAAAGATGCCATTGTCAAGTTTAGTCCTGCTCCAGGCAAAGGAGGAAAAGATATGCAAATTGACTCTGGTATTTTGAAAAAATTTACTGATACAACAGTAGAGAAAATAACGCGTGCCAATTACGATATTTTGGCTGCGTATCTGCGAGGCTCGCTGGTTATGGGAGATGATCCTTTGCTAGGGAATACAACGGACATCGACCTTGTTTTCATCCATACAGATACCCCCAAGGTTGGGCGAGAAATCCTCAGGTTGACTGATGAGGTACATCTGGACATCGAGCACCATTCGCAAAAGGATTACTTGAAAGGTCGAGAATTACGTGTGCATCCTTGGATGGGACCAAGCTTGTACAACGCCCAAGTTCTGCACGATCCCCAACACTTCCTCGATTTTACGATCGCTACAGTTCGAGGGATGTTCCACCGCGAAGACCATACAGCGGTACGCGTACGCACACTGATCGAGAATGCACGTAAGGGTTGGATGTCGCTGCAAGATACTCCTGGAATAAGCAACCAGAAAACTGTCACAAAATTCTTGAAGTGCATCGAGAATACCGCCAATGCGCTAGCTCTCTTGGTAGGTGAACCATTGACGAATCGTCGGTTTCTGACTGCTTTTGCCAGGCGTGTGCAATCATTAGATCAACCAGGGATGTATGCGGGATTGATGGGCTTGTTAGGATCCCCACGGGTGGAAATCGAAACGCTTCGTGATTGGGTATCGGTTTGGGAGACCACATATAATGCTTCATCGATAACCAATCGGCCGCTGGAAATTCACCCCTACAGGAAAGAATATTTTTCAAGTGCCTTCGAAGCCTTGTTGGCAAGCAAAAAACCCAAGGAAGTGATCTGGCCATTGCATCAGACCTGGTCTCAGATCGCCAGTTGTTTGCCACAAGGCGACGCTGCTTTGGTTAAATGGCAAGCGGCCTGTGAACAATTGGGACTACTCGGTTCAGATTTCCAGGAACGCGTAGATGCATTGGATCTTTTTTTGGAACAGGTTGAAGAAAAAATAGAGAGCTGGGCCCTCAAACATGGGGTCTGAAAACCTTTGCTTAGGGGTAATATCTCGGGAGTTGTACTTTGAAGGTTGATCCCTTGCCAGGGCCATCTGATTCCGCCCATATGCGGCCCTGATGAAGTTCCACCATCCCCCGCGCAATCGCCAATCCCAAACCTAAACCTTCATAGCGACGCCTCATATGGTGCTCTATTTGATAGAAGTACTCGAAGATGCGTTCTACTTCTTGGGGGTCAATACCGATACCACTATCTTGAATCTCGACAAGAATCTCTTCTTCAGTAGCCGATACCCGTATGGCGATCTCGCCATTCGGTGGCGTAAACCGCATGGCATTATTGACCAAGTTCTCGAATACTTTTTGAAGTCGCTCATCAGCACTAACCCAGAGATCTTCGGATGGCATGATCAAATCTAGTTGATAATCTCTTGCCTTCGCCATTTGAGATATCTCATCAAATACATCGCTGATCATCGATTGAATTCGGATGTTTTGAAGCCTAAGCTCAGTAGCACCTGTGTGTAACAGGTTCATATTGGTCATATCTTCCAGCAATGTGCGCAAGCGCATCGCGGCAGTGTGAACGGTTTCAGCAAGCTCTGAAAGTTCTCCTTCAGCCTCTTCTTTCAAAAAAGTCGCATAACCCAGAATGATTCCCAAGGGCGAACGCAGTTCGTGGGAGGCAACAGCCATAAAGTCAGCTTTGAGCTTATCTGCTTTCCGCAGTTCTTCATTGGCTTTCTGCAGCTCATCGATAATGCGAACGTTGTTAATGGCCACAGCAGCTTGGGCCGAAACCAGGGAAAGCAGTTGAACATCATGGTCGTTGAACTCACCCTCCAATTTATTCAATCCCTCCAAAACGCCAATCGTTTGGTCACGAATATTTACAGGTACTCCTAACAAACTACGCACTTCATAACCGGTTCGTTCTTCAACAACTGTATAGTGATTGGGTTCATTGGGTACATCATTGACAACCATGGGCTGGTTTTTTGTGAAAATACTACCAGCAATGCTGCCTTCGAGGGGAATAGGGATAGATTCTAGTTCATCCGACTCTGCACCTATGGAAACTGTGAATTTCAATAAGTGATTTTCTTCATCGTAGAACATCAGGGAAGAGGCTTCACACGCAAGTATATCAACCGCCGTGCTAAGCATAAATTTCAACTGCTGTTTCAGTTCTAGTTCTGAATTCAGTATCTGATTGATCTCAACCAATCGATTCAGATTATCGAAATCGTGGTTTTTTTGTTCGAGATTTGACATGAAATTCTCTTTTCATCAACCTTCATAGCGAGAGTCATCCAGCAAATTGCGATAATCCATATCTGCATCTGGCAATTCGAGTTCCGTAACACCATTATGAGAATAACGATGCTCAGCTTCTTCTAGATCAACTTGAGATGCACGCGGTAGAACTGCCCACTTTCCACAATGCGGACATCGAGATAACTTCCCAACCACCAAGTTTGGAGCAAGTAAATTCCTTCCAAAGGGCAACTGGCAGCGAGGGCAGACAACACCCCCAGCCAGCCCATAATCTCCCAGCTTGAACTCCTTCTTTCGCCCAAAAAAAGCCGAACCCAGGGCACCCAGCAAGGAAACAACCCCTACGACCACAAATAAAGGCACGGTGAAATCGCCCACGTTCTTCCAAGCTTGTTCAGCATCGATAAATTCACGCGTAAATTCAGTAGAAATGATCTCAGAGCCGTCTATTCGATAACCTATGGCCGAAAAACTATGCTTGCCATTCGAGAAACTAGCTGTATTAAACTGATAGCGGAAAGGCGGTTTCGTAGAAGTATGAACGACTTCACCGTCAATCAAATATTCCACGCGCACCAGATCATCCGGCGACCTCACCTTCAAGGAAAATCTGCCCTGGATTTTCCCACCCGCGGCATAGCCAAAATCCTTATTTAGACTGATAACCAGGGGATCATCATCAGCTTGTGCCGCTACTGAAAACGGGAAAGCAAACAAAAAAATAACTAACAACAATGGAGTAATTTGCTTCATTATGAAACCCAAAAAACCTCTCCACTGCGACCCTCAGGACAGCAGCTATTATATTATTCTAACCGCAAAATTGGATTTTCGAGGTGGAATTTCCGTGAATGGTGAAAATTACTTCCAACGCGTCAAGATCGTCTCTCGTTGGAATAATTGGACAGCAAAGGCGAACAATCCCGCATCGAGTACTAACAAACCCACTGCCATCCACAAAATGATGCGTTCATTGACAAAGATCAAGCCCGTAGATTGGCCAACAAATAACCCAATCAGAGGCAGGACAAAGATGGCAGAGATTTGCTCCGCCACACGCGGATCTGTGACCCGAGAGGAGATCATCACCGCCAGACTGACTCCGGCCAGCGCTAACAAAGGGCCCACCACAAAGATCGCGCTCAACCACAAAGGATCAAATAACTTACCTAACACACCTGGGCTGACCGCTAACAAACGCGCCCCGATCATATACAAGAAGAAGCTCAACCAGGTCGCCACAACTGCCGGGATGGATGCCGCCAGCGCCTTACCTGCCAGGAGTTCTAGTGTCGTAATGGGTGTTGCCAGCAGGGGTTCAAGGGTGCGGGTGGTCTTCTCCCCGACAATCGAGTAAGAGGCAAAAGTGATCGGCACAATCATCGGCACCATCATGAACAAGAGCATGAACTGGCTGACGATGAAGTACTGCATGCAACCGCTGGTATCCAACCCGCTGCACATCTCGAGGAATTGAGGTGGCAAATCGGAGAACGCCATGGCATCACTCCAATCCCCAGAAGACCTACTGAAGTAGAGAATGATCAATGGCAATGCCGTGAACAACAGAGGCAGGAATGCGACGGTGAACAGCACAAAGCGGTTCTTGAAAACTTCTGCCCATTCTTTCCGTATCAGAGTCCAGATTTTCTTCATAGATATTCACCGTTTATTCGCCACTATTCGTGATTTAAATTTTTTGTCAATCAGCCAGGATCTTGATTTACCAACTGTAAGTACACATCTTCTAACCTGCGGCGCAGCTCTCCAACGAATTGGATTTCAGCGCCTGCCTCAACTAAAGCTCGGACGAGCTTTGGATTATGCTGCTCTGGCTCATCCAAACCGATCACCAGTTTATTATCGATCAGCTCAACAGACTGTATGAATTCAAAGCCTCTCACGATTTCAGCAAAACGTGACTCAGCCTGGCTCAGATGAAAAACAACCACCCGCCCAAACAACTTCCGGCGCAGTGCTGTTGGCGTATCCAGAGCCAACAAGCTACCTTTGAGCACCGCGATGCGATCGCACAACCGATCTGCCTCGTCAAGATTGTGCGTGCATAAGATGATCGCGCGACCATCGCTCTTCAGTTCAGCAATAAAACCGCGTAACATGCGCGCCGCCTGAGGATCAAGACCGCTGGTCGGTTCATCCAGGAAGAGCACGCTGGGCTCATGCAGCAATGTGCGGGCAATGGCCAATTTCTGGCGCATCCCCTTGGAGAAGGTCCCCACAGCTTCGTGGCGCCGCTCCCACAATCCCAGCATTTTCAGATAATGTTCGATCTGTCCGGCCGCATCTACCACAGTATACATTTGGGCGAAGAAATCCAGGTTCCGTTCAGCGCTAAGCTGGTCATACAATCCTGGCGCTTCAGTCAAGATACCCACACTGCGACGGATTTCCTGATCCTGACGCCCAACCTGATAGCCATTGACCCAGGCATCTCCGGCACTCGGCCCAATCAAAGCCCCCAGCATGCGGATGGTGGTGGTTTTTCCGGCTCCATTTGGGCCTAGCAAGCCGAAGATCTCACCCGCCTGCACAGAGAATGACAATTTGTCGACAGCCTGAATTTGTCCAAAAGATTTCGACAATTTCTCTAATAAAATCATCTGCGAATTTTCCATAGAAGGTCCTATGAGATGTATCTGCTGTCTTCGAGATTTTCTTCTGAAATGGCAGGACGTTCGGGATCGACGTTTAGCGTGGGAGGCACAGAAGAGCCTGGTTCCTGCTCTTGATGATGATCACGCATCAAGAACACGAACACAATACTTATGGCTCCCAAGAAGAGCACGATTCCTTCGGTAATATATACACCCCAAACTTGAAGAGCAATCAAAGCTGTGGCATTGATGCTGGTGTGCCAAAGGATAGCTGCCCCAACCCACAGGGCATTGCGACGAGTAAAGGCTTGCAACACCAGCACCGAAGCCGATAGATGAAAGCACAGCGCGCCAACGCGCTCCACAGCGCCCATTAAGGCCATCTGCCAGGGCGTGGACCAATACATCTCGAGCTGGGATTGCGCTAACTGGATCTGCTCCGGGGGCAGGACCTGCGTCAAATCTGCATCACGCAAAACCAGGGCCTGGATCAAGGCATAAAGGGCCAGCGCACCCAGCAGGATGGCTTCGATGCCACCATGCCCAGCCCCAAACATCACCGCTGATTTCCAGCTCCTTTCGTTCCTCAACCAGAAGCGATATGCCAAGAAACGAGCGGTCTCTTCGAACACGCCCGCAGACAATCCATATAGCACTGCCAGGATCACAAACCTGATGCCCATCTCTGCCCCAGATAACCCCATTCGCTCAATGCCCGGAGAAAGCACCCACTGATTGAAGGGGATATGAAAAACCTGCGATCCAACAAACACGACTGCGCCGACACCGAAGAGTTTCCACTCCACCTTCAGGCGCCTGGCGAGAACCACACCCAGGCCCAGGGGCATGGCGATCATCAGTAATGCATTCAATGCACGAACAAAAATATCCATAGCTTTTCCAATAAAACCTTGGAATACGTTTCACGTGAAACACGATTTCGGCTTTCGGAAAAATTGTTGCACGTGAAACTTCATCAAAGCATGATCGGAAATCTCCTTTCTAGCGCGATCGTGAAACTGCTACCACTGCGGCAATCGCCATTAAAACAACAAGAATTGCAATTACAGGAATCACTCCTGCGATGGGGAAATTTGCTCCTCCTTTGTATGCCAAAAAGAAGAATAGAAAGCCGCCCATCAAAAGCAAGCCAAGCGCCAACATTATACCGACTTTCGTCAATGATCCGCCATAATTCGTACGATAGGGATCAACGCCATTGGGTAGCATGGGATCCTTCTTGCGTGCTTCAACAGGACGCCGGAAGCGTATTCGGCGATTATCGAATTTCTCCAACATCTCCCAACCTGCCATGGCTTCCTCTTCTACAAGAGCAGCCAAAACATCAGGATTGCGGAACGCGCCTGATTCAGAGCGCACGATCTTATGTTCCCATTTCTCGGAGTTCTCATCAGTGTACTTGGTCATTTTTTCTTCCTCAGCTTCTTCTTCAAGTCGACGTTTCTTTGCAGCCGCAGCCGCGGCAATATGCGCACCATGATACGCCATGATCTTTCCTCTTTATCCTTGTTACCAATCTCGTTGTAGTCGGGCTCGCTGCCTGCGAACCGCTTCAGTCAATGGTCGTTTGGCAACAATCGTGACTTTGTTGCTGTTGGTGGGTGTATACACATTGAACACTTCCCAACCATCTTCCCCCCAGGCATTCAAAGTGGCGGCGATGTGTTCATCTTTCGTTCCAAAAAACGATCCGATCGTCAACACCTGATACTCCCATCTTTTGATCTCTTCCACAAGAGTGCTCCTTTCAGGTAGACTGGCTCAGAACAGGTCAGCAGCCCTGAGCCAGAATGCATCTCAATTATCAGCAAGATTATTCTTCGATCTCGGAAGTTTTCGCCAACGATACCATGCCGCTCAGACCGCCGAGATTCATCGTATCGACCGCACTGCTGGGAACGATGACCATGGCGCCTTTTTCTTTCAACCCTTCGAAGAGCATATTCATCGCCCGCAGATGTAAAGCGGTAGGATTATCAACATAGGCCTTGGAGGCCTCGGAAAACGAGTCGGCGATTTGCTTCTCGGATTCACCCAAGATCACGCGCGCTTGACGTTCACGTTCTGCCTGCGCCTGTCGTGACATGGTGTCCTCTAACTCTTGAGGGATAACAATGTCGCGGATCTCAACCGATTGCACGGTAACACCCCAGGGCGTTGTGCGATCGTCGATGATCTTCTGCAGGTCTTCGTCCATCCTGGCGCGCCCCACCAGGATGTCAGCCAAATCCATCTGGCCGATGACTTCTCGGAGTGCAGTTTGGGCAGCCCAGGAAATGGCCATCTTGTAGTCTTCGACTTCCAGGGCGGCCTTTTCGGCATCCCAAACCATCCAGAACAAGACCGCGTCCACATCCACAGGAACCGTGTCTTTGGTGAGTGTTTTCTCCGCGCTGAAGGGCGTCACCATCACACGGTGGTCGATCCACTCAGGGACCGTATCCACAACGGGGATAATCCAAAACAGCCCAGGCCCAAGCAAGCCGCGGTATTTGCCAAAGCGCAACACGACAGCCTTCTCCCATTGATCGGCGATCTTCAAAGCGAACATCAAATACAGGCCAAGCAGGAAAAACAGCGTAGAGAAAACGATGATCACCCAGACATTCACGCCCACTAACCCCATGATGACGCCGCTCACCGCGGCAACCATGCTAGATATGGCGAACAATATGCCGGCCACGCCATTGATACGAGGACTGTTGACATCGGACTTTCTCATTCTTTGGTAAGTTGGATTCATCATTTTGTGCCTCTCTTTATATTATTTATGTTCAGGAGGTGGAGTACCTCTTTCTATCCATTGTTTGATGTTTCTTTCAAAAATCTCTTTGACCTCTTCGGCCTTGTAATCCAGGCCGGCAGCTTCATTCAAATAATGACGGGTCAGCCATTCGATATCTTGGCGCCTTAAGCGCTCCCCGTTCTCTTCTGAAGGCGTGGGTAAGATATAGGTGCCCCGTCCATGCTGTGTAGAGATCAGGCCTTCTTCATCGAGGAGACGGTAAGCCCGGGCAATGGTGTTGAAGTTGACTCGCAGATCAGCCGCCAGTTGCCGCACAGTGGGGAGTTGGTCGCCGGGCTTTAAACTCCCTGTAGCAATCATGTGTTTGACCTGGTCGATGATCTGCACGTAAATTGGTATTTTGGAAAGCAGATCGATTTCTATTTGCATATACACTCCGTTACGCTACTCACATTGTATCTTTGTATTATTGTATGATTGTATCTTTGTATAATTGTACACAAAAAACGAGCCTTGTCAATACCCAATTCCATTATTTCATCAACTACTAGAAAAAAAGACCCAGAGTAAGCAGAAATACCCTGGGTCCTAATACAGCAATATCCGTTGAGATTTTCATTTGGGCGTGTTTCATCTCGGTTGGAGATGGCCCATCGTATTACGTATTGCGTATAGCGTATTGCGTATTCCATAACCTGCACGTAATACGCTATACGCAATACGAACACTCTGTTCAAATCATTTGAAACACACCCTTCTCATTTTATGGCACTTCATGAAGTGCAAACAACTCCTGCGCATACTGCACTGCCATTAGGTCCAGGCCTTTATCCATCGAATCTGGGATCATCGTTGGAGGTGCATCTGGATCATAGGTTTTGTTCGGGGTCAGATCGTTCAATCTCACCCAAGGAGCCTCTCCCCCCACTGCATTGTTGATCATATTGATGGCATGGCTGACATCGGGTTGCACGTGGTCTTTTTCACTCTGCAAACGTTGATATGGAACGCGCACATCCGAAATGAACACCAAGGCCTCGCGCTGCGCCCAATACGCATCATCATCACAAGGGTTGAAGTCAATCCTGGTGCTGTTGCTGCATTCAACGGTGGTATCGAAGCGGTCTGCGGGGCCTTCCCAATCCATCAAAAACAAAACGGGTAGATCAGGATAACGGGCCAACGTTCCTGAAGCCATAGTGATGCCATAGGAAAAGGATGCCAACCCGATGCGCTGGGGATCTATCTTGGCAAGGGTGGCGGCAAACTCGATCACCGCCGCCAGCCCGTCTTGTTGAGCGTGGCCGTTGTAATCCTCTTCGCCACCACTCTGGCCGCGTCCATCGGGGTCGAAGGTCACTGCCGCAATGCCTGCATTCGCCAACGCCTCAGCCATTGCTCCAGGTAAACGAAATTTGTTCCCAGCCCCGATGCCTCCAGGAACAACCACCAACGCCGGAAACGGCTCGCCGCCCTCTCCCTGGGGGTAGGTAATGTGAACATACAACTCCGCCCCGGTAGTTGGGTTCGTGACCCAGTGCTCTTCCATTGCTCCCAAGCCTGGCTGCTCAGACTCCTCTTGAGGTGGAGTGCAGTCATCCGGACAGTTTTCTTTGTTCTCAGGCCCATCACAGACCCCATCTCCGCATCGCTTTTGCGACTCACCCTCGGGTTTTGATGCTGCAGGTGCCGGTCCATCTTCAGACAATGTTGGTACATCTTCCAATGTCGGGCTGGCCTGATCCTGATCGATATTGCTGACCAGCGAACATGCTAACGAAAGCAAAACTAGAAATGAGATCATCAGCGCCAAGCGTTTCATTACGTGCTCCTTTCACCTTGCTTTCATTCTAGCCCAGAGGTGTTCATAAACTCTTTAGAAGTTGTAAATTGATGGTAAACAGATTCTCAGGCAGCCTGCACCGCCGCCCGGAAGTTGACATATGCCGCGGGCATATCTGGGGCAACCATTTCAATACGCGTGGCGTCCAGCCGTTTTGCTCCCGGTAATCGGCAGGCCTCATCCGCCATTTCAGATAACCGAAATTGGATGACCACCTTGACTGGCTCAGAAACCGTAAAAGGCCTGGGGGCTTTGCCGTCCTCTAAGTTTGACACAGCCCTTTGCGCTGTTTTTCGGATCATCTTTTGAGTAATTTGCGGGTGCAGACATTCTGCAGACGAGAAGCTGGTCGAGTGCTTGACGATGGCTGTTTCCAATGCGCCTAACAACTCCTCGGCTTGCGCGATGGTAGTTTGATCTCCCGTGATCATCAAAACCGGCGCGCCGTACGCGCCGCACAGCGCAGCATTCAAGCCATGCTCTCCCACCAGGATATCGTTGAGCCAGACATTGGCGATGCGTTTGCTGGACCAGGTATGCGCTAAGACGGCATTCTCCGTTCCGCTCCGGGCGTGATACCCTACAAAGATCACACCTGAAAAATCTCCCGCTTCGATTCCCTGGACCATCGCAAAGGGTGCCGAATTACCAGAATTCAAGCGCACGCGCGGGTCCAGACCCTCGATCAAGATATTGTAGCCGCCCGCGTGTCCATCTGAAACTACCACTTCCGTGGCACCCCCATCGAAAGCCCCCAAGACTGCGGCGTTGACATCGGCGGTCATCAGCTTACAGAAACGAGGATACTCGGGTTTTGTAGGATCAACCTGATCCCAATTGGTCACCCCAGATATCCCCTCCATATCCGCAGCGATTAAGATTTTCATATGTGCCTCTCCTTTCAAATACTGGATGTTGATCTTTGGTTACAGTTCAGCATCGAACCCAGGGGAGGCCGAAAAAAGGGTAGGGTGGGTGCACCCCACGCACACCCTTTTTTCGGAATTCTCTCCGCGGAGTTTTTAGAATGAAGATTTCACAAATTGCGCCAAATCGCCCTTGAGCTTCTCCAACGACGGCAGGTGGATGTACATCATATGACCGGCCTCATAGAAACCCATCGAAATGTTATCCCTCAAACTATCATCCAATTCCATGTGATCGAACGTGTAGAGCGTGGCAAAGTAAGGTGTGGCCAGATCGTAATAGCCATTGCCAACGAATACTTTTAGATATCGGTTTATAGACATGGCTTGGCGCAGAGTCTCAGCAACGTTGACATACTGGTTTTGGTGCTGATCATAACTCCAGGGTTGCACGCGGCTGGTCAGGATTTCGTAGGGCAGGTCACTCTTGAATTCTAGCTCGGAATGCAGATAATCATTCAGTGTGGCGGTGTAAGGTCCGGTGATGGCCGCCAGACTGGAGTCGAATTCCCAGCTTTCGCCTGCTGCATCGCGATCGATGCCCTTGAAACGCGTATCCAATCGCCCTGTCGTGCGGCGCTCCTCCCGCAGGAGCTCTTTGGTGAATCGCACGATCTCCAGGCGCAGATTGGTTTGCTCGATATATTCAGGAGTTAGGCCGGTATAACGCGCCAGCTTCTGAACGATCATTTCTTTCTCTCCCCTGGGTAGAGCGTCTCCCTTCATCAATGCGGTGGCATACTCACCCAAGGCGAAAGCCTCCACCTCATCAAGAGTATCTCGCAGGTTCTTTTGAAGCTCAGCATCAAGCTTGCCATGATACCAGGCCGTGGCAGTGTACGTGGGTAAGAACAGAATAGCAGGCAAATCGTTGCCGGGCACAAAGCGCGCCGTCTGGAAATTCAGGATCGAGGAGATCAGCATGATCCCATTCAGGTACATGCCATGTCGCTCTTGCAGGTATCCGGCCAGCCCCGCGGCGCGCGTGGTTCCATAGCTCTCACCAATCAGGAACTTTGGAGATACCCAACGTTGATAACGGCTGGTGTACAGGCGAATGAAATCCCCCACAGATTGGATATCCTTTTGGAAATCGTGGAATTGTTTGGGGCTTTCCCCAGGGATCGTGCGGCTGTAGCCTGTAGTCACCGGATCTATGAAAACCAGATCGGTAAGATCCAGCAAGGAAAATTCATTGTCCACCAACTCGAAAGGAGGCGGCAGCATTTCACCCTCATCACTCATCTTAACCCGGCGCGGACCCAACAAGCCCATATGCAACCACACCGATGAAGACCCCGGCCCGCCGTTGAACGAAAATGTAATCGGGCGCGCCTGGCGGTGTTCGGCACTGGAAGTAGCTTCATCTACGTCTAGCGTATAGGCTGTGAAAAAGATGGCTGCCTTGGGCTTCTCGATCTCCGGCTGACCATTCCCTTCACCCGGCTCATCGATCTCCTCCTTCAAGATCATCGTCCCCGTGGTAGCTGTATAGCGGATTTCCCGGCCATCAATGGTCACAATATGATGTGTAATAGACAGGTTGTCTTCGTATTTTGGCACATGTTCATTTTTGGTATTTTCCTGTTCGGACATAGAACTGCTCCTGGGTTTAGAGATTGGAGATTAGAGATTAGATATTGGATATTGCCAAATACCAAATATCCAATATCTAATCTCCAGTAAGTCTGATTGCCGCTCCACTCTCCCCGCTACACGTTATCAACTCTATGAATCCATCTCATCCCTGACCGCCTGATATAACGTCTCTGCTTTAAGCTCATGCAATGTATAACAGGGTGCGTCGAGATGATTGGCCAGCTCCTGCGCCAAACCCTGATCAAAGGCGGCGTGCTCCATATTGATCACCACGCTGCGGATCTCATCCAGGGCGATCTTTTCAGCCAGCCTATGGGCTTCTTCCTGCGGAGGCTGATTTCCCATGGAGACATTGCCAGCCCCATCGGTGAGCATGATCATCAATGGCTCGACATCTGGATAGATCATACTCTGTTGTTGGATGACTTGATGGGCCAGAAACAAACCCGCAGCCAAGGGAGTTTTTCCTCCTACAGGGATATCGGTAAGAGCCTGCTGTGCCAATTGCACGGAGTTCGTTGGAGGCAGGATAAGGGTAGCGCGATCTTTTTGGAAAACGATCAGCCCCACGCGATCTCGCCTCTGGTATGCATCTGTCAGTAAGGAGAGGATAGCACCCTTGGTCGCAGCCATGCGCTCTGCCACCGCCATGGACCAGGACGCATCCACCACAAACATGACCAGGTTAGCCGTCTGTTTAACGCGTACTTTCTGTTGCAAATCGTGGGGACGGATGGCGAAAGCTACTTCCTTGCGCTGCTCTTCACGTTCTTTCTGGTAAGGCGCGGCGGCGCGGATGGTGGCATCAAAAGCAATGTCGCTGGTTTTCCCCTGGGCTGGGCGAGATTGGATATAGCGCCCGCGCTTGCGCTCTGTACGCGTGCGCGATCGACGGCCGCTGCGGCGGCGCGAGAGACGATCCAAGGGTGTATCTAGTTTTTTGGCGTCAAAGGACTCGCCTGGCTTGATTTTCTCTCCCCCATCCCACCAGTTAGAAGAGACCGAATCAAATACATCCTGCTTGGCCGGTTCGGCAGGCGCGCGGGTAGACTCCTCCTTCTCCTCGCTGACGTTGTCAGCTATGGCTTTTTTTTTTCGTCGACTGCTTGTTCGTCGGATCCAGGCTGGCGTTCTTCCATGGGCGCTGAAGCCCCTTGCAACTGCTCTATGCGTTCTTGTAATTCATCGAAGCCGATATCTGCCTGATCGAAAGGTCCCCGCTTGATACGGTGAGGGAAGGCTAACTCCGCTGCCAGCGCAATATCACGCTCTGTAACCTGGGTGCGTCCCTCAAAGGCGGCGTGGGCGCGCGCCGCTTTGAGGATCACCAGGTCAGACCGATGGCCATCCACATTCAAGGAAGCGCTCAAAGCAGCAATGGAGAGTAAATCCCTGCGGGTGTATCTCACCTGCCCAACCAGTTGGCGAGCACGTTCGATTTTTTCAGAAAGATCTTGTTCTTTGTCGATCCATTGATGGCGGAATCCGTCGGCATCAGTTTCGAAGGCCAGGTTGCGCTCCATAATGAAGACGCGTTCCTGGGGGGATCGAATGCCGGAGATATCTACAGAAAGAGCAAATCGATCCAACAACTGAGGACGGAGGTCTCCCTCCTCGGGGTTCATTGTACCCACTAGAATGAAGCGCGCCGGGTGGCTGAAGGAGATACCCTCCCTCTCGACAATATTCATGCCCATCGCCGCGGAATCCAGCAAGAGGTCCACCACATGATCATCCAGGAGATTGACCTCATCGATATACAGCAAACCCCTATTGGCGGCTGCCAGAACTCCAGGTTCAAAATGGCGTTCCCCCTTTTGAATGGCCTTCTCGATATCCAATGTACCTACCACGCGGTCCTCAGTTGCCGAGACAGGCAGGTTCACAAAGGGCGTAGTGCGCAGTTCGTCATCATGACTGGCGCGTTCCCGGCATTCAGTGCACCATGTGTGCGAGCGATTAGGGTCGCAACCAAAACGGCACTGGCTGATCACTTTGACCTGAGGGAGCAACGCAGCCAAAGCGCGCGCTGCGGTAGATTTTGCAGTTCCGCGCTCCCCACGGATCAAAACCCCGCCAATGCGGGGAAAAACCGCGTTCAAGATCAGCGCACGTTTCATGCGCTCCTGGCCGACTATCGCTGTAAAGGGGTAAATGGTTGGCATTGAATCACTTCTCTATATTAAAAGTTCCCGACAATCTTACCACAAAGGTTGCCAAGTTATCCCTTAGCCCTTATAATGT
>CAZUSV010000129.1:0-18704 GCA_964622645.1 uncultured Anaerolineales bacterium
GTTTACGGTTTCCTTTCAGGTTTATCTATAACCCAAAACTGTCAGGTAGCTAGATATTCATCCTGAGAATTAATTCGCAGGAATGCAGCAGAGAAGCTATTCAAGGAACAGAAACAGCGAAAGTGTAAAAATGACCACCGACCAACTCAAAAAACGCCGCGCTCAACGCGCCCAGAAACTGCGCCTTCAACGCATCGTTTTGATCGTAGCGCTCATCGCTTCAATTACGATCTTCAGTTACGCAAGTTGGAAGCGCAATCAACCATCCCAAATTTCACAAGGAGAAAACATGGTGACAACTGCAACAGGGCTATCTTATGAGGATCTCGTCGTTGGTGAGGGTAAACAAGCCCAAGCTGGCGATACTGTATCCGTACACTACACAGGTTGGTTAGTGGACGAGACTAAATTCGACTCTTCCCTGGATCGTAACCAGCCTTTCGAATTCCAGCTTGGCGCTGGAATGGTGATCAAGGGTTGGGATGAAGGTGTCGGCGGGATGCAGGTCGGAGGTAAGCGAAAACTGGTCATACCCGCCGAATTGGGATATGGTGAGAGGGGAGCGGGCGGTGTGATCCCACCTGGGGCGACACTGATCTTCGAGGTCGAGCTTTTAGCCATCAACCCCTAAGTAATTGTCCAAAAATAGCTTACTGCTCGTAGTGACCACTTCAGTGGTCAGGATGAAGGAAGTCATCACAACGTAAAAGATAATGGCTCATCTAAAAAAAGTGCGCAGGTGACTGTTACTTTGTAAGCGGCAATCACCTCGTCTGGACAGATTCGACATATGAGTTAAACGAATTAGATGAATCTAAGATTTTGCTATCTGAAAATAGTACAATCGGTAGTCACTCAGTTCTAATCCTTGGAGAAACAATATCTTGCAGCCCCCGAGAAACAAAATAGAAGGCGGCAGAAAAGGTAGAAATTGCCAGCGCGGAAGCGATCAACACGTGCCACTCGATGATCCCAAATATCTTTTGTGAGTAAACAAAACTTACGTAAACCATAGTCCCCCAGGTTAAGTAGAGCTTGGTGTACCCAACATAGGATGCGAATGCATCGGTAATAATCGCGGTTGAGATCGTGACCATCATAAACAAACTGGCGTGAGGAATCAAATATGGAACCACGTGTTTCAAGATAATGTGCCTAGCTCCTCCGCCAGCGACGCGCGCCGCCTCAATGAAAGGCTTGCTCATGACAACAAGGGCCTGAGATCTTAGGACGATGCTGGCGTTCCCTGCTCCTGCTATGAGACCAAAAATCAGGCCAAGTGTAACAGGACCGGCATCGACGAGAATGGATCCGGCAGCGATCATAAAAATTGCGGGGGGCATGAGCAGGAATATATCAGATAAACGCGAGAGCCCAATATCTAACCTCCCACCATAATATGCAGAACAAGCGCCAATCGTCGTGCCAATGACAGCGGTAGTGAGCGCGGCTACGATTCCCAGGATAAGCGCAGGTTTTGCACCTGCCAAAATCATGCTCAGCAAATCGTGTCCCAGGTTGTCTGTGCCCAACGGATGTCGCAGCGAAGGAGGTGCAGGATGGCTTATGGTTGCATCGTGACCTGTAACGGGGTCGTAGATTCCTCTTGGCCAAATAGTAGCGCCAAGGATCGGAGGGGCAATAGCCATTAGAGCAAATAAGCCAATCAGAAACAATCCTAAAACTGCCAGGCGATTCTTTCTGAAAACCGTCCAACCTGATTTGATGTTTCGATAGAAAAATGATGCTCTCCTGCGTGCTCGTATCAAGAGACTAATTGGCTTCGCTGGCATTTGATAAGAGAGTGGATCGTCTCGATTCTCCATATTGGCCACCGACCTATAAGTTCCTCGAAAACCGTATGCGTGGATCGAGATAAGCGTGCGCGACATCAAGGACCACGCGGGAAATGGCGGTTATCAATCCAATCAGGATAAAGAATCCCATAATGGCTGGCATATCTTGCAAAGCGAGGCTCCATGTAAGCGAAGCGCTCATTCCCACCCATTCGATCGATCTTTCTATGATGACAATACCTCCTATGATGTAGGGCAGGCTGATTACCAACCTGCTCAAAACCGGCAAAACAGCGTTCCTAGCAGCGTGTTTATCGCGGATGGCTATTTCGCTGATGCCCTTGGCACGTGCAGTAGTGATATAAGTTTCATCCAGTGTATCCGCCATGCTCGTCTGCATGATGATCATGGTTTCACCAAAAGCCAGGAGCACATAGGTGGTGACCGGAATCGTGATATGAAAGAGTACATCCCAACCTTGGGGTGAAAATCCTTGGATTGACCAGCTTCCTATCCATCCGAAGGCTATCAATATATATGCGATCGATTTGGGGAGTCTCCGCCTGGATAATCGCCCTATCCCCCAGCGGATAATCATCACGATAAACACAATAGCTGCCAGGGAAAGGACCATTTTCCACATGATAATGGTTGCATCATATTCATGATCGGCCCAGAATACGGGTCGCAAATCCCAAAAGATGTCATAGCTCGGTTTGAAATCAAAGAAGAAAAACAGGGACCTGAGACGCTCTTGTAGTAGGTATACCACTAAAAAACCAAACCAGGGAGGAAAAGACGTGAAAAACAGGATGGAGAAAAAATTCACCGAACTTGTAACTAATCCCGACCCTCGCCATCCGGTCATCCTACCTAATCCTTCTCCAAGCCAGAAAGCAATAACCGTCCCAATTCCAAAAACGAGAAGAGTGGGTGGCAGCGACCATTTGATGAGATCGATCACTTGAAATCCTGAGAGGGATTTTCCAAGATCGAAAGTCAACATTCTCTTAAGCCAAAGAAAATATTGTTGCCAGATAGGGATGTCGATACCGAGGTCTTCCCTTAGTTCTGCTCGATCCTCAACGGACACGGATAAGACATATTGGGTGACATAGTCTCCGGGGATCAGTGCCTGTACCGCAAAAAACAAGACGGTCATGAACAGCAGCAAGCTTATCGCGCTTGAAAATAGCCTTAGAAAGATAAACCGTTTCACGAAAAATCCCTCCATTAGCTCTTTCTCTAAACGTTCGATCTTTTAACAAAATCATTTACTGTAATGGCTTCAAAACGGATACCACATGATAGGTATTTGGGTTCAGAGGGTAGCTATCACCGTATAGTGAAGAGGATTCCAAGAAACAGCGTTGAGAGCAGGCGCAATGCTTTGCTCTCAGCGCTGTTATTACGCACGCCACATTTCGGCTACACCAGCATGGCGGCTAATTCTTCACGCAAAAGCGCTCCCAGGCGAGCAATGCCTTCGCGGATCATCTCTGGCGAGGCATTGGAGAAATTTACACGCATCGTGTTTTTCCCGCTGCCACCGGGATGGAATGGTCGACCGGGCACATAAGCCACCTTGCGCTCAACTGCTTTCAGCAACAGCGCTTCAGTATCCAATCCCTCAGGCAGAGTCACCCATAGGAACATACCGCCCTCAGGTTTGGTCCACTTGACTTCTTCTGGAAAATGCTGCTCCATGGCCTGCAACATAACCAATAAGCGTTCCTTGTAAGTCGCCCGGATGGTCTTCGAATACTCGTGCAGAAAGCCATCGCGGGCAACTTCATAGGCAATCATCTGGTTGAAGGTCGGTGAGTGCAGGTCGGCACCTTGTTTAGCGAAGACAAGCTTGCGAATGACATCGAATTCGGCGATCACCCAAGCCATACGAATACCCGGGGCCAGCAGTTTGGAGAAAGTACTCATGTAGATCACATTACCCTGCACATCTTCGCCATTTCCGCCCCGGTATTGCTGGTCGAGCACATATACTGGCGGAATATGCTCGCCAAAATAACGCAGCTTGCCATAGGGATCGTCTTCGACAATTGGCACCCCATACTTGTCTGCAATCTCGACTAATTCCTGACGGCGCTCGAGTGACATGGTAACGCCGCTGGGGTTTTGGAAATTGGGCAAAACATAGATGAAGCGTGGTCCTTGCTTGAGAACATCCTCGAGCAGATCGGTTCGCATGCCCTGGTCATCAGAGGGCACTGTCAGGTATTGGGCACCATAGGCATTCCAGGCTTGCAAAGCTCCCAGATATGTGGGGTTCTCTACGGCCACATTGTCGCCAGGGTCGATGAAGAGCATCCCCAACAAGTCCAGGGCTTGCTGCGAGCCCGAAGTCAATTGGATATTCTCGATGGGCACATGAATTCCATAGCTAGCCGAATGCTCGGCGATCACCTCGCGCAGGGGGATGAATCCCTCTGTGGGACTGTACTGCAATGAGGCAGGACCAGCTTCATCGAGAACGACCTGGCAGGCTTGCTTGAATTCTGGGACGGGAAATACGTCTGGAGAGGGCAATCCGCCCGCAAAAGAAATCACATCTGGTGCACTGGAATACTTGAGGATCTCCCTAATTGCCGAACTGTTGATCCGGCTTGCCCGGTCAGCGAAACGCTGCTCCCAATATGTTGGCATCTTTATCTCCTTTATCTAAAGTCTCTTAGAGTTTTAAGTGTCGGAGTTACGCAATTGCCCCCCTAACCCCCCAATTCTGGGGGGAATTATTAGACGTCTCCCCCCAGAATTGGGGGGTTAGGGGGGCGTTGAATGAATCGATCTCCATTTGCGTAACTCCTGAAGTGATCAGTTGTTGTCCTAAAAAACTTCGTGGTTTAGGCTCGTAGTGACCACTTCAGTGGTCAGGATGACTAAAGCATGTCCTGATCCCAAAGGCAGTCGAAGGATCATCACTACAAACTTGTTTATGGGCGCTTCTCTCGACATTGTCAAGTTAGGATCCGTAATAGCCAGCCGGCAACCCGCTGGTTAGGATCACAGAGTAATTGGCAATTAAAAGTGATAGCACCAGGATATCGACCGTTTTATAGAAGCTCGTTCGGTTAAGCTTTGGCACACTGAGATCCAATTCCTGATCGAAAACTCTTAATACCTGAAAAACTGAAAATGCGAAAGGGATGAACAGACCATATAAAAAGCGTGGGCCGGCAGCTACGGGCACATACCAGGCAAACAATGTGCTGTATGCTATAAGAAATAATATCACGAAGGCCAATACAAACCTATGTTGAACGATCCTTCCCCACACCGCTCGCAAATTTGGAATGGCGATCAAAGCCAAAACCAGTAAATATATCAGGAGAAAATCAATCTCATTATAGGGCTTGCTTGCATGATGGAATTGCACACTGAACCCGTAGACAAAACGATCGACAATGTCCTTGATGCTGTGCTCGCGAATGTATTTTCGCAAACTGGGGATCTCCTCTGGGGACAAGTCTGGCCAACCTTGACCATAGCCATACCGATCACTATCCGCTCTGGCACTGGAAAAATCATCATACCAGATGAAGAACGTCGAATTCTGGTTATAGAAGTATTGGCCATATATATTTTTCGATTCCCGAATGTATGGGAACAGTACTCCCAAAAACACACCGACCAACAAGAACAGAGAAACCCAGTTCTGAATACTGCTAACCCAGGCCTGCTTTAGATGCGCAATTCGCCATATTTCTTTGGAGATATAAATCAAACAAAATAGAACCAGAGCTGGCTGAATAGACGCCTTGGCATAATAAGCAAAACCAAGCGCGATACCCGTCAGGACTCCTTTGGGGATCGATGGAGAAATCAACATCGATCCCATTCCCAGGAACGCCAGGAAGCTGAGGAAATAATATAGGTTCTCGACAGCAAAATAAGGGGCTTTAAAGATGCATAACGAGAAAGTGACAATCAGAGTCAGGATTACTGATCTATGCAGAGAGAAATAATATCGAAAGACAAAAAACAAAACCAACAGAAGTGTCAATGAAAGCACGATATTGACTTGTTTGCCAACAGCAAAAAACTCCCTATCAGACATTTCTGGTTCATAGAATAGCGCTTGGAAAAAGGGGTATAGAGGAGTCTGATTACGATCTCCCTTATAGGCAAAACCTGATTGATGCACTTTTTTCGCCAGGTTTATATATACTTGTTGATCGCTGTGCATAGGATCCGTATTGATATCTACGGCATGTCGTGTTGCTGCGTTGTAAAAAAGCATTCCAATAGCAGCGAATGCGAAGGCGACAATCCACAGTCCAGGCAGGCGTAATTTCCGGCGGTCACGCAGATAGAAGAACAATACCTGCGAGTACATCGCAGCCATAAAGAGTGCGATTGGCAGGATCAGAGTATACTCATCTGCATATCTTTCGATGACATAATACTGAGGAAATAACTGATTGGCCCAATAGTATTCGACAATCAGCAACCAGGGCAGCAGAGTAACAAATCCCAGAATGATTACGGAAAAATCCTGGTGTGCTCTGCGAAGCCTGCTGTATTGATATCCCACCCATAATGACTGTGCAAAGAAAATTACCCCCAATACCAGTATGGGAGTCAATCGCAAAAGATATGCACTTAAGAATTCATCTGTGGAAATGAAAAACCACTGCAGCAAAAAAAACATCGCCCCGAGAAAACCTAGCGAGAGACATATAACCGAAAGCCACCAAAGGTTTGACGGCAGCTCAGACAATTTTCCCTCTATGCTTGCAATCCAACTTTCACTCGTATACGACTTGATCGTCAGGCCCAAGAAGAAGGCAGCAAGCAAGCATAATGCCCCCAGCATGCCCAGTCTTGAAAGTGAAAAACCAGATTCGCCTGGGATCAGAAGCAACCAGACTAACGTAAACAAGCTCTCGAAAAATGCGAGCAGAATAAAGATCTCAGTTTTACGCAAGATATTCTGTAAAGCAATAACGCACCTATGCCGGTGCGTTATATGTTCGACGGTTTATTTCGGAAAGCGGCGCAGAACTGTCGCCGCGCTGGGTAGGACCACGCGATCACCCATACTAAGCTCTGCAGGGGCTTTGCCAGATTTCTCTGGCGCGCCCTGGAAAATGAAGATCTGTGTTCCGGGATGCGCAAATTTCAATTGCACATAAGCCTGTCCCAAAAGATAACCTTCGCTATCTGCGGCACAACTTGTGACTGTACCGATCATCTTGCCGCGTTCATCCATGACCGGGTCACCGGGATGCGCCATGCGCACGCGCTGCTGATCGAAACGGAAGCGCACCACCACGCCAGCGCGTTTGGCTTCGCGTTCCAGGTAAGCCTGCCGCCCGATGAACCAGGGCTTGTAAACTTTGACGTACGAGCCAAAGCCCGCCTCTGCCACACCCAGTCCAAGACCTTGCCCTGAGCCTGCCGAAGTGTCGCCAGCCATTTCATGCCCATAAAGTGGCAGGCCGGCCTCAGTTCTCAGGGAATCGCGGGCCCCCAAACCACAGGGCAGCAATCCAAAGGGTTGGCCGACTTCGAGCAATTTTCTGCACAAGTCGCTGGCCTGATCTGGATGTACGAAGAGTTCGAAGGCCATCTTCTCCCCTGTGTAACCAGTGCGCGAGACGATCAGATCGAAGCTTTGTCCTGAGCCAGTCGAAGGGCCACCCACTACTGCGTCGCAAAGCTGCGTGCGCTTGAGCTTCATGATACGCTTGCGGGTGGCATCGTCCACACCCAGGGCCAGCAATATGTCACGGGAACGCGGACCCTGCAGGGGGATGTCCACGCGCATATCCGCCCCCTCTTTGGGATCACGTAAATTGCGCAGGGTCACCCCGCGGCCGAAGACCGTCGCCCAGGGACGGGCATTGTCCACCACCACCTGGCCTTCCCGCACCGCGTTGAGCCAGGCCCAATCCTTATCATCATTGGAAGCATTGACAACTACCAGATACTTTTCCCGCGCCCGTCGATAAACCAGCAAGTCATCGATCACCTCGGCGTCGGGAGTCAAGAAGTGCGTATACAGGGATTCGCCAATCCCTAAAGCAGCAATATCATTGGCGCAGACGCTATCCAAAAACGCCGCGGCATCGGGACCTTCTGCCTGATAGACACCCATGTGTGCAGCATCGAAAAGTCCAGCCGCTTCGCGCACGGCCATGTGCTCTTCCATCACCGAGCCATAGCGCACCGGCATTTCCCAGCCAGCAAAGGGCACCATGCGTCCGCCCAACTCGACGTGCAGATCATAAACTGGGGTTCGCTTCAAGCCTTGCCCTGAGTCTGTCGAAGGGTCACCTTCGGTTTCTTCCCACTTAAATTCTTCTTTTGAAGACCCGTCCCCGTCTTTGATTCCAATGAAATAAGGTTTTGCTGGATCAACGGCTTCACCCTCTTTTGAAGAATCGGGGGGTTGTGTGGATTGCCGCACCCAAACGGGACCTGCCACCTTACGCAGCAAATCGTCATCGACTTTGACATAGCCATCGGAGAGATCGCGCAGCCAGGCTGCAGCCAGCCCAGCAACCTCTGCATCTAGGCTGAGTCGATATTCATAGTCATTCACGCAGGTCAGCGTAGCATCGATCTCGCCCTTGGGCGTGACAAATTTTGTGGCCTGAGAGTCGCCAGCGCCCAGGGCTTCGACATCGCTGGACATGACCATATTCAAGAATTGGCGCACTCTCTCTCCACCAATTTCGTAGGACAGGATGCCATCCTGTCCTACAGGCTGAGAATCCAAATAATAGAAATGGGGGTAGCCGTGATCCCCTGGCTCGAAATCGATGCCCGCTTTGGTGGCCAATTCACGCACTTTGAGTTTGGCCTCTTCGAAGGCCAGGAAATCGACCTTCGCTCGCAGGCTGCGTCCTGAGCCCGACGAAGGGCCCTGGTAATACGGTGTTGTCGCCTGAAGAATATCGGAGATGGCATCTGCCAGCGCAATAGCATCCTTCTCCTTGAAGCCGCGCTGGGTGACCCAGGGCATGCCCATGCGCACACCTGTCGGGCGCAGCGCCGATTTGTCACCAGGGATGGTGTTGCGGTTGGTAGTCACCCCGGCGATATCCAGAATGCGGGATGCCAGATCACCAGTCAGGTAGGCGCCATCTTCGCCCTTGAT
This sequence comes from uncultured Anaerolineales bacterium, assembly GCA_964622645.1. GTDB lineage: Bacteria > Chloroflexota > Anaerolineae > Anaerolineales > UBA11858 > NIOZ-UU35. Next base: position 8,917 of record CAZUSV010000129.1, read on the forward strand.
CGATTTGGTATCCAGGTTCATCAAGTGGGTGTTGGTGCCTTTGAAGGGGATAGTAAAACCACGCTCTTCGAAGCGTTTTGTGAAAGCGATACAATTCGCCACTACCTGAGTTTGCAACTTGCGGAATTGGTCTGTCTTGGCGATCTTGAAGGCCAGCGCCATCGCCGCAAACACGTTGACATGTGGTCCGCCCTGCTCACCGGGGAAGACTGCCCGATCGAGCTTGCGGGCCAATAGCGGGTTTGTAGCCATGATTATGGCACCGCGCGGTCCATTGAGTGTCTTGTGCGTGGTGGAAGTGATCACATCGGCGATACCAACGGGCGAGGGATAGACGCCCGCTACCACCAGACCGGCTACATGGGCGATATCAGAGAGCAGGTAAGCGCCAACCTTGTCGGCGATCTCCCGAAAACGCAGCCAATCGACCTGCCAAGGATAAGAAGACACACCGGCGATGATCATCTTAGGTTTGTGTTCCAAGGCCAGGGCCTCGACATCATCATAGTCGATTTGTTCTGTTTCAGGATTGATGGAGTAGGAGACGATATTGAAATATTTTCCAGAGCGGTTGACTGGCGAACCGTGAGAGAGATGTCCCCCAAAGAGCAGGTTCATGCCCATGACGTTCTCGCCTGGCTGCACCAGAGCATGATAGACGGCGTTATTGGCCGGGCCTCCAGAGAGGGCTTGCACATTGACATAGATATCATCAGCTTCGACATCATCCGTGGCAAAGGCTTCTGCGCAGCGCCGCCGCGCCAGGGCTTCGACAATATTGGCATATTCGACGCCCTTGTAGTAGCGTGGGTCGGAATAGCGCCGATCCTCGGGGATGCGCACATCATAATCAAAGATCTCTTCTTCGGTTAGCTGGCGAGTACGCTCAGGGGGATAGCCCTCGGCGTAGATATTGTGGAAAGCTGTCGCTAAAGCCTGCCTCACCGCCAATGGCGAGGTGCTCTCGCTGGGGATCAAGATCAATTTGCGGTATTGTCGTTCCGCCTCTATCTGTGTGAGTTCACTAAGCTTGGGATCGAGTTCGGCCAGGTCGCCGCGGAATAGAAAGTCGCTCATTCGAATCTCCTAAGAAAATTTTCCCTATCAATCAACTTGTCTGACAACTGAATTGTATTCCTCTGGTTAGTCTGGGTCAAGTTACATAAATCTTGATTTTGTCTACTATTGCAAACTGGCAACCATGCAATTCATATTATTGATCATCTCCAGCTACCTGCGTCCCAAAAAATCGATCAGCAATGGAATGACGACCTCCGGTCGCTCGTAATGGGGTATATGACCGGCATTGTCTATTGGGTGAAATCGTGCCCGAGGAATGGCATCTAACACCGCTTGGCTATGCGCAAATGGGATCGTACGATCCTCCCTGCCCCAGATCAACAATACAGATATCTCTTGGTCCCCAATTCTCCGATACAAAGGCAGTGAGTCCCCCAAAATGTTGTTCCGGAGTGTCGAGAGCAAGGCCCTTTTAAAACCTCTGTATTGCATTTGAATTCGATAGCGATCCTGAATATGCTCAATATCCTTCGGATCGAAAAAATCTTCAGCCATGCTCTTCAGCAAAGATCCACTCCCAAACAAACCAATAAACAATTCCCCCAACCCCGGTAGGAGCAACAGCTTTAGGGTAGGCGGCGCTTCGATCGGAATCCCTCCAGGGTCGATAAGAACCAGCTTATCAACCAATTCCGGATGGCGATCGGCAAAATCGGCAATAATTGGCCCACCCATGGAGAGGCCTATTAAGGCAAAGGGTTTCCCGACTTCAAGTGTTTCAACCAACTCGAAGAGCTGCCGGTCAAAGAGATCGAAATCGTAATCTACACCTGGTCGATCAGAAAACCCCCGCCCGAAGAGATCATAACGCAGGACACGGAAACCAGCCTCAGTCAACGCCTGGAAGGTCGGGTCCCAGACGAAATAGGGTACCGAGAACCCGTGCACTAAAACCAAGGGTTGACCATCTGCGGGTCCACCTAATTCGTAATGGGTTACCCCATCAAAGAGCTGAACGAATTCACCAGGCAGGTTTGCTCGGGTTTCATCATTCAGCGTTTTGGTTTCGCCTAAGTACGGAAAAGACATGATTCCATGACCACCGACCGCTGACGACTGACCGCAGTCAGCAGTCGGCAGTCTGCGATACTTTTAGATTTTTCCTAATCCCTGCAACACTCGCTCCGCGGTCAACGGGAAATCGTCGAACCACACTCCCGTAGCATCGTGCACTGCGGCAATCACCGCTGGAGCCAGGGGGATATAAGGCATCTCGCCCATGCCGCGCGCGCCCCAGGGACCGAGGGGATCAGGGTATTCGATGATCACGGACTTGACCTTATCAGGCACATCCAACACGCCTGGGATCAGATAGGTTGAGAGATGAGGCGTCAATGTATAGCCATCTACCTGGACGAATTTTTCCATCAAGGCGTAACCGGCCGCTTGCACGATGGCGCCTTCGGTCTGCCCTTCGACCTGCTGGGGGTTGATAGCCTTACCCACATCATTGGCCGAGATAATATCCAGGATACGGATTTTCCCAGTCTCGCTATCGACTTCGACCTCCACAGCCTGAGCAACGTAACCATAGGAGAAGTTGGGGATGCATTCGCCAGTTTCCGGGTCAAAGGGGGTCGTAGCGGGCGGGCGGTATTGATAGCGGGCAATCGCGGGTCGCCCTTCGTCTTGCCACTTTTCCAAGGCCTCAGCTGCGGCTCCCCTGACTGCGTTGCCTGACATGAAGGTCATGCGCGAGGCTGAGACACTACCGGCGTTATCGGTTTCGGTCGAATCTTCTCCAATGAACTCGATCATTTCCAGGGGCAGATCCAGTGCCTCGGCGGCCATCTGGTGGATCACCGTGTGAGTGCCCTGCCCGACCTCTGCAGCACCATGGCGCACGACGGCCCGTTCGATCTCGGCCTCGCCATACAACTCCACCGTTGACCAGGAATTCTCGGGGAAGCCGTAGGAGAAGCCCACGTTCTTGAAGCCGCAGGCAAAGCCCCGGCCGCGGACGACAGACGACGGACGGTGGTCTGCGGTCTGCGCTCTTCGCTCAGCCCATTGGGCTTCTTCAGCACACGCTTCCACCACCAAGGGCATACTGACTCCTTTTGGCAGGGGCGAATTTACCGAGAGCAAAGAACCTTCTTGCAAGATATTCTTCATGCGAATCTCAACCGGGTCCAAATCCAACGCCTCGGCTAGCTTATTCATTTGGCTCTCAGCCGCAAACGCTCCTTGTGGCCCCCCAAAGCCGCGGAAAGCACCGCCAGGAATGTTGTTGGTATAAACGGCATAGGAATCGACATGGACATTGGGGATTTCATAAGGTCCAGTGCACATCAAGGTGGCATTGCCCAACACTTTGGTGCTGGTGTAGGCGTAGGCGCCGCCATTGGCGATCACCTCGACTTCTACTGCTGTCAAGGTGCCATCTCTCCTCGCTCCCCAGCGCGAGCGGATGTGATACTTATGACGCTTATGATGGCCGATGATGGATTCTTCACGATTCCAGATAATCTTAACCGGGCGGTTGATACCCTGTTGGTGCATGCGCCAGGCAGCCAGAGCCAAAACGATTTGTACCGAGAGGTCTTCACGCCCACCAAAAGCGCCTCCAACCGCTGGGTGGATCACCCGGATCTGCTCTTCTGGCAACTCCAGGGCATGAGCGATCTGCTCGCGCTCTTCGTGCAGCCATTGGGAGGCCACAGCAACTGTAATGCGCCCTTGATCATCGATATAGCTAACACCAGCCTCAGGTTGCAAATAGGCATGCTCCTGTTCAGGGGTTTCGTATTCACCCTCGATGATCACATCGGCATCCTCGAAGCCCTGGTCTATATCCCCTTTGCGGATCTTGTAATGCAGCATGATATTTCGCTCGGTACCGGGATGCACCAGGGGTGCGCCTTCCTGCATGGCCTGTCGTGCATCTGTAATCACAGGCAGGTCTTCATAATCCACCTCGATCAAATCCCTGGCCTGGGCGGCGGTCTTTTCAGATTCGGCCACCACACATGCCACCTGGTCTCCGATGAAGCGCACGCGGTCACCATATTCTTTCGCCGAACCCGGCCCACACAACACCGGCTGATCGTTCATAATCAAGCCATACTCATTGACAGGTACGTCCTTAGAAGTAAAAACCGCAATCACACCCTCCAGGGCCTCGGCCGCGCGGGTGTCGATTCGCTTGACGATTGCGTGGGGGCGGTTGGCAAAGAGGATCTTCATATAGGCTTGATTGGGCATGTTGATATCACCCGGGAACAAGGCCTCCCCGGTGACTTTGTCGTGGGCATCTACTCTTTCGATTGATTTTCCTATGGAAGACATGTTGGTTCCTTTTCGGGATGTTAGATACGAGACATCAGATATTTTGTAACGACTCAACCAAGGAACAGATTTACCCGAAAAAAGGGTCTGCGTGGGGGGCGCAGCCGCTTTGCGTACGCAGACCCTTTTTTCGGGGGGATTCCCTGCCGAGTTGAATAGCGGTATTCGTTTTAGGACATTCGAGTTTGCTCCATTTGCAGAATACGTCGCAAAATTGCCAAGGTCGTGGCATAGGTGGGATCCATGCCGAAATAAGAAAGCGAGCTGGAACCGAGGTTTTTGCCTTTTCCCAAGGGAGTATCTGAGGCGTAATGTAAAAGGCCAAAATCGAAAGGTAAGTTGTAGAGATAGACGATCTCGTCGATGGGGTGTCTTTTGGGGCGGTACATTTCATAGACCGCAGAAAGGTATGGCCCGGCCTCCATCTCGATATCCGAGTAACCCTCGCGATAGAACACATCCATATAGGTGGCATTCTGCAGAAATGTGCCCCGCACGGTGACTGCCTTTTGATTGTCCAGTACATTACCATAGACCAGATAAGGGGCTACATCCGCAGCCGTAAAGGCGTTAGGAGTGATATAAGTGTTGCGAGAGTGTTCATCATGGATCACGTTGGGGATCATCACATCCCCAATGACGCCGTTTAGGGTGGCACCCTTGCCCATGATGTACACGCCCTGAATTTTCCCGGCGTGAGCTGCCACCTCGCTGAGGATATTGTATGCGGATAATCCCAGGGGGTAGTCAATGTTCAGGACCAGCGCGTCACTATCAACCAGGCAATCCATCTTCCGGTCACAAATACGCGGGTCCATCAGATCCAGGCGCACCTTTGAGAGTTCGACGATCTGCGCATCGACATCAAAAAAATGTTTACTGTCAACGCGGGTGATGCCGCATTTCTCTTCGTGCAATCGACGGTCTGCTCTTCTAGATTGGCCTTGCGAAGACTGGAGATATTTTTTGAGCACATAATAAAGGAAATTCTCCTGGCTGGAGGGCACATTCCTGACTTGAATATCGCGCCACTCGGTTTGCAGGGCGATATCATCGCATTCTTCAACATAGCGGGATAACTCAGCGCGATGCAGTAAGGCATAACCCGAAAGCAAATTAATCAGGCTGTGGACATTGCTGGAGACAAAATAGACCGGCCGTTTACGAATATCAGGAAAGATGCGCTCGATATTCTCCCACCAAGCATGGGTTGCGCGGCGATATTCGATGAGGGTGCCACTCAATAAGCGGATTTGAAATCGCCAGGGTTGCTGCGATATTTTAGCCAGGTTGAGGATAAAACCAGCCCCCCAGATCATACGCAGACGCTCCAAGTCATCAACAGACATTTTTAAAGCAGCAGCCAAATCTTCGAAGTTTGTTTGGGCTTCGAGAACATCTTCGAAGGAAAATTTTTCTGGCAGTTGTCTCAGCAACCGATGGAGTTTACGCCATTCAATTTGATAGGCAGTCAATAGAGGCACAACATCATCGATATCAGACCGACTGGCAATGATGCAAGCCAGGGTAGCCTCACCATCAAAATAGCAACGACGGCGACGTGCCTGGGCAGTCACCGGCTGCCATTCTTCCACATCCCCTACGCCCTCACGGATAAATACCTCAGTGCTCTGGCCCAGCACAACCGTCTTGACCTGAGTAATACATGGCGGTAGCCGCAAAATGCTGTAAATGAATGCTGAAAGATCAGGGCTTTCGTCGCGTGCCCCAGAGTGCAACAGAGAATTCGTCGCTGAGTGGACTTCTTCCAAAGTGCGAATCTGTACCTCGGCCGTAGAGCGCAACAGCGAATAATATGTGCGCAAATACAGTTCGACTTCCTCGGAAGCTGTATAGGGTACAGTGCGTTCCATCGCTCAAGTTTCCCGTGTTGCAGACACAGCTTGCGGTCTGTTAGGGCGCTCCACCAGATAGACTCCCAGAAGTATGGCCGCGCCACCTACCAGAGATGCCAGCAAGATCGGTTCGCCCAAGATCACGCCAGCTACACCGACAGCAACCAGGGGCTCCAGATACAAATAAGCACCAACCTGTGATGCCGGGATTGCTTGCAAGCCATCATACCAAAAAACATATGCCAATCCCGAACAGGCCACCCCCAAAAAGAGGATGCCCCACCAGCCATTCAGCGTAAGCTGTGCTACATCAGCAAACCCGGGGCCAGCAAAAAAACCGATTGACGAAATCAGCCAACCAAATCCCATCACATAGAACATCATCCAGGCGGGAGAGTGCTGACGCAAACCCCGCCTCGAGAGCACAGAGAAGATCGCCCAATTGGGCGCGCTAGCCAGGATATACAGATTTCCAGGCATGCCCTGCGAATCCATGCCCAAAGCGCCAATATCCCCTCCCGAAACCACCATCAAAACACCAACCGTAGCCAAGCCGATGCCACCGATCTGGATGATGCCTAAATGCTCACCTAGCACCAGCACACCTAATAAAGCCATAAAAATGGGCGTGGTGGCCACAATCCAGGCGGTTGTCGAGGCTTGAGCGGTTTGCAGGCCAGTAGATTGTAGCCACTGATGGTAAGCAATGCCCAAGAATCCCAACAGCGCAAAATATCCGGCATCGCGCCAGGCAGGCAGCCTAAACTGTCCGCGGGCAGCAATAGCTACTCCAATAATCACGACGCCCATCGCAAAGCGCAACCACACCACCGTGACTGGCGAGACATCGCGCAAAGCTACCTTGGTGGCAATGAACGATGCCCCCCAGGCCACGACAGCAAAGAGCACTTTAAGTGTATTGATAAGTTTAGACGACTGCATTTATGTCTGAAAAATCTAACCACCGAGCACACAGAGAGCGCAGAGATTCATTTGCGTCTGCTCTGCACACACGGCGTTCTCTGCAATCAAACCGTCAAACCATCAACTATGGTCGCCCAATTGAATTTGTGGTTACAGATTAGAACCAACGGAATAACGGCCTCGTCCAGGGAATGGAAACCAGGATCACCAGCAAAGTCAGTGTAAACCAGATGGCGGCCCTGCGATGCTTATCGACATCCTGATCGGCTCTCTTGGCGAGAACGCTACCCACATGCCCAAAGACGACCGCCAGGATCATGGTGCCAATGTGCTCCATATAGAAGCGCATCTCGATAACCGAGAAGCCACGCAGGAAGATCAAAATGATGCCCAAAAGCAGTTGAACATCCATCCCAGAGGTGAACATCATCCCTGCCATGCGATCAGCCTTTTCCCAGGCTTTCTTTCCAAGCCATCCGGAATAAGCCCGCCACAATGCGTACAGGGCAAATAACAAAACGATCCAGCGTAAAAGGTTATGCGTTACCAGAAAAATCGCTAAAGCCATGTTTATCTCCTCTATTTGATCAGTTCTCTAGGAATTCCTGGGGGGATTATCCTGATTTTGGAGATATGCGGGGTGCGGAGCACCCCGCATAACCCCAAAAACTAGGAACAACTCAGGACACCGTGAGAGCTTTATTATCTTCGCCGCGCGTTAGTTAGCCGTGGGGGAGGCGCATCCGTCGGCCCATATTTGGGCGGCCCCATGACGCTGTACAAAATCGAATACAATATCGTCAGGATGCCATATCCAATTACCAGCAAAACTACGCCCACGACTAGATTGGCATACAGGTTTTGGATCGTGCCGATATACGGAATCGCTACCGCAGTTGCAAATTCGGCTGGCATGGGCACCCATCCATTGATGTAATTGGCCTCCACAAGCTCTATGGCGCCTGCATAAGCCATAATCGGCATCAGGATGATCATAATGCAGCCAATTCCACGCCATACAGGATTAATTCCTGAAGGCTCTTTTTCTTCTTCCTTTTTTGTGTAACGATCATAGCGGCCCATACTACACCTCCATCTGGCTAGCCTTTTCAATAGCAGTGACGATCTTGTAATACCCGGTACAGCGACACAGATTTCCTGTGATAGCCTGCTTGATCTCGTCCCGCGAGGGCTGGGGGAATTCTTCTAGCAGCTTGGCTGCTGACATCAAGAATCCCGGCGTACAATAACCACACTGCACCGCACCCTCATGGATAAAAGCTTCCTGAACGGGGTGCAAACGCTCAGGTTGTGCCAGGCCTTCGATAGTTTCGATGATCGCGCCATGAGCACGCGGCGCCGGCACCAGGCACGCCATCACTGCGATACCATCCAGGAATACTGTACAAGCTCCACACTCCCCCTCCGCGCAGCCTTCTTTGGTGCCAATTAATTTGGCCTCATCGCGCACCAAATCCAATAAGGTCTTGTCATAGCCGGCGTTGAAAGCATACTCCACCCCATTGATTGTGGTTTGGATGATCTCGTCCCCGATGAATTGACTGCTGCCGTTCCGACTGGTCGCATCCCCAGGGGTTGTCTTTCCCCAAAGCAGGACGGGATCAGACGGGAATTCGAGTTGCTCCTCGTACCTGGAGATTGCGTCTAATCCCCGAGCAGTCAGCACGCGTACCATCTCCTTGCGATATGCCGCCGAACCACGGATATCATCGATCGGGCGTGAGGCCTCCATGGTCAACCTGGCAGCTTCGTCAATCGTCTCCCGGCCGAGTTGGCGGCCCCTCAAATAGGCTTCTGCCTCCGGCGCATGGATAATGGTCGGCGCGACCGACCCAAGGGTAATGGCCGCAGCGGAAACAGAATCCCCTGCAAAGGTCACCAGCAAGGCCAAATCAACCACGGAAATCGCCTGGGAGTGGCGCAAACCCAGCTTCATAAATGTACCTCGCTGATATTCCTTCATGGCTGGGAAAGCGATATCGACCATCATCTCCTCGGGTCGCATCACTGTCCCACGAACACCGGTATAGAATTCATTGAGCGGCACAAGGCGCTGTGAGTCTTGAGAGCGCAAGGTCACCGTTGCACCCAGCGCCATCAAAGGTGTGATGGTATCGTTGGCAGGAGAGGCCGTGATCAGGTTACCCGCCACCGTGCCGCGATTACGGATTTGTGGAGCACCCACCTCCCAAGCAGCCCGCGCCAGTGGATAGGCTCGCTCTCGAATCAACTTGGATGCCACACAATGGTTATGCGTGACCATGGGTCCAAGATGGATGGTATCATCTTCATCGAGAACGATCTGATCCAACTCCGGGATACGCGTGATATCGATGAGTACATCGATCCCAGTGCGGATGCCGCGCTCGATCTCCAGGATCAGATCTGTTGCGCCTGCCACGATGCGGGCGCGCTCTCCATATTCCGATAACACTGCTAGAACTTCATCGATCTCGGTTGCGTTGATATATTTTTGCCACATAGGTTCTCCAAAATTTTGCCTTCTGGTTACGATGCTCTGCGTCGTAACCGACTTTCTCGACGCTCTGCGTCATTTCCGCTTGCGTTCCACCGCAGAGAGACTGTGAAAGAATAGCTAGGAAACCGCATAGAAAGACA
>CAZUSV010000130.1:0-8508 GCA_964622645.1 uncultured Anaerolineales bacterium
CAGACCTCATCCCAGTTTTTACTGGGTTTGGTTATCGTTGTCTAAAGTCCAATGAGAAGGTTGGGAATTCGTTTGGCGATCGATAATTTTGCTGCGGCAACTTCTAACCAGGTTGACTCGATAGCTCGCCTGCCATTGATGAGCTTGAAGATCGACCGTCATGTCGTCCACAAAGTATGCCAGACCCCTCAAGATACTCGTCTGATCACCTATATTGCCAGATTGGCGCATAGGTCCGCGTTACGGGTCGTAGCCGAAGGCGTTGAGACGCAAGAGCAACTGGCATTTTTACGTCAGCAAAAAATCCATGCCGTACAAGGTTTTTTGCTCGGACTACCGATGCCCGCTGAGGATCTAATACCTCAGTACTGTATGGATCCTTCCATTCTGAAGGAGATTGCGAGTAAATGAATTATGTTGTCGAAAAGAAAATTCTACCGCGCAGTATCGATCATGCTGCTCTTGCTGATTCTAATCATTGTGATGACCGCATTTGCTGCAGTGAATGTGGTGCCAAACAATCGCCTGGATGATGACTACCAGTTGGTCACAATTCCACCCTGCCTTTCGTCTAATTATGTATTTGATAGCCCTGGCAAGAAAATGTACATCGACATTACCAACATAACTGGTAGTCAAACTCGAATGGATTCGATAGATATTACCTGGCCAAGCGCAAATGGTGACCTGAAAGAGATGCTATTTGAGAATGATCAAATTTATGATATCACAGCTTCACCGACACACCTCGTTGTTCCTGACGATCAACCCTGGAAGGCAGGAACCGAGGATTACCGATTAATTGATGATGGAGAGACGAAAACGCTTGAAATTCATTTTGATGTTGCCGTGCTAAATACAGGGTACTACATTGTTCTTACATTTACTAACGGGTGTTCTGTCACCATCGATGAATAGTAGCCGCTCAAGCTATGATAGATCTTTCACTGTACGTACACGGAATAGTCTGGATAAAAGCCACGACATGCTCATGTTGAGAAATTAAGGAAAGACCGATGCTAAATTTTAAACATATGATTTATCAAGTTTTGCTGATCGTGTTATTGAGTATAATCCTGCTCAACTTTTTTCGGTTCCTATTGGCATGAGATAATCCATGGCCGTGTTTGATAAACCATGATCAAATCCGTCTTTGCTGTTTGGATTTTTCATTTATATATTAGACCCTACTGAAAAAACTACATCACGGCGGAGACACACGCCAACGGCGGGCCTGTAGACTCAATTAACATACAGGGGAATTAGAGGGGGAGAATTTGTAGATAGATATTTATTCCTTTGCTTACTTTTTTGGCTCTCTAAGTATTTACCGAAAAGTACTTGAAAATAGTGTCACTGCGAGCGAAGCGAAGCAGTCTCCTGCTAAGTGGAAGATTGCTTCACCCCTCCGGGGTTCGCAATGACATTTAAAAGTTTTTTCCGGAATCCACTTAGAAATTACCGGGGTTTCGCTAATTCAGAAAAACCACCGTTCCGCGCAGCGATCTGCGCCAAAAGAAGTCCCTTACTATTCTGTAAGCTTTTTCAAACTATCTCAAACTGAGCCTAACTATGCCTAACAGAATTTTTGACGACCAGATGTTAGAATGCCATTGTTGAGAATTCTCGATCTCATTGATTCTATTTGTTCATTATTATTTTTTATTCTATTTTTTGGAGGCATATTATGATCTCTCTACGTTCAAAAAGCATCAGGTTATTGGTCATATTAGTTTTCGCCATTATTCTGGCGGCGGCAGTATATGGCTTTGCGGATGCGAATACCTTCAGTGGAGGGGCGACGATTGGCCGCCTGGGTGAAGGTTCTGGTTCGCTTTCAGGGTATGATGTGACCGGTGTACAATTCAAGTTGGACACCAATAACCCTCACCAAATAACCGAAGTGAAATTTACGCTTAATAACAACGCAACGGAAGCTCAGGTGTCTCTGGACGGCTCCACGTGGGAAACTTGCGCAGGAGGTCCCACTGACTGGACTTGTACCCTAGGAACCGCAGTAAGTGTATCTGCTGTGACATCTATGGATGTCTTCGCCACCGATCAGACTACTTATTAGGATTTAGGTATCTCTGTTCTTGTTCTTCATCGTTCCCTTAGTCTCCATTGTCGAGGAATGAGATATGCTTAGGGTGTGGTCTGCATGGGCCACACCCTTTCTTTTTCAATGAATACGATATTCAAAGGCACCTTGTCAAAAATTGCTACCCCATTCATTCTTGTGGGTATCTTCGGTTTACTTTGGATATTTTTTGCTCCCATACAAAGTGGGGGAAAGGTTGCCTATGTAATTATATCTGGGAATAGCATGGAGCCGAATTACCACCTAGGGGATCTGGTGGTCGCTCGTGAACGTTCCAGTTACCAGATCGGTGATATCGTCGTTTATCGCCATCCAGAGCAAGGTCATGTTTTTCATCGCATTATCGATCAGGAAGAGGAAAGATTTATTCTTAAAGGTGATAATAATTCTTGGAATGATTTTCACCATCCTTATCAAGATGAAATTGTTGGTAAATTGTGGTTGCACGTCCCCTTTGGCGGCAGCATCATTGGTTTCCTGCGTTCTCCTGCAAACCTGGCTATATTGACTGTACTTGTTATGGTTATAGTAACAGCACCAACAAAACAAAAACTGAGTCGAAAATCCAAACGAAAAAAAAACAAGAAACTCAAAAACGGCTATCATAAACCGAATTCTTCGAGTAGTAGCAAATTTGAAGGCCTGATCGTTTTTGGTGCTTTTGCGCTTGGAGCGTTAATCTTGGGGATAATCGCCTTCATCCGACCTGTTGAACGAGTAGTCGATGACAGCAAAGAATATCAGCACATTGGTATTTTGATCTATCATGCCCCAGATTCTCAAGATGTCTACGATACCGATGAGATAAAAACTGGAGAACCAATATTTCTCCAATTGGCATGTGATGTCCAATTGATCTACTCCTATCATTTTAGTTCGTCAAATTTACCATCTGCTGCAGCAGATCAATTGTTTGGTTCATATCGGGTTACTGCTCAGGTCAGCGATCCCAATGGCTGGAATCGCACGATTGGTTTAACTTCCCTAACGGAATTTACGGGTCCGAGTTTTACAGCAGGCATGGATTTGGATTTATGCCAGGTTAGAGATTTGATAGTGCAGATGGAAGAAAAGACGGGCACCCACAATAACTGGTATGACCTCACCATTTTTCCCGATGTATTTATTTTTGGCAGTGTTTTAGATCGATATATTGAGGATACTTTTGCTCCCCAAATCCAGTTTGAAATCGACGAGTATTTAATGCGCTTACCTCGCAGTCATGAAGCAGTTGGTTTAGAAAGCCTTACCCCAACGCAATCAGGAACTCTCCCTGGATTACGAATGACGCATAATTCGCTCAATGTTTTTGGGTTGGCGGTGCCTATAATGAGTGCCCGCTGGATTTCGAGCGTTGCTTTTGCAGTGTCGATGGCAGGTGTGTTTGTAAATAGTTGGCCGCTTTTTAAATCCTGGAAAAGCGGAAATGCTTCAAGGATCCGAATTCAATATAATCCTATGTTGGTGGATGTAGAACCAGGCTGCCTCTCCACTAATGGACAGGTTGTCTTGGTTGGTTCCTTCGAAGATTTAATCAAGCTGGCAAATCGATATGGGGCGATGATCTTAAGTGAGAACAACGGCAGAAAAACCAAATACTACGTTCAAGATGGGGGGGTAATGTATGCATATGTACTTGATTCAACGGACGCTGATTTAATCCTACCTGGTGCCAAATCTCTTCGCCAGGCCCTATTGCATGCCCTGGAATTTGATGAGTTCCAACTTTATTACCAGCCCATAGTTTCAACTGAAGATAACCAAATAATCGCTGCTGAAGCGCTGATCCGTTGGTTTCATCCAGAGAGGGGGCTGATTTATCCGGCTGAGTTCATTTCGATTGCTGAAGAGCATGGCTTGATGGAGATGATCGATAATTGGGTGATCGAGCAAGCTTGCCAGCAATTGAATGCCTGGACTGATAACTCAGTTTTTCCTGTCATGATTTCTGTCAACGTATCTCCGCAGAGGTTCGTCCAGGAGGATTTTGCTGATTGGCTATCTGAAACAATTCAAATGACGGGTTGTGATCCTAAATTTCTGCAGCTCGAAATCAATCGTGCAAATACAATCTGCGGAGAAGAGACAGCCGTGAAGCATTTTCGTAAATTGAAAGAATTGGATGTCCGATTGGCAATTGATAATTTCACGGCGTCATCATCTAACCAGGTCGATAGTATAACCCGCTTGCCACTCAACACTTTGAAGATCGACCGCACCCTAATAAACCAAATATTCACAAGCCCAGAAGATACACGTCTAGTTAGTGCGGTTGTCAAGATGGTTCAAAGCCTGGAACTGCATGTTGTCGCCGAAGGTGTCGAAACCCCGGATCAGATGGCATTCTTGCGGGAGCATAATATTGCCGCTACTCAGGGATATTTGACCGGCTATCCGATGCCGGCAGATGAGATGACGCTTATGTTGATTGAAGGCTTAGATACAGGTGTAGACATCAATGAAGACCAATAGTCCTTTCTGTCGATTTTTAATCTTGGCACTAATTCTTCTAATTCTATCGAGCATATTTACAGCATATGCAGCGGTTAGCAGTGTGTCAAATGGCCGCATGGGCGAAGACAGTGAAGCAGTTGATCCAAATGACTTGAAGCCAGCTGAATGTAATGGGATTAATCTTGGTAATATCGTTAATATTGCCAATGGTGATTCGCCTACTTCGGGGAATGACCTGATTCTTGGAACTGATAAATCTGACACTATTGATGGACTGGGAGGTGATGATTGTATCCTTGGTGGCGATAAAAATGACACCCTTACTGGCGGGGATGGAGACGACGTGATCCTGGGAGGGCCAAATAAAGACTCTGCAACAGGTGGGAATGGGTATGATATTTGCTATGGCCAGGGTGGATCTGATAAAGCCAAAGATTTTGATTGTGAAGAGGTCTATCTAGACTAATTCTCAGATTATTCCAATACAAATATTAGCTTTCAAATCAGCGTTATTAAATCGAAAACACAATGTGCTCTTGGGTATTATCCTGATCAACCTTTTTCGATATCTATTGGAATGAGATAAACCGCAGTCGTAGTTGCTAAACCATGATCAAAATCGCTGTTTCCATTTGGATTTTTCTTATATTTAACTTTCAGGGCTATCCGAGGGGTAGAATTCGTAGATAGATATTTGTTCTCCTTTTATTATTTTTGTTAATTTCCCTGGCTACCTGATAAAATTTGATCGGGTAGTTATTCCACAGGTTATCGATACAATCGTTGCAGTGGACAGAGCCAGCGACAGATCTTATGCATTTAGAGTTTCGTTATCCTTTCCGCAAGTACCAGCGTATGATCCTGGCCCAAATCGAGGCTGGGGAGGCCGAACAGGCCGATAATCAATACCATGTAGTCGCGCCACCGGGGTCTGGGAAAACGATCGTGGGTATCGAGTTGATCAAACGCTTTCGTGCTCCAGCAGTGGTATTCGCGCCGACCACGACGATCCAGCTCCAATGGCGTGAAAAAGTAGCCATGTTCACGGAAACCCCTGAGCAGGCCAGAGCGCTCAGCAGCCTTGATCCTCACAGTCTGGCAGATATAAACATCTTTACCTATCAGTTGATCTCCACTCCGGGGGAATCTCAGCAGCGTGTCGAAGCGATGGCACTTCAGAAATGGGTTGATGATCTCCAATTTGAAGGCCTGGTTAGCGATGGGGCTTCTGCCCAGGCGCGCATTGACACTCTGAAATCGAATAACCCCAAGGAATACCGTAAGGAACTTGCCAAGCGTTACAACCGCATCAAGCGCGAGTTGCTGCGCAGTGAAGACGAAGATATCGCCCCATTTTTGCATCCCAACGCAAAAAGATTGATCGACGATTTGGTCGCTCACGGAGTGCGCACTGTCGTGCTGGATGAATGCCATCACCTCTTGGATTATTGGGCGATCGTTTTGCGCTATCTGATTCGACAGATCAATGAGCCGCGCGTCGTCGGCCTGACGGCCACACTCCCCAGCCCCGAGGGGGATGTCGAATACGAAAACTACACCAGTCTATTAGGCGAAGTTGACTTTGAAGTGCCTACCCCGGCAGTCGTCAAGGAAGGCGATCTGGCACCTTACCGTGATCTGGCGCTCTTTGTTCGGCCAACTCGAAAGGAGATGCGCTATCTCAAGAATATTCAAGACGAATTTGAGGATGCCATCGCTGAATTGACCGGTAGCCAGCAATTCCGCCAATGGTTGATCAAATCCGTCTTAGAGCGGGCCAATGCCGATGGCTCCCCTCAATCCTGGGGAGATTTCTTGAAGGAGGAGCCCATCTTCTCAGTGGCGGCACTTCGTTTCCTGAGAAGAATTCGATATTCTCTACCTGATGATTTAATCATCCCGCTGGAAGCTGAAGAAACGATGATCCTGGATGATTGGGCAACGCTTTTAGAGCGTTATGGCTTGGATGTGCTCAAGGTCAGCCCTAATAAAAGCGATCATCAACAATACCAGCGCTTGCGGAGGATACTGTTGCCCTTTGGCCTGACTCTCACAGAGCGGGGATTGCGCCAGCAGCGCTCGCCGGGTGATCTGGTGCTGACGTTCTCCGAAGCCAAGGACTACGCCGTCGCTCACATCCTCTCAAAAGAAAGTCAGACCATGGGGGATAATTTACGCGCTGTCGTGGTGACAGATTTCGAGCGCATGAGCAGCGGAGTCAAGCGTCATGCAAAGAAACGTAAATCGAATAAGGATGATCCGTTGGACATCTTTCCCCTTGATCCTGATGCTGGCAGCGCTCGGCGGGTTTTCCAGCGACTTGTCCAACATCCTCAAGCAGGAAAGCTAGAGCCCATCTTGGTAACGGGTAAAACTTTGCTGGTTGATGCCGACCATGGTGATGAGCTTATCGAGAGATTCAATGCTTTCCTCGAAAAGCGAAACCTACGGGCCAGTTGTCGCTATCGGGAAACAGAATCAGCCCAAATTTTGGAAGTCTCCGGCGAGGGACAAGATTGGTCCTCTCGCAATTATGTGCGCATGGTTACCTCAGTCTTCGAACAAGGCATTACGAAATGCCTGGTGGGGACGCGCGGCATATTTGGGGAAGGATGGGATTCGTTATCCCTCAACACGTTAATCGACCTGACTAGTGTCACGACTTCGACATCTGTGCAGCAGTTGCGCGGGCGCAGCATTCGTAAGGACCCCAACTGGGCTCGCAAAGTGGCCCATAACTGGGATGTGGTTTGTATCGCCAAAAATTTCGAGCGCGGCGATATCGACCTGAAGCGCTTTTACCGCCGCCATGCTCAATATTGGGGTATCATGATCTACCCTGAATGGAAAACAATGGCTGCGGAGGCGCTGCAAATGGGCGAATTACCTGACCTTGCAACCATAGAAAATGATGGGCAAATAACCAAAGGCATTCTGCATGTCAGTACGAGACTGGCCGGGGAACTGGTGATGAGGCCTCTCAAGATGGTCAACTTTGGCCGCCATAATCGCCACATGCTTCAACAAATTAAACGTCGTGATCGTGTATATGACCTATGGAAGATTGGTGAGGATTATAGCAACTTCTCTTACTCGGTGACCAACCTGGATGTGCGTGACTTACGCATACGCACCGTCTATACCGTTGAAAACACGATTAAAAAGATGTTGGCTGAGTTCAAACTCTCAATTGCTTTGGGTATACTCTCAACTCTAAATTGGGCATTTTTCTCCTTTTTGCAGGGCATGGAGGGTGGATTTCCGATTGGCTGTTTATCATCTATGGTGGTGTTGATTGTCGCCACATTAGCCACTTCAATATTTAATGCCCGTAGTGCTTTCAGGTTAGCCAAGAAATTCTTGATCGAGCAACCCCCAGATGGGATCCTGCTCGACGCGGGTCGTGCTTTGCTGGCCGCTCTCAAAGATGCTGGATTGGTCAGCCGCAATTTACAAATGGAATATGTGCGCGTCGTCGAGACACCGGATAAGGCCTATCAGGTTCTTTTGGATTATGCTTCCCCCGAGGATTCAAATACTTTTGTGCGCGCCTACCAGGAGATTTTTGCACCGGTGAGGGATCAGCGTTATCTCATCCTGCGTGATGATTCGCGGTTGCCGAGCCTGGTATTGCGACCATTCTGGATCGTACTGCGCCGGTTTGTCAGGAACAAGTTTGGTTACAAACCTGCCTATCATCCCGTACCCAAGATCCTGGCCCAGCGCAAGGATCGTGCCCTGGCCTTTGCCCAGTACTGGGAGAAATTTGTTGGGGGCAGCAAGCTGGTTTATACGCGCAGCGAAACAGGACGGACATTGCTGCTCGAAGCGCGAGCACAACGACGCCCCAAAGTCAAGGGTTTAGCTTTCGAGATTTGGCGGTAAAATTAGGCTAATAACGAAAAATAGGGGTGTGGGGGGGGGGGGGCCCGCCCCCCCCCCCCCAGGGAGGT
>CAZUSV010000130.1:8518-18635 GCA_964622645.1 uncultured Anaerolineales bacterium
ACACCCCTATTTTTCGGGACTTTTCAAGGAGTTAATTTTGTCTCGAGTGATCAACCCCAACAGACCCGGAAAAGAGCGAAATCGCCTGAAGAAGGCCGTCGCCCTGGCGCTGCGTGAGATGATGAAAGCGTCAGAGCCGAATGACACCACCAGAGATATGGCCGCATTCATTGCACTCTCTTTGGAAGCCATCTCCGAAACGGTCGAAACCACGGTTACGGCCTGGGAGAAGCGCGATTACTGGGTCAAGGCTGATCGCTTTCGTATGGAATGGGTCTGGGCTGATCTATTGGGAAAACAGATGCGTCAGGCCGTTCTGGCTGAGGACTGGGAGCAGATTCCCCAGGTGGCGGTGCAGGTGGCTCAGGCTTTGGGGGATGTCAAGGTATCCGAGCGTCACCGCATGGGCACGCCTTGGCTAGGTGCTTGGAAGCGTCTTTGCGAAAAATAAAAGCGGATAGGGTGTTCTCCCCTATCCGCTTTTATTTTTCGATTTGACCATGTCCGCCCCCGCCGGGCGTGCGGATGCTGAGAATATCCCCCGGATGTAGCTCTATTGTCCCTTTCCCAGGAAGGCGGATTTCGACCTCGTCCCTGATCAGGATATTCTTCCCTGGAATTCCAGGTTGGCCCCCGTTTAGCCCGTAGGGTTTCTGCTCCCGACGCTCGCTCAGCAAAGTGACTTGAGCTTCCCCCAGCACCTGCACATCTCGGCGGATGCCATCCCCTCCTCGGAATTTGCCGTCACCCCCTGAACCTCGGCGCACTTCATAGCGCAAGACCCGTAGAGGATAGGCATACTCCAGGGCCTCGGCTGGGGTGTTGAGGGTGTTGGTCATATGGGTGTGGATGGCAGAGGGCCCGTCCTGGTTATGCAGCGCGCCCATGCCCCCACCGATGGTCTCGTAATAGGCATAGGGGCGCGGTAGCTCTCCTCGTTGGTCGATCCCCCCGATGGTGACATTGTTCATCGTCCCCTGGCTAGCCGCAGGAACTCGCTCAGGTGTGGCGGCGGCTAAAGCTCCCAAAAGCACATCTGTAATGCGCTGGGAAGTCTCCACATTGCCTCCCGCCACCGGGGCAGGAGGCCGGGCATTGACCACAGTCCCCTGGGGGGCAATCACCTCTATGGGGACCAGGCACCCGGCGTTATTAGGCACGTCCAGCCCGATCAAACTGCGGAAGACATAATAAACCGCCGAAAGGGTGATCGCATAAACGGCGTTGACGCTGCCTTTCTGCTGCGGTGCTGAACCGCTGAAATCCACTACCGCCTGATCCCCCTTGATCTCTACCTTTACTTTGATGAGAACAGGCTGATCATCGATGCCGTCGTTATCCAAATAGTCGCTGAAGGAATATTCTCCATCGGGTAGGTTTTCCAGCAGGCGGCGGACCATGCGCTCGGTGTATTCCAGCATGGCATCCATATAGCGGTTGACTTCTGCAGGCCCGTATTGGTCTGTCATCTCCCTCAGGCGAGCAGCCCCGCGCTGGTTAGCCCCGATTTGAGCGTTCAGGTCGCCGAGGCGTTCTTGGGGAGTGCGCACATTGGCGAGCAGTAAATCCATGGCGGCCTGATTGACTTCACCAGCAGCCACCAATTTGATGGGTGGGATGATGACCCCCTCCTGGAAAATCTCGCGCGCCACCGGCATCGAGCCAGGGGTCATACCGCCGACGTCAGCGTGGTGGGCGCGCGAGGCCACGAAACCGAATAAGGTTGGCAGGTTGGCAGGTTGGCGCGTTGAAGCATCGCTGCCCTCTACAAATACTGGGGTGACTAAGGTGATATCCGGCAGGTGGGTGCCGCCGCGGTAGGGATCGTTGAGGGCGATGACGTCTCCAGCCGCGAGACCCTTAGGGACTCCATGATCAGCGGCATTTTTGTGGTGATCCGTGGAGTCCCTAAGGGTCTGGAATTTGTGGATGGCAGCCATCACAGAGAGTGGCATCGATCCCAGGTGTACCGGGATGTGAGCGGCCTGAGCGATCATGCGCCCGTCGGCGTCGAATAAGGCGCAGGAATAATCACGCCGCTCCTTGATATTGGGGGAGTAGCTGGCTTTACGCAACACGGCGCCCATTTCTTCGGCGATGGCGGCGAAGCGGTGTTTGAAAACTTCCAGACGGATGGGGTCGTGGTTCATTGTTGATTTTTGATTGACGATTGACGATTTTTGATTGATGATTGATGATTTTGATTGGAGGTTAGATATTGGATATTGGGTATTGGTTTCTAATCTCCAATCCAAAATCTCCAATCAAAAATCTAAAATATCTAATCTCCAATCTCCAATATCAAATTCAGGTAAGCATCTACACTGGCTGTGTCAGCTTTGCCAAAGAGGATGGTTGTATCCTGGCGTACTACGATGGCGGGGCCAGGAATGCGATCCCCGGGTTGCAGCGCTTCACTCCGGTAGAAGGGTAGCTGCTCCTTTCCGGCAGAGAGGGTTACTGGGCGGCGATCGATCAGTGCCTCTGAAGCATCAGATGATCCCATGGGTTGGGGGTTGATCTCTGGCGATGGAATCTGCCCGACGGCCCGCACTCTCAGGTTGACGATCTCGATCTCCCCGTCGGGGCGGTCATAACCGTAGGTTTGGCGGTGCGCTTCATGAAAATCGCTGGTAATGTGTTCCCCGAAGGGGATATTGAGCTCGTAAGATTGGCCGCGGTAGCGCATATCCAGGGAACGCTGCAGGTGGATGTCTCCATCAGCGAGACCCTCTTTGAGCAAGTCTTGGCGTCCTTTGCGCGTCAGAGGCACAAATCGTTCAGTGATTTCTGTTTGGGGGCAATCTCCCGGCAGCATGACTGTTTGCGTATAGTCTTTGATAACGTCCGCGGCAAGCATGCCAAAGGCAGAAAATGTGGAGGCATAGGGTGAGATCAGTACCTCAGGGATGCGCAAGCGGCGTGCCAGGTTCGCGGCGTGCAAGCCTCCAGCTCCGCCAAAGGAGAGCAAGGTGAAGTCGCGAGGATCATAGCCGCGCTCTACGGAGATTACTCTCAAAGCGCGTTCCATATGTGCGTTGGCGATCTCGATCACTCCCAGAGCGGTCTCGATGGGGGATAGACCCAATTCTTTCCCAACAATATTCAGCGCTTCCTCGGCCAACTCAGGATAAAGTGGCATTGCCCCACCTAAGAAGTCGTCGGGGGGGATGCGGCCAAGCATAAGGTTGGCATCTGTAACCGTTGCCTGCGGGTAGCGGGTGGCGGGAAGCGTGGAGCGAGAGTCATTTCCGCTCGCCGCACCACGCTCACCGCTCAACGATTTTCCATAACATGCCGGCCCAGGATCCGCTCCCGCGCTCTGGGGGCCGACGCGCAGCGCGCCACCGGCATCGATGTAGGCAATCGAGCCCCCTCCCGCGCCGATGGTGTGGATATCGAGCAAGGGTATAGCGATGGGATGGCCTCCGACTTCAGCTTCGGTGGTGATCTGGGGCTGCCCATCGATCAGGGATACATCTGTGGAGGTGCCGCCCATATCAAATGTTAAAAGTTGCAGGTTGCAGGTTGCACGTTGGGAGCCATGGGTGTCCTGATTTAGGGTTGTCTCACCGATTTTCTGTTTTAGTTTTCCACCTACAAATTGTGCCCCCACCACACCGCCGGCGGGGCCGGAGAGGATGCAGCGCACTGCGGAGGTTTTCGCTGCGCGCACGCTGATGCTGCCGCCATTGGATTGCATGATTTGCAGGGTAGGGATTGGGAATTGGGGATTGGCGATTGGGGATTGACGATTGGGGATTGGAGATTGGGGATTGGAGCCTGGAGAATTGATCTTACTGGTCAACGAGTTTTCTAGTTTGGTGAGGTAGCGGTCTAATATTGGAGAGACGTAAGCGTTGACTGCAGTGGTGCTGGTGCGCTCGTATTCCCTGTACTCAGGCAAGATTTCATGCGAGGCGGAGGTGAAGAAACCTGCGGCGCGCAATTTTTCTGCGATGCGCTGTTCGTGGTTGGGGTTTACAAAGGAGAATAAGAGCACTACGGCTACACTGTCTACTGGCAACTGATCACTGGATACTGGCGATTGGAGATTGGATATTATTTGTGCAATGTTTTCATCATCCAGCGCTGTGATTATATTGCCAAGGTAATCCACACGCTCGTCCACTTCAAGCCGTAGATCTTCCGGAATGAGCGCTGGGGTTGGCCTGGAGGCAAAGTCGTATAATTCGGGGCGGTTCTGACGCCTGATCTGCAGCACATCCTTGAAGCCGTGCGTGGTTATCAAGGCTGTCTTGGCACCCTTTCGCTCTAATAGAGCATTTGTAGCAACTGTAGACCCATGAATGATATGCCACTGTCTACTGGTTACTGGGTACTGTTTACTGACCTCCTCCAAACCTAGCAGCACAGCTTCAGCCGGGTCATGCGGTGTAGAAGCGAATTTGAAGGTATTGATCTCTCCTGTGGATGGATCAAAGACGACAAAGTCGGTGAAGGTTCCGCCGATGTCAATGCCGATGCGCATGCTTGCTGGGGGTGTTTTTTGCATGGCGTGAAGTATAGAAGAGGCTGGGCTAACTCGCAAGAGGATTTCGATAGGTTGGTATATAATTACGCCCTGTTGTGATGATCTCTTTCAGCGGTGAAATTGACCTTTTTCAGTGGACTCATACTTGCATTCACAAAAATCACCTCCCATCAACACGATGAGTTTCTCTAGGGCTTATCTGGCGCTAGGTTTTGGCATCCTGGCGCTTGCTTTTTCAGCCATTTTCGTACGCGCCGCGGATGCACCTGGTACGGTGACGGCGTTCTACCGCATGGCCATCGGCTCGATCTTGATGGCCCTACCGTTTCTGGGGCAAGCCCGGCGTAAGCCTATCACTTCAGCAAGCCGTGCGATTTGGCTTTCCATCCTGGGGGGGATATTCTTCGGCCTCGACCTGGCCTTCTGGTCGACGGGAATTGTGATGAGCGGCGCCGCCATTCCAACCCTGATGGCCAATACCGCCCCGGTTTGGGTTGGCCTGGGAGCCTGGTTGCTGTTTCGAGAGAAGCAAGGCTTGAATTTTTGGATTGGACTGCTCTTAGCAATGCTGGGAGCGGCGGTGATATTGGGGGGTGATTTTTCTAAAGCGACTCAATTTGGGGTAGGGGGTGTATTAGGATTATGTGCGGCTGTCTTTTACGGTGCTTATTACCTGGTCACACAACGGGCGCGCTCCCATGTCCGCACCCTGCCTTATTTTTGGATCACAACCACATCTTCGGCGATCTTCTTATTGATTGTCAATCTGATATTCAGGCATGCATTCTTTGCATATGATCGTTCGACGTTCCTAATTTTCATAGGGATTGGAGTATTTGTTCAGGTCTTTGGATGGATTGCCATCAACTATGCCCAGGGATATGTCCCTGCAGCGCTCGTTGCAACGACATTACTGGCTCAACCCGTGCTGACAGCTTTCATTGCTTGGCTGATATTTGGTGAAGCGTTGACCATTTGGCAAATCTTGGGTGGTATTGCGGTGATCGGGGGTGTTTATATCGTTCATCTTAGTCGTGGTAAATCAACGAATAAAATATCTTAACTGCTTGGCCATGGAACGGATATTCACGAAAAAAGGGTGTGCGCACGCAAAGCGGCGCAGCCGCTTTGCGTGCGCACACCCTTTTTTCGGGTAAATCCGTTCCGTTGCTGAGCTGTTACTGGAATTAGTTGTTCTCCAAATTTTGTGAGGCAAGCGATCATGCAAACAGTAAAAATGGTAGTCACAGGGCCTTTTAGTTCGGGAAAAACTGAGTTCATCCAAACGGTCAGCGAAATTGATGTCGTTGCAACCGAGAGAAAAATATCTTCAGAGGCGGAGAAGATCAAAGAAACTACCACGGTAGCAATGGATTTTGGCCGTATCACTGTCGATGACAATTTGGTGCTTTATCTATTTGGCACTCCAGGACAGAAACGCTTCGATTTTATGTGGGAGATTCTGTCTGAGGGGATGCTGGGTTTCATTGTTATGGTTGATAGCACTCGACCGGAAACTTTCCGCGAAGCCCGCAGCATTCTAGAGACCTTTCGCGCCTATGCTCCAACTCCTTATGTCGTGGCTGCCAACAAGCAGGATATCGAAGATGCCTGGTCGGTTGATGATATGCGCATTGCCTTGCGTCTAGATCCAAAGATCAAGTTTCTGCCGTGTGTGGCATTGGAAAAAGAATCGGTAAAAGGCGTATTATTGGAACTGCTCTACAGCATTCTAGCTGAGATGGAAGCTGGAGAGTTCTAAGTCGGATTGATATTCGGGAATCGTGTCATCAATAACGACCGATCAAGGTATCCTGCACTACGAAGTATATGGGCGTGGTCGACCCGTATTACTGCTACATGGTTGGCTAGGGTCCTGGGGTTTATGGCAGCAAACCATGAGGTATTTAGGTCAGTATTATCGTACGTACGCACTTGACTTTTGGGGATTTGGAGAATCTGGGAAAAAATTACCCACCTTTGCGGTTCAAGATTTTGTGAGCATGGTCGACCAATTTATGGTGCGCTTAGGGATTGAGCAAGCCCCGTTGGTAGGTCATAGTATGGGTGGAACAGTCAGTCTATTTACGGCAATCAATTATCCAGATCGAGTTAGCAAGGTCACAGTGATCGGGTCACCAATAGTCGGCTCATCACTGGCAATTACCCTGAAATTGGCGGGCCGTCGCTGGATCGCCTGGATGGTTTTTAATACCATGTGGGCATTGCGGCTGGGATTGCGATTAAGTGCCCCGATCATCTCGAGAGATCCCCATTTCTATACCATGATCACACGAGATCTTTCGAGAACAACGTTAGAGTCATTTTTGCTTAGTATCGCCTCCTTACGGAGGACAGATTTACGACCTTTTTTGAGCCAGATAAAAGTGCCCACCATGGGAATGTATGGAGACAAAGATGTGATTGTCGATCCCCAACAATGGCAGCTATTGCAAGCTGGCATTCAGTCCACACGCATAGAACGATTTGCAAATGCCGGCCATTTCATCATGCTAGACGAACCTGAAAGATTTATGGGAACACTGCGAAACTTTTTGGATGGTGAATCGTAACATTGAGTGTAAAACAATATTATTATCCCAACAATATGGGCAGGATCATTTTGCTGGCAATGGAAGATGTGATTGGACATCACGGGCTTAATACCATTCTAAACCTGGCTGATTTATCCAACATCATCGAAAACATGCCCCCAATTAATTTCGATCGCCAATTCAGCTTTGATAGCCTGAGTCGGATGATGTCTTGTGTCGAAAGCTACTTTGGGCCTCGAGCTGGACGCGGTTTGGCATTGAGGTCTGGTCGGGCTTGCTTCAAGTATGGTTTGCGTGAATTCGGCCCCATGTTGGGTGTCAGTGATATGGCTTTCAGGTTATTGCCCTTACCCAAGAAACTGACTGCGGGTGCCGAACTGTTTGCACAAGCATTCAATAAGTTCTCTGACCAACGAGTACGCGTCGAAGAATTGGATGAGGCTATTCATTGGAACATCGATCGCTGCCCAATTTGCTGGCAACGCAAAACTGATCTGCCCGCCTGTCACCTGGCTGTGGGTATTCTGCAGGAAGCACTCTATTGGGTAAGTGGTGGAAAGAATTTCCAGATTGAAGAAACCGATTGTATTGCTAAGGGGGATACATCGTGTACGATTGTGATCAACAAACAACCTCTGAACTGATATATGCAAAAAATCATTCTCCCCGCCCCTAAGAATATCCATCCTTTCAATGAACCAGCCCGGGATTTGCGCATTCAGAACAAGCCCCTTTGGCTGATGCATCGCGATGTTCTGGCGCCCTATGCAACGCGGGAACGCGAATTACTGCCAGGGGAACAACTACCAAGATTTAGCGGCCCGGCAATTGTATACCGGGAGAATCTCTTCTTCGATGCGCCCTTTATCGACGCATTTTTGGGGGAGGCTCAAATGCTCACTCACCCATCAAGGGCAGCTCTTTCTGGGGATGATTTAGCCTTTCGTGAGCATGCTCTGCCCTTATCTAGCTCCTACGAAAAATCAGGGGATTTATACCTGGTAGATTTATGGTATTACCCCAACTCCCTGGCTGAAAATGTGCAGCCTTTGGTTATCGACATGCTGCCTCGAGAAGTGGGTTACTACCATGTGCCCACCTACATGGCGACCGAATCAGGAGATCTGACCTTTCAAGTGCCATTGCGCAGCATCGTAGCGATTGATTCTTGGGCACATATTTTCATTGCTGATGTAGTTTTTGGCTTGTTTGCGCGCGGCGCCCGTTTCGAAGATCGCCTGGATCACGATCCATTCGAGAAATTAAAAATTCTCACAACCGCAATGTATGAGGGCAAACAGGTTCTCGAGTCTTCGACCGTGGTGAAAATCGGTCGCAACTGCGTCATTGACCCCTCAGCCATCATTCATGGTCCAACAACCATTGGTGATAATGTAACCATTGGCGCAGGCGTCGTGATCGAAAATTGCATAATCGGCGATAATGTCAACGTTTCACAAGGCTGTCAGGTTATGCTGTCAGTAATTGGCGATGGCGCTTTTTTGCCGTTTAGGGCCTCGATGTTCATGACAACTTTCATGGACAACAGCATGGTTGCACAAAATACATGTTTGCAGATGTGTGTTGTTGGTCGAAACACATTTATTGGTGCTGGATCGACTTTTACTGATTTCAACTTGATCCCTACCCCTCTGAAAGCCATTGATGCAGAGGGAGAGTTGTTAGATGCCAATCGACCTGTCTTAGGGGGCTGCGTTGGTCATAACTGTCGTTTGGGTTCGGGGATGGTCTTCTTCCCTGCCCGGACAATCGAATCGGATGTCGTATTAGTTGCTTCACCAGACCGGCGTATCATCTCGAAAGATTTACGGTATGAGGATAGCGATCATCATCGCTTCAATTTTGCCGATTTACACAAACGTCTTTACCCGCGTCTTGGTGAAAAGGAACATGAAACCTGGTAACCCGTGGATACTTTTGCTTTCATTATTCATCCGATTGACCCAAAACGAGACGTCAGTCGAAAATTTCCTTTCTTGGCGAGAATATTTTCGAAAAGTCAAATTAATTTCCTGAGCACATTTTTCCCACCCATTTACTTATCTGAAATACGGGGAGTTACCTCTGCTGCTACTGGCAAACGGGTTAAGGGCTGGCTGATTGCCTGCCCCTTGACGGCCGAGCGTATGTTAGAATTACCTGAAAAGATTGCCTATTACAAAATCATCCAGACAGGCCGTTTGGCCGAGCGTCTAGGTGCCCAAATCATAGGTCTGGGAGCATTCACATCCGTGGTAGGCGATGGCGGCATAACCGTCGCCGAATCTCTGGATGTGCCTGTGACCACCGGTGACGCTTATACGATTTCGGTTGCAGTCCAGGCTATTCTTAAAGCGGCTGATATATTGGGCATAAGCATTGCGCAGGCTACAGCTGCTGTGGTTGGTGCAACAGGCGCGATTGGCCAGGTCTGTTCAGAGTTGATAGCCGAGAATGTAGCCGAGCTATATTTGATTGGTAAAACCCCTGAGAAGTTGAGACATCTCAGGTCAAGATTGGCGAACAGAGTCCCTGCCAGGCTAATTGATCATACCGATGTGCGCATTGTGAAACAAGCTCAATTGGTGTTGACCGTTACCAGCGCAGTGCAGCCAATTATCGAGCCCGAATATCTTCGCCCCGGAAGTGTAATTTGTGATGTTGCTCGTCCCCGGGATGTATCACGAAAAGTGGCTGAGATGCGTAAAGATGTGTTGGTGATTGATGGTGGTGTTGTCGAGATTCCCGGTGAAGTAGACTTCAATTTTGATTTCGGCTTCCCGCCTGACAAAGCATATGCCTGTATGGCAGAAACGATTGCGCTTGCATTAGAAGGTCGCTTCGAGAATTATACCGTCGGTAAAGACATCACTCTCCAGCGTGTAATTGAAGTTGCAGATATTGCTGCCAAACACGGCATCAAACTAAGTGGATTTCGGTCGTTCGATAAACCTGTCTTGCAAGCACAAATTGATGAAGTGCGTAAATATACAACTCCGTTCCATGGCTAAGTAGTTCGACAATGTCACATTCGCGAGAACTTCCGGAAATTGGGGGTGGGGGGGGG
>CAZUSV010000131.1:0-18634 GCA_964622645.1 uncultured Anaerolineales bacterium
TGTTGCCGGATATTGTCTCTCTATTCATTTGGTAAGGTGCGAAAAACAGGATAAGATCGGTCGGATTGCCTCGGGTGAGGATGCAAAAATAATCACCAATGATGCTGTTAATGACCCCAGGATTCATGATACCGAGTGGGCATTAGAGCTAGGTCTGGTATCTTTTGCCGGGTATCCGATAACTTCACCTGAAGGAAAAAATCTCGGAGTTATGGCTCTGTTCAGTCGGGAAAAAATCTCGTCTCAGGAAGATGCTCTGCTCGAATCGCTAGCGGGCACAGTGTCTCAAGTGATTCGAACAGATCAGATTGAAAGGCATTTGCGTGAACGCGAAGCCCTTTACCGCACTCTTTTTGAGAACGCTGGCGATGCCATTCATGTCACCAATGATAGAGACGAAATTCTTGAAGTTAACGATCGCATGTGCGAATTGACGGGGTACACCAGGGAAGAGTTGTTATCCATGACCATAGCCGATTTGCAGGCCCCAGAGGTGCGCGCAGAACCTGGGAGCATTGTCAAAAATGAGGTTGACCAATATGAGGGTTCGGCATTTGAATCCTTGAACATCCATAAAGACGGTACCATCTTCCCTGTGGAAGTATCTGTGTCCAGAGCGAACAGAGCGAGCGGCGACCTATATTATTGTAATTTGCGGGATATCAGCAAACGTGTCCGGGCGAGGGAGGCTCTCCAGGATGAAGAAGCTCGCTTTCGCACGCTATTCACCGAATCTCCCATCGTGCTCTGGGAAGAAGATTTTTCAGGAGTCAAAAAATTTCTTGATGGCCTTCGAGCTGAGGGGATAAAAGATTGGCGAAAGTATTTCAATGAGAACACGGCTTCTGTAGAGGAATGCCTGCAGCGAGTGAAAATCTTGAATGTCAACCTGGCTGCTTTGGATTTTTATCAAGCTGGCAGCGTAAGTGAATTGATTGCCAGCCTCAAGAACTTGTTTACCTCAGAATCCTTGGCTGTATTTCGGGAAGAAATTTCTTCCTTGGCCGAGGGGCAGACATTTTTCGAAAGTGAAGTCGAGACGGTTTCGCTCACCGGAAAACCCCTATTCGCGTTGATGCGTGTTTCCATACCCAAAAGTTATCATGACACCTGGGAAAAAGTATTTGTCTCCATGCTCGATATTTCTGGAAGAATCGAAACAGAAGAAATCATCAAGGCCAGTGAGGCGCGCTACCGTAGCCTGTTCTATGATTCTCCCTTTGAGATGTGGGAACAAGACCATTCAGACATCAAACGCTATATCGATGAGCTCAGTGGACGAGGAGTCAAGGATTTTCGAGCCTACTTCGAAGACAATCCCAATGAGGTCACCAAATGCCTGAGCATGATCAAGGTGGTGAATGTCAATCAGGCAGCTTTGGACAAGAACGCGGCCAACAATATTGAAGAACTCTCTGCAAGTATTGATCAGCTTTTCATTGATCAGTCGCTAGACTCTTTTAGAGATCAATTAGTCGTTTTTGCAGAAGGGAGCAGTATCTACGAGGGTGATGTGGTTTCCCGAACCTTAGATGGCAAATCAGCCTATAGCTTGTTAAAGGTATCGATACCTTCAGGTTATGAAGATAATTGGCAGCGGGTATATCTCTCGTCATCAGATATCACTGCACAGAAGCAGGCCGAAGCCATTCTCAAACGCCGTGCAGATGAGATGTCTGCATTGCACGCGGTTACGCTAGGTATCACTACTCCGATGGAACTCGAAAAGATATTACAGTCGATCACTGCACGAGCGACTGAGCTATTAGAAGGTTCATCGGGTGGATTGTATCTTTGTGATGTTGAAAACCGGAAGGTGCGCTGTGTAGTAAGCTATAAAACGGCGCGTGATTTCACCGGTACAACCCTCGATTATGGGGAGGGTGCTGCGGGTATTGTTGCCGAAACGGGCGAGCCACAAATTATTGATGATTACCGAACCTGGGAAAGACGCGCTTCAGTATACGAGGCGGAAGCATCTTTCCAGGCTATCCTCAGCGTTCCCATCGTCTGGCAGGGACAAATCCAAGGAGTGCTTCACATTCTACGCACACTCGAGGACCGAAAATTCACCCAGGATGATCTTGATTTATTGATGATCCTGGCCAATCACGCCGCCATCGCCATAGAAAATGCTCGTCTCTTACAACAGATCCAGCAGCATGCCGATGAATTGGAAGAGCGCGTGTATGATCGCACTCACGAATTATGCACGATCGTCAATGCCATGGCCGGGCGTGAGGTGCGCATGGCCGAGTTGAAAGATGTCATCAAGAAACTGCGCCGCCAGATAGAAGCTGCTGGCATGACGCCGATGGCTGATGATCCCTTGAATCTGGAGGGGTAGCTCCCAGAGCGGAGGTAGGATGGGCAATCTGATGAATAAGTTATTTCGACGCTGGGGCAATGTGAGTATCTCTGGAAAGCTCCGCCTTAGCATTGGGGTGATGCATGTATTTATTGCATGCATCACTTTGGTAAGTAGTATAGCGATCTACATCCCCCTCCGAGAGACACAAACTGCGCTTGCGACCAGTACAGAAATCCAACGCCTGGCATTGGAGATAGACTGGGTAGAAGTAGATCCGGCCACTGAGGAACTGGTCTTATTGACCAGTCAAGAAATTGAGACCACACAAGTTCGGATGAAGAATGTTTTTAATTTGGCCATGTTTATCGTCATAAGTATGGCAATCTTTGGAGCGTTGATCGTAGGTATTTTTTCTCGAGTGCTGCATAAGAGCATTACCCAGAATATCGTTCTGCTATCAGAAACGGCCGGCGAATTGGAAGCTGGCAACCTGGAAGCCCGTGTTGAGATCGATAATCAGGATGAGCTGGGGCAATTAGCCCATACGATCAATACTATGGCTGCACAGCTTGGCAATCTCATTGGGGGGTTAGAGCGAACAGTTGCTGAGCGAACCGCGGCCCTGAATATTGAAAAAGATCGCCTGAAAAATTATCTCGATGTTGCCGCTGTCATAGTGGTAGCGCTCGATTCGAATGGCGCAATTGATCTGATCAACAAGCGCGGGCTTGAGATACTTGGATACGAAGAGGCTGAACTTATTGGGAAAGACTGGTTTAAAACCTGTTTGCCAGCCAGATTTCAAGATGATGTCCATGAAGTTTATAAACAATTGATGGCAGGGTTAGTTGAGGTTGTCGAATTCTACGATAATCCGGTGCTGACAAAGAATGGCCAAGAACGTGTCATTGCTTGGCATAATTCAATTCTACACAATCAAGCTGGGGAGACCATTGGGGTTCTTTCTTCGGGTGAGGACATTACCGAACGCGTGCGCACAGAAGCAGAGATCCGCCGCAGCAACCGGGAACTGTCAGCCCTGGTGGAAATCAGCCAAAGCCTTTTGCAGTATCGTGAGCGAATAGAGCTGCTATCCTTCATTGTCGATGAGATCGTCAGGATCATCCCTGGAGCTGAAGCTGCCTCCCTTTGGGAGTATGATGAAGTCAAAGCCAAGATGATCCCTTCGGTTTGGACTGGTCATGAAGATGAGATAATGTCTGGTCTTGAATTAGATCCAAATGCCAGTCTGGTTGGCCTTGTCTATCGATCACGGCAATCTCAAAATATCGCCAACACACAACAAGAGCAGGCATTTGAATCCTTGGATCTGCCTGAACTCGATATCATCAAATCAGTGATCGGAGTTCCGTTGGTTGCCCGCGAGCAAGTCATTGGGTTGTTGTTTGCTGATAGTTTTTCGACTGTAAATGCTTTCAGCGCTGATGATCTGCGCTTATTAGAGTCTGTCGCATATCAGGCATCATTGGCCCTCGAAAATGCGCGCTTGTTCAAGCAGATATCCGGTCATGCTGACGACCTAAAGCAGAGCGTAGACGCACGTACAGAAGAACTGCGACAGCGTGTTGCTGAGGTCGAAACCCTGAATCGTGGCATGGTCAACATTACGGAGGACATTCAACGCGTTAACAAGCAAGTTAAGGCAGCTGCCAATCGCTTGGCAATTGCAAATCAGGAGCTGGAGGCCTTTGCCTATTCCGTCTCGCATGACTTGCGCGCTCCGCTACGCGGTATCCGTGGATTTGCGGAGATTCTTGCTGACCGTCACAAAGCGGACCTCAATCAGCAGGGGCAGGAATATATCGACTATGTTGTGCATGCCAGCAATCAAATGGGCGAGTTGATCGATGACCTTCTGGAGTATTCACGCCTTGGGCGCAGGACTGGACACACGATCCCGATAGATTTAGAGTTGATCATCGACGAGGTTCTGGACAGCTTGTCAGAAAGCATGCAGCAGAACCAGGCCGAGTTCATCCTTCCCCCTAGCTACCCGATGCTTTCAGGAGATCGAACACCACTATTGCAGATTTTCCTCAATCTCTTCGATAATGCTTTGAAATATCGCCGACCGGATATCGCTCCACAGATCGAACTCTCCTGGCAGGATGAATCTGATTATGCTATGATCCGGGTCATTGATAATGGAATTGGTATTCCCGAGGAACATCACCATCAGGTTTTTACAATATTCCAGCGACTGCATAACGATGATGAAATCCCTGGTACAGGCATTGGTTTGGCACTGGTAAAAAAAGCTGTCCAGATGCTGAATGGTGAAATCAGGATTGAGTCTACTTATGGAGGTGGCACAACTTTTGAGCTAAAATTGCCTCGCGCTGAAACGGATGGCGTGTGAGCCATGATCGATCAACTTATCCGTATCCTTTATATTGATGATTACCCTCTGGACCGAGCTTTGGTGCGTGACGCTTTACAGAGTGACGAGGGTGAATTTGAACTTATCGAAGCCTCTTCACGTCAGGAGTTTGATGCACTGCTGTTGGCTGAACAGTATGACCTTGTTTTGAGTGATTTCAACATCCTGGGATTCACAGGGCTTCAAGTTTTGGATGCTGTTCAAGAACAACTCCCTGGAACGCCCGTGATCATTGTGACGGGTACCGGTTCTGAAGAGGTGGCTGCCGAGGCAATCAAGCGCGGCGCAGCCGACTATGTGATAAAAACTCCCTCGCATATCAGGCGCTTGCCGCATATTATCAAATCCGCCCTCGAAGCTAAACATTTACGTAGCCAGCGCATAGATGCAGAACAAGCTCTGCGCGAGAGTGAAGCACGCAATCGGGCAATCGTTTCGGCTATGCCGGATTTGCTTTTCCGCATCGATGCCCAAACACGATTTGTAGATTGTGAAGCATCTAATCCGGAAATTTTGTTAGCGCCTGCTGATGAGTTCTTAGGTAAGCGTGCAGGCCAGGTCCTGCCATCCCATTTAGCCGAGTTGACCGAGGAAAAGGTAAACCAAACCCTTTCCAATGGAGAAATTCAGGTATACGAATATTCTTTAGAGTTGTCTGCTGAAGAACGATTTTTCGAGTCGCGCATGGTAGTAAGTGGGGAAGACGAGGTGTTGTCCATCGTTCGTGACATCACTGAGCGAAAGCGCATAGAACAGCGCCTGATGGCCCAGCGCCGGGATTACGAGACTATCATCGATGCCATACCAGATATGATCTTGTATTTTGACCCTGGAGGCAGGATTTTGCGGGCCAACACAACGGCGGCACGAGTGGTGGGATTGCCTATTGAAAAACTGATCGGGAAAACTTTCTTCGACATCTTCCCCAGCCATATGGCTGAAGAATTTCAAAATCAAAACCTGGAAGTTTATCAATCGAAGAAGCCTAATTTAGGGGTTGTTGAGCAGTTTCAAAGCGCCACTGGAGAAATCCGCTGGGGGAGTGCAGACAGGTTGCCCTATCTGGACCCAGGAGGGAGCATACTCGGCGTGATCACCATCATCCAGGATGTTACCGATAGTAAACTCGCACAAGAAGCACTGCTGGCCAGCGAATCACGCTATCGGATGGTTTCTGAGATCACCTCCGATTATGCCTATGGATACAAAGTCCAGCCCGACGGTGAGTTGGTCAACGAGTGGGTAACGGGCGCGCTCGAACGTATAACAGGATATTCCCAGTTGGAGCTCAGTGAGCAAGAGGGTTGGCAATCGCTCATGTATCCAGACGATATTCCGATTACCACGGATCAATATCATGCGCTAATGCGAGGAGAATCAAAAACTGTCGAGTATCGCATCGTTACCAAATCCGGTGAAACCCTTTGGATGGAGGATCAAGCTCAGGCAATATGGGATAAAAATGAATCTCGCACTACGTATATCTATGGTGCAGTTCGGGACATCACTGAACGTAAGCGAGCCGAGCAGGCCCGCGTCCGCAGCCAGCAACTTTTGCTTGCTCTCAGCCAGGCGGGACAGACGGTTCAACGCACACTCGTTCCCCAAAAGATCTATCAGACGATCGGGGAAGAGATCCGTAAGCTGGGCTATGAAGCCGGGGTTGGGATTGTTTCTGAGGATCAGCAGTACATAGAAGTGGTTTATCTATCAATTAGCACCAAAGTGCTTAATGCAGCCAAGAAGCTAACAGGGTTATCCCCCCAGGGGTACAAATTTCGAATTCCACCGGGTGGATTCTTCCGCATACTCCTTGATGGGGGAAAGGCAGTTCTTCGTGAACTGAGTGGCGAGACGGTAACAGAGTCCCTTCCCGAAATTGCGAAACCTCTCGCCGGTAAACTGGCCAAGGAGTTGGGCCTGAAAAAATGCATCTTCGCACCGCTGGTTCTTGGTGGTGAGGCAAATGGACTACTGGCAGTATTGGGGGAGGATCTGGCGCTGTCAGATGTAGCTGGTATTGAAGTTTTTGCCAACCAGGCCAGCATTGCCTTGCAAAATGCCAGGGCAGCTGAAGCCCTTCGGAAAAGTGAAGAGACTTATCGAACCCTCTTCGAAGGCGCCAACGATGGCATTTTCATCCTCGATCTCGATGGCGTACACCTGGGGGCA
The DNA here is from genome assembly GCA_964622645.1 of uncultured Anaerolineales bacterium. Lineage (GTDB taxonomy): Bacteria > Chloroflexota > Anaerolineae > Anaerolineales > UBA11858 > NIOZ-UU35. Next base: position 6,885 of record CAZUSV010000131.1, read on the forward strand.
AACAAAAAAGCAACAGATATGTTAGGGTTCGAACTTGATGAATTGATTGGGATGGGTTTCCATCAAGTCATCTCGCCTACAGAAGTGGAGGAAGCCAAGAGCGTATTGGGCAAATTGCAAACCGGCCAGGGAGTTTCCACCTACCAGAGGCAATTTCTTAGAAAGAACGGGGAATCCTTCCCTGGTGAGGTAAACATATCTCTGGTGTATGATGACCAGGGCAATCCCAGCTATATCCAAAGCATCGTGCGTGATATTTCTGAGCGTGTGCAGGCCCAAGAAGCCATCCAACGGCGCACCCAACAGCTAGAATCCCTGCGCGAGGTGGGTTTGGATATTGCCGCTCAACTCGATGCTGATCAATTGCTCAGTAAGATCATAGAGCATGCCATGGAACTTCTAGGTGGAGAGGCTGGCGGAGTATACCTATACAGAAACAAAGCCGACTTGCTCGAGTGGGTGGTCTCTATTGGGGAGGGATGTGCACCACTAGGAACGACTCTAAAACGCGGCGAGGGCCTGTCTGGGAGAGTCTGGCAAACTGGTGAACCCCTGCTGGTCGAATCCTATAAGGAATGGGAAGGTAAGTCGCCAAAATGGACTCACCGCGACCAGTGCGTGATCGGTGTTCCGATTCAGTGGTCGCAGGAATTCCTCGGCGTGATCAATATCCGTGCCAGAGAAGCAGGCCCATTTTTCACTCAGGAAGATATTTACTTGTTGATGCAGCTTTCTACCCAGGCGGCCATTGCGCTGAAAAATGCTCAAGCAGCCGAAGCCTTGCGTAACCGTACTGAGGAATTGCGCTCTTTGACCATGCGACTGGCAGAAACTGAACAGGCTGAGCGCCGGCATCTGGCGCGCGAACTGCATGACCAGGTGGGGCAATCATTGGCAGTTTTAGGCTTCAACCTGAATATCATCCGCGATCAGATCGCCCAATCTAGCGCCTTTGATGATCTATCTTCTGTGGACGACTCGATTTCTCTAGTCGATGAAGTGACTCACAATATCCGCGGGGTGATGGATGATTTGCGACCTTCGGTGTTGGATGATTACGGACTCTTCTCGGCACTTAGCTGGTATGGTGACCGTTTCTTCGATCAAACTGGCATAGAAACGCGCGTGCTGGGCAAGAGCATTGAGCCTCGCCTGGCAGAAAGAATAGAGAATGCTCTCTATCGTATCACCCAGGAGGCTCTGACCAATGTCACCCGACACGCTAATGCTAATCAGGTGACGATTTCGCTCACAGAAATCCAAGACAATATTGAATTGCAGATCAAGGATGACGGCTCGGGTTTCGAAGAGCTAGTGCTTCCTGAGGGTGGTCGACGTCGCGGATGGGGATTAGTGAATATGCGTGAACGCGCTGAAGCGATTGGAGGCAAATTTGGCGTAGAAACCATACTCAAACAGGGTACAACCATCAAGGTCGTAGCTCCGATAAGGTGATTGATGACAATCCGCGTTGTCATAGCAGATGATCATAAAGTAATCCGTGATGGGCTCAGCGCAATCATGGCCTCATCGCCAGATATTGAAGTTGTTGGCTCAGCCTCAGACGGTCACGAAGCCTTGAATATCTCCCGAGACTTACAGCCCGATGTCGTTGTCATCGATATCAATATGCCAAATTTGAATGGTATCGAAGCAGCTCGGGAAATTGTGGCGTGTTGCCCGGATACCAAGGTGATCATCCTCTCGATGCATGGAACCAAGGAGCACGTCTATCAGTCGCTCAAAGCGGGGGCCAGCGGGTATCTGATCAAAGAATCTTCTGGACTGGAGGTGGTAGATGCTGTCCGAGCAATCTATCGAGGCGAGCGCTACCTAAGTCAGGCCATCACGGGGACATTGATCGATGATTATATTGAGCAAAGGGAGAATACCTCTTCCGCAAGCGCTCTCGATTTGCTAAGTTCGCGAGAGAAACAGGTCTTACAGTTGGTGGTGGAGGGCAAGACCAGTTCAGAAATCTCGGATCTGCTGCATATCTCAAAAAGCACGGTCAACACGTATCGCAGTCGCCTGATGAGAAAATTAGGGGTGCATGATGTGCCCGCACTGGTAAAGCTGGCTATGGAGCATAATTTGATCTAGTTTCTTTGTCTAACATTTACTACATGGTTTGTCACACTTGCCCGACAGACAATCAGCTCTGTCGGGTTTATGCTTTGATGGTGAGCGATTTATCCCCTGCCAAACGCCAAGTACCCTGGCAAGGTCGCTTTTGCGAATCCATAAATAATGCGTGACCATACATAGAACTGGTCAATAAGGAAGCTTACAGATGACGAATACCAAAGAGCAATTTATATCCATTCTGATAGCTGATGATCACAATATCATGCGCAAAACCCTGCGGCAATGGCTCTCCAATAAATTCCCCGAATTGCAGATCTGCGAAGCAAATAGCGGTGAGCAGGCGCTTAAGGTGTTGGACGATACCTCTGTTGATCTTGTGTTGATGGATATTCACCTACCTGGCATAAATGGGATTGCTACAACCCAGCAAATCAAGTTGAAGTATCCTAAATTGCCTGTGATTGTCTTGACTGTTCAGGAAGATGAGCGTTATCAAGCCAAGGCAAAACAGGTTGGCGCAGATGCCTATGTGGTCAAGCGCAAGATGTATGCGGATCTAGTGCCCTTGTTGTTGTCTTTTGTCGACCTGGGGAAGAACTGACATGGTTTAGAGGTAAGTTGGTATGGAAAAGGGAATCACCCAGGTACTCTTGATCGACGATAATGAAGGGGATGTTCGTTTACTGCGCGAGTCATTAGAGGTATCCGACCCGGGGAAGTACAAAATTCAATCCAGGAACCTGCTTTCAGAAGGTTTGTCGCTATTAGCTCAAGAAGTTTTTGACGTTTTGCTCCTTGACCTGCATCCGCCGGATTGCCAGGGTGAGGCGATTTTTCAAAATGTCTTTCAAAAAGAGTTGGATATTCCTGTAATCGTATTGGCAGGACTTGATGATCAACACCTGGCCCGCAGGGCTGTCCAAGCTGGGGCTCAAGATTATCTGGTCAAGGGAGAATTCAATGGAAATTCGCTCCCCAAGTCGATTGACTACGCCATAGAGCGCCATCAACTCAAGGAAAAAATCTTCGAACTGTCCATCACAGATAATTTGACGGGCTTATACAACCGTGATGGCTTTATGACTCTGGCGGAACAACAGCTAAAGCTGGGCCAGCGGTTTCAAGAAAAGCTGTCCTTATTCATCATCGATTTAGAGGGGCTCAAGGATATCAATGACCGCTTTGGACATCAAGCTGGCGATCGAGCTTTGCAGGCCACCGCAGATGTGCTGCGCAACACCTTTAGAGAAGCGGATATTTTAGGACGCGCTGGTGGGGACGAATTCGTTGTTCTGGCAGTCGGTTCGCAGTCCCAGGATCAAGCCTTGATCTTGCAAAGGTTATACCAGTCGAAGGATGCCTATCAGGCTAACAGCGGTGAGCAATTCGAATTGAATTTCAGTGTGGGGGTTTCTAGCTGGACGTTCGCAAAGCCAAAATCTCTAGATGACTTGATGCGTGAGGCTGATACTGCAAGGTATCGCCATAAACGTGCTAGGCAAATGCCAGATCGCCAGGATGAATTATCATCCACTGGATACGGTATCGAAATAGGAGCTTTTGCCTCGGAGCAACCGACAACGCTAGACAAGATAACTCTGTTGCTTATAGAGGATGACCCCGGAGACGTCCGTCTGATCCAGGAGATTATCAAAGAATTACATTTCGATTGCGAAGTTAGTCATGTTGATAATCTCGAAGAGGCTTTTCAGGTTTTAAACTCCGACGACGTTTCTTTGGTTCTGCTAGATTTGTGCTTACGTGACAGCCAAGGCCTGGATACTCTCGATAGGATGTTTGGGGCATTTCCAGAGGTTCCGGTTATTGTAATGACTGACCTGGACGATCGCCAGATGGCTGTCAAAGCCTTGCAGTTTGGTGCGCAAGATTTTCTCACCAAAGACAAGATCGATGGGGGCTTGCTGGAGCGCTCGATCCAATCCGCCCTGGAGAGACACCGTTTGCTCCTGCAGAATTTGCGCTATGCCAGTGAACTTCGGCGTAGTGAGGCGCGCCTGACAAGTATCTTCAACAACGTGGCTGTTGGCATCTATCGTACCACCCCGGAGGGGGAAATCCGTTTTGCAAATCGAGCCCTGATTGAGATGATGGGCTATGATTCTTTCGAGCAATTGGCGAAGCGCAATTTGGAGGAAAGGGGTTATGTGGATCGATCATTACGCCAGGAGTTCAAGCGGCGCCTGGAAGAAGTTGGCTTCGTCAATGGCATGGAAGCTGTTTGGGAGAGGGCGGACGGCAGCTTGATCATCGTGCGCGAGAGCGCCAAAGCTATTCACGCAACAGACGGAGAGATTCTCTATTACGAGGGCACTGCAGAAGATATAACCCCCCGGATAGAAGCCGAGAATCAACTCAGGTTACAGTCCGCTGCTTTGGATGCGGCTGCCAATGCCATTGTCATTACCGATCGCGATGGTCTGATTACATGGGTGAATCCTGCTTTTGAGGATTTGACCGGATATGCGCTCCCCGAAATCGAAGGCCAGAATCCGCGCTTCTTGAAATCTGGAAACCATGATGAATGGTTTTATAAGCTGTTATGGGATACGATCCTGGCTGGGCGAGTCTGGCAAGGGGAGATGATCAATAAGCGCAAAGATGGTAGTTTGTATGCAGAACAGCAGACCATTGCTCCGCTACTGGACCAAGAAGGTGCAGTCACTCATTTTATTGCTATCAAACAAGATATCTCTGCCAGAAAAATGGCAGATGAGATCACGCAGCGCCACCTCAATGAATTGACCATCCTGAACACTGTAGCATCCGTTGGTGTGATCGAGACGGATGAAGACGAGCTTATCGCCAAGGCGACCGATATCATTGCTGAAAATTTCTATCCTGACCATTTTGGTGTGCTGCTGCTAGATGAAGCTGGCAAAAAACTGATCATCCATGATTCCTACTGGGGTTTGCCGGCTGATTTTGTGCCCCCAGATTTGACGATAAATGACGGTGTGGTTGGTTCTGTCGTAAGGACAGGCCAGCCTCGTTGTATACCCGATGTCCGTGTCGTTCCAGAATTTCTCTCTGCATCGCCTGGAACTCTCTCCGAATTATGTGTGCCCCTTTTAGCGGGCGAAAAGGTCATCGGGGTTATCAATGCTGAGAGCGCTCGGATGGATGCTTTTAGTGAGGATGATGTTCGTCTGATGATCACGGTCGCTGGACAGCTCGCCATTGCGATTGAGCGCATCCGCCAGCAGCACGCAGAACGCGAACAGCGTATCATTGCTGAGACATTGAGTGATACGGCTCTAGCCCTCAACAGTAGTCTGGCTTTCGACCAGATCCTCGATCAGATCCTGATCAATATCGAGAGGATTGTGCCCTACGAAGCGGCTAGTTTGATGCTCAATGAGAATGGCCGTACGCGTATAATTCGCCAACGCGGTTATGAACTGCGCAATTCTGAAGCGGATGTGGTCGGATTGGTTTTCCCCCTGGAGGGAAATAATAAATTCCAGTTAATGATGGAAACAGGCCAACCCATTGTGATCCCAAATGTTCATCAGAGCGAGTTTTGGACAGTGATGTCCCATTCGAGTTGGATACAATCTTACCTGGGTGTACCCATTCGCAAGGATGATCAAACGTTTGGATTTCTAAATCTCGATCATGGTCTGCCTGGTTTTTTCACCAATGAACATGCTGCAGCTTTGCGGGCTTTAGCCGATCAATTGGCGATTGCTATGGAAAATGCCCGCCTGTTCTCAGAAGCGCAGACTCGAGCTATCGAACTCGCTCGCTTGTATGATGCCTCGGGTGCTCTGCTAGCATCTGATCCCTCAGATCTACCAGGCCTCAGCCAAACCATTGTGGATACCATCCGTACGGATTTCGGCAAATCCAATTGCAGTCTTTTCCTGGTTGATCCAAATTCGAACCAACTCAAACGGTTTGCGGCCTCTGGGGAGTATTCTTCTGAAGTTTCAAGTGGCCAAGAGTTATTCGTCAATGGGCCTGGGATTGTGCCCAATGCTGTTCGTCGGGCAGAGATCGTCAATGTGTCAGATGTGACCCAGTGGCCAGATTATGTGCCCAATTGGCAAGAGGCGCGTTCGGAGATAGCCATTCCCTTGATTGTTGGTGCCGAAGTGATTGGTATCATCGATATCCAAAGCAGCAGAGTAGATGCATTTTCGGAGGACGACGAACGCATCGTCTCTGTATTCGCTGAGCGGGCTGCGCTGTCGATTGAAAATGCCCACTTGTATCAACGCCAACAACGCCAATTGGCCTTTCTTGAGTCCTTGCATCAGATTGACCTGGCGATTACCGGCAGTATGAATCTGCAGGTCACAATGGATGTGGTTGCCAAACAAGTCATCAAACAAATGGGTGTAGATGCAGTTTCTGTCTTGATCCTGAATCCTTTTACGCTATCTTTGGATCCTATTGCAAGCAGCGGCTTTGTGTCTGGTGATATAAAAACGAAGATATTGCATGTCGGTGAAGGTCTTGGTGGACTGGTTGTCCAGGGTGGTAGCGCGATCCATCGAACCTGCCTGACCGATAATTGCTCCTCAGAGTGTGCTCGAAGCGAGATTTTTTCGAAAGAGGGCCTGGTATCCTACTATGGAATTCCTTTGACAGCCAAAGGGCAAATCAAGGGTGTGCTGGAGATGTACCATCGCGAAGACTTCGAACCTGATCACGAGTGGGAGAATTTCGCTGTTACGATCGCAACCCAGGCTGCCATTGCCATTGACAACTCCTCGATGTTTGAAGACCTAGAAAAATCAAACCTGGAGCTTTCCCTGGCGTATGATACGACTCTAGAGGGGTGGGCCAAGGCACTAGAATTACGCGATCGCGAAACCGAGGGCCACGCCCGACGTGTAGTCGATATGACATTGAAATTGGCGCGCATGTTGGGCATCGGCGGGATCGATTTGGTTCATTTGCGCCGGGGTGCCTTGCTGCATGACGTTGGCAAAATGGGTGTTCCGGATGCCATCCTGCAAAAGCCTGGGCCTCTTTCAACTGAAGAATGGGAGATCATGCGCAAACATCCGGTTTACGCCTATGAATGGTTAAGTTCGATAAGTTATCTTCGTCCGGTGTTGGATATCCCTCACTACCATCACGAAAGGTGGGATGGCACGGGTTATCCTTTCGGTTTGAAGGAAGAACAGATTCCTCTATCTGCACGTATCTTTGCTATCGTGGATGTCTGGGATGCCCTGCGTTCGGATCGGCCATACCGCAAGGCCTGGTCCTATGAGAAGGCTCTCGCCCATATCCAGAAGCAATCGGGCTCACATTTTGATCCGCGTGTTGTCAGGACCTTTTTGGCGTTGATAAAGGATCCAATTTATCGAGAAACCGACAATGAGTAAATAAGGTGCGCCCGCTGTACGAGTTGCGCTGGGATGATGGCAACCGTAATCCTGAATCTGCGAAAATCGATCGGCTAGAACCCTGCGGAACCAAAAAGGAAAACAAAAATCTAAGTAAATCTACAAAACCTTGCACAATAAAACAAAAATCTCACTTCTAAGGTACTCGTCATATAGTAAACTTATGTTCGACAAAAAATCGATGGACCGCGTATCAAAAAGAGTTGCAAATGGAAAATTTGAAAGTTTTAATTGCTGAAGATGAAGGCATTGTAGCATTAGATTTGAAGTTCAGTCTGGAATCAATGGGAATTCAAGTTGTTGGCGTTGCCTCGACGGCTCAAGATGCTATTCAACAGGCGGAACAGTTTGAGCCCGATTTGGTGCTTATGGATATCCGTTTACAAGGGGAAATGGATGGTGTTCAGGCTGCCAATGAGATCCAGGAAGAACTCAAAATCCCTGTGATTTATCTCACCGCAATGGCTGACAAAAGCACTATTCAACGTGCAATGGAAACCAAACCACATGGATTTATCACAAAACCCTTTTCAGAAAGCGAATTGCGAACTGTGATCGAACAGGCCTTGGCATGACCTGCTGCTGGAACCCTCTCATAGTTCCACCACTGGTCACCCAATTGCATGAGCAGATAATAATTGCGAATAGCGGCGGCACCACCGTTAAGGTCATCTTCCATCATCTCTTGAAATAAGCGAGTGTTTGCAGCATGACTTGGCAGTGGCATTCTCTAATCATTCCATTAGTGCTTGGAGCTGTGGCATCTCTAGTTGCCGCGTTGCAGGTTTGGCGCCGGCGATGGCACACTTCTACTCTCGGGAGCTTGCTACTGATTGCTGCAGCCCTGTGGTTATTGGGAACTGCATTGGAAATTGCGGGGGGTGATTTGCAGACGAAGGATTATTGGGCTAAACTGCAATACCTGGGTATCTGGTATGTTCCAGCGGGGTGGTTGTTGTATGCTATCCGATTCGCTGGTCGATACAAAGAGGTGACAAATCTCAGACTGATATTGCTGATGATCATCCCCTTCTTGACGCTAATATTTGCGTTGACCAATGATATCTTTGGGTTGATGTGGCTGGCTGCCCGTGTTGATCCAGGCTCACCGTTCTTGCAGAAATCTCTAGGTATTTGGTATTTCGTTTTTATTACCCATACTTATCTTTCACTGGGACTGGGTCTGGCCTTAATCGCGAATATGATGATTCGAATGGGGCGTTTGTACCGCTGGCAGGCAATCGCATTTGTAGTAACTGTGATGCTTCCTTGGCTGGCGAACGCCTTAGTAGATCAATTGGGTCTGATATCGACTCTGAAAATTGAATTAACACCTTTTGTATTAGGAATCACTCTCCCAGCCATGGCCTGGGGACTTTATCGGATTAGGTCGCAAGATATTCTCCCAGTCGTTCGCAATATCATCCTTGAGAATATGCAAGATGTGGTGGTGTGTATGGATTCGCGAGGCTGCATTGCAGATTTGAATCTTGCAGCCGTGAAATTAATTGGAAAACCCCTGCCGGCGGTTTTAGGTTTGACCCTCGCTCAGGGCTGGCCCCAATTAGCAGCAAAACTTGGATCGGCGCAGGCATTGTCAGTGGGCAATGAGGAAATCGAGTTACACATCGGAGAGCTTCAGCGCACATTTGATGTCAGCAAATCTCACATTCCGGGTGTGCGTGACCAGATATTGGGGAGTGTGATTGTGCTTAGGGATGTCACTGGGCGCGAACGCATTGAAAAGGCGCTGGCAGAAAAGGCAGTTGAATTATCCCGGGCGAATACACTGATAACATCGTTGAGTCGCATGGCAGTGCGCATGGAGATTATGCTCGAACCAGACAAAGCTCTAGAAACTTTGGGTACAGAGTTGGCCAGTTTGGGGATGGGTTGCTTGTTTTGGAGATTAGACCAGGAAGATAGTAGTTTGTCTTTACGCTATATTTCTCTCGACGGGATGGATCGGAAAAGAGCTGAGCAACTGATCGGGATGAATTTCAGCGATATTCATCTTGCGAGGCAAGTCTGGCGGGAAATTGAGCATCTTAAAAATATCATCGAAAAGAATCAGCCAAATTACAATTCCAATTCCATATCTACGCTGCAAGCACTGTTGCCGGATTTGGCTCGCACGACGATCGAAGATTTGATTGAGATCGTGGGTTCTCCACAAAATGTGATCTCTGCCCATCTCCCTTTGAGAGACAAACGGAATAACCTGGGTATATTGACAGTGTGGGGAACAGATTTGCGAGAAAGTGATCTGACAACTCTCTCGATCTTTGCAAACCAGCTCGCCGGTATGCTCGCACGATCATACCTTTACACAGCGGAACGCCAAAGCTCTCAGGAATTAAAGCGTGCCGACGCCTTTGCTACTGCGCTTTCGCATGTATCTCGTGACGTAGTTGCCACCGTCGAGTTAGATCAAATCCTGGATACTCTGGGGGCGCAGATGCGTAGCATGAATATTTCAGTATTTATTGCTCTTAAGGATATTGAAACTGGACGTCTGCTACCCCGATATCTATCCATTAGGTCATCAAATATTGCCCAGGTTGAGCACTTTTTCGGTATAAGTTTTCGAAGTTATCAAATCCCCACACATGCCCGGCCCTTCTCCCAAGTGCTCCAAAAGGGACAAGCTGTATATGTATCGAATACATATGAGCTGATTCAATCGATAATTCTTCCTATGTCTGGATTCGCCACGAAACGTATTCTTGGAATTCTAGATGTTCATCCAGCTACGTCATCCATAAATTTGCCGCTGCAGGTTCGGGAAGACATTATTGGGATGATGTCTGTGTGGGGACCAGATTTACAGCAGTCAGATGTAAATCGTTTCATTGTTTTTGCCGGACAAATTGCAGGGACATTGGAAAAATCGCAGATGCTCGAGGAACTGAATTCCCATGCCAAAGAAATTCAATCGTCGCTCGATGAGAAGGAAATTTTGCTGCGGGAAATCCATCATCGTGTAAAGAATAATTTGCAGGTTGTATGCAGCATGCTCAGGCTTCAGAGCCATCAAGCTGATGATCCCCGAGTGGCTGATAACCTGCGCGATAGCGAACAACGCGTTCAATCGATGGCATTAATCCACGAGAAACTTTACCAATCGGAAAATTTTTCACACATTAGCTTTGATTCTTATTTACCAAGCCTGGTTGATGATTTATCCCATATCTATTCCATTGATCGGGATAGAATCGCCATTCACACTGAAGTAAAGGATGTCAGCTTTGATATCGACACAGCCATCCCATTTGGGTTGATTGCTAATGAGCTGGTTACCAATGCTCTGAAACATGCTTTCCCGCCAGGGCGTGATGGGGAGATACGCATTCAACTTACATCTGCAAATGACGGTGGCAAAACTTTGGTTGTAGCGGATAATGGCATTGGGCTGCCCGCTGATTTCGATTTTAAATCTGCGAATTCGCTGGGATTGCAACTAGTGGACTCGCTCTTAGATCAATTGCGTGGCACAATCCATATCGCGTGCACACAGGGGACTGAGATAAAGGTCAAGATTTGAACCTCGAAAACACCTCAGTCTGGAGTCCGACGTCTCTTGACGCCGGGAGACAAAGAAACTCATGGATAAGAACTCGTCAACGAAATCAGGAGATATCAGAATCCAGATATTCAGTGGAGGCCATTATTACGGGCGTATATGGATTTTCCGAGGGCACCACTTAAGCAGTGAGGTAGCTTGGTGAACAAAAAGCGCATTTTGATCGTTGAAGATGAAAGTATCTTGGCATTGGATTTAAAGAATCGCCTTGAAAAGATGGGCTATTTTGTGACTGGGATGGTGACAAAGGGAGAGCATGCCTTTGAAATGGCTTTCGAAACCGAACCCGATCTAGTATTGATGGATATCAAATTAGCTGGCAAGATCGATGGCATTCAGGCTGCGGAACATATGCGAAAATTATTTTCCCTGCCAATCATCTATGTGACCGCTTATTCTGATGATGCCACTCTGCAGAGGGCGAAGCGAACACAACCGTTTGGATATATCGTCAAGCCTATCACAAATCAGGTATTACAATCCAATATAGAAATGTCGCTATATAACCATAAAATGAAACAACGTTTAGAAGAAAACGAACAATGGTTAACCGCGATGCTACGCAGTATTCATGAAGGCGTGATTGCCACCAGCGATCAAATCTATATCCGGTTGATGAATCCTATTGCTGAGTTTCTGACTGGCTGGGATGAAAATACGGCGATTGGTTTACCAATAAACCAAGTGTTTGATATATT
>CAZUSV010000132.1:0-15569 GCA_964622645.1 uncultured Anaerolineales bacterium
ATTCTGCTACTACATCATTTTGCCATTTTGTCCCGCCTTACGTTTATAACCCCCGGTTGTAAACGGAGAATCATAAGAGATAAGGTAGTAAGGAATGCCGATCGCCATCGCAAGTAGGATGAACACAAAAGCCCCTCGCAGCAAAATAAGCACCAGCTTTTCACGCCACTGACCAACAAACTGAGCGGCCACTTCAGAATCGGAGTTCTTGTCTGGCATATCTTTTCTCTCAAGAAAAATGCTGGTGGTTTTATTACCTTGAAACATAACTATGCATCCCTTTTCGGGAAGTGGATCGAGAAGGCTGTGCCTTCTCCAACCTGACTGGAGAAATCGATGGATCCATTAAATCCTTTGGTGACGATGTCATGAACGATGCTCAACCCCAGGCCGGATCCTTCACCAAACGATTTGGTGGTAAACAGCGGATCGAAAATCTTCGTGCGGATATCTTCCGGGATACCCACTCCGTCATCGATAACTTGCAAATTCACACTTTGCTCATCTTCGATCAACTTGATGGTGATCAACCCACCCCCATGGGGGATACTGGCATCGATGGCATTGGCAATCAGATTCGTGATGACCTGGGCAAAGCTTGCCTCAGGACCAAGCAGCTTCACCGATTCCGCTTGCGGCTCGAACACCACCTCGCATCTATTGCGCATCATTTCACGGTTTAGCAACAGCAAGGCATCCTCGATGACCTGTACGACATCGAAATGTTGTTGTTTCTCCTCATCATACTCCCAAGTCTGCGATTTGACACTGCGGATAAAACTCAGTGCCCGTGAAATGCTGCGCTCCGATACGTCCGTCGCCAGATTCATATCCTCGGCGATTGCTTGGTGATCCAATATTTCAACATCCTTATCCCCAATCGATCGTGTATACTCGGTTACCAGCTTGCTGAGCTCGAACAGAGAAGCATTCACGGCCGCCAGCGGCGTATTCATCTCGTGGGCCAATCCAGCCGTCAGCCGACCCAGGGAGGCCATTTTCTCCGACACCAACAGCGCTTCTTGGTCGGCCAGTAACTGCTGGTAGACATCCTTGAGTTTACGGTTACTGATATGCAGTTCTTGGGTTCGCTCAACAACGCGTACTTCGAGCAAGGCACGCTCATTATTGGCCTCTTCAAGAGCTTCTTGCTCGGTCAGATGGGCACTTTCCAGAGCATCTTGTAACGTAATCACCCCTAAAGAAAGTACCCCTGTAAATCCCAGGACCTCCACACCTCCGACCACCCAAGTAGCCAGTTCATAACTGTAATCACCAGTAGAATATTTCGTCATGTGACCCGTAACCATCGCCCAACCGACCCCAACAAACATCAGAATGCTGATTACCAGGGCAATCATGCCTCCTCGTTTTCCAAATAACATAAAAGCGAGCGTGACGAAGATCATGATCATCATCATCGTATCCCCCCCGGCACCTAGATCAAGCAGGCCATAGATAGAGAACATGAAAGGCATCAGGAGCGCCCCACAAGCTCGCACTGTATATGGCACAGGCGCAAAAGCCGCTACCCCTAATACAGCCAACATGGCAATTACCAATGCTGCACCTGTAAACACCCAATCCTGGTTGACAGAATCGAATCCAGAGAGAAAGAAGGGGATGCCGATGATGGAAGCAAGCAAGGCAAAGAAGAAAAATCCCTTCAACAATATCAGCACCAGTTGTTCGCGCCACCTGTCAATCAAGTGGGCGGCGGTAAGAGTGTCTGATTTCGATTCTGGCATAGCCTGACTCCTATGCTGAACCGAGGTGTGGCTGCTCAACTGGAAACTGAATCGAGAAAGTTGTTCCTTCTCCAACCTGAGAGGTGATGTCGATTGTGCCATTAAAAATTTGCGTCACATTGTCATGGACGATGCTCAGTCCCAGGCCTGTTCCTTCACCGAATGGTTTTGTGGTGAAAAGCGGATCAAAGATCCTCGAACGGATCTCTTTTGGGATACCGACACCATCATCGCTTACCCGCAGTATGATTGATTCTCCACCCTTAATTAACTCGACAGTAATCATGCCTCCACCCGGCTGGCAGGCATCAATAGCGTTGGTGATCAGGTTGGTCACGATCTGTCCAAAGCTGGTTGCAGAGCCCATCAGCCCCACCGTTTGTAATGACGGTTCGAACGAGATCGTACAGTTATTTTTGGTTAGCGTGTGATTCATTAACATCAAGGTATCCTCGATGACTCCCACTGCATTGAAATGCTGATGCGCGCTTTCAGATTTGCGCGTCTGCGATTTCACGCCGCGAATAAATTTCAATGCGCGCTCGATGCTACGCGTCGAAATATCCACGATCTGTCTCATCTCCAAGGCGATCTCCTGGCGATCTGCCTCACTGACCTCGTCATCGCCAATCGATTGGCCAAATTCGTCCACTAATTTATCGAGTTCGAAGAGCGAAACCCTGGCTGCTGCTAAAGGTGTATTCATTTCATGGGCAATTCCTGCAGTCAGCCTGCCCAAAGAAGCCATCTTTTCCGAGACCAGTAAAGCTTCTTGATTGGTCAGTAGCTTTTGATAGGCTTGTTCCAGTTTCAGGTTACTGTTTTGCAGCTCTTCGGTGCGTTCCTCTACACGTACCTCAAGAAGTGATCGCTCATCAGATACTTTTGCAAGCGCCTCTTGCTCACGACGCTGGACCGCAGAGAACTCCCTCTGCATGCCGATCAGCCCAATACCAACTGCTACCGCCAGCATAACCGGGATGCCGCCTTCCAGCAACCAGATCATGGGATCGAGCTGGTCAAAGAGTAGCTCCAACGCCAGAGTTTGGGTGACAACGCCCCAGCCCACGCCTACCATGAGCAAAACTCCAATCACTAAGGTGCCTAAGGCAACTCGTAGACCCAGCAACATAAAAGCAATCGAAAAAGTCGCCATCAGAAATGAGCCTGCAATCCCGCGCACTCCAACATACATCAGGGTTTGGTAGTAGACGAGCAAACTGGCAATCACTATTGTATAAGAGCGTAGCTGATATCCAACCGTGAAAAATGAGACAATGACAACCAGCAGGTAGATCAGGCTGATTAGGATAACTAGATGCCATTGGTCCAAGCGAATATAGTAAATCAACCCCAAAACGACAAAGGGAGAAGCGATAATCATCCCCCCTTGCATGAGGGTTTTCAATAATCGTTCTCTCCAGCGTGAAATAGCTTCATCCAGAGAAGATAATGCATCATCCTGAATATCTGGTTGACCCCGTCCTTGATTCGACATGATCTTACTCCCAAAAAAATCCTTTGAAATTGTAGTAGTCAATCATGGCTTGAAAAAATATTTTCTATGAGGAAGCCAGGAAACCATGAAAATTTCTTCCTGCATTCCTGGTTTCCTTATAGGAACCCAACTGGTTGTAAAACTTGTTCAAGCTTCTGTTGACTAATACAAAAATCCTTTGAAAAACGACTAGAAATGTGGCTATTGCTCTTGAATCGGAAACACGAGTGTAAATGTCGTGCCCGTTCCGACCTGACTGACAAAATCGATCGAGCCACCGAAATGTTTCGTGACGATATCATGGACGATACTCAAACCCAAGCCAGTCGACTCGTCAAATGGTTTTGTCGTAAACAGAGGATCGAAGACCTTCGAGTGGATTTCCTCTGAAATGCCAACACCCTGGTCACTAATCTCCATCTTAATAGCGCCTGCCCGGTTCTCTAGTGCAATCGTGATTTCCCCACCCCCCTTGGGGATGCTGGCATCGATGGCATTGGTGATCAACTGAATAATAATCTGCGTGAAGTTTGCTACAGATCCAACCAATTCGATTGTTTCCGTAGGCTGCTCTATCTTCACTTGGCAATTTGCCTGCATCAATCTGTGGTCCAGCAATAACAAGGCCTCTTCGACAACCTCCACGACCTGGAAGTGTCGATGTTCACTACCATCTGGTGCATGCGTTTGCAATTTCACGCTGCTGATAAAGCTCATTGCCCGAAGAATACCTCGCTCCAAGATACCCAGAGTCTGCACCATCTCCCTGGCTATCTCATGATGCTCCTCTTCTCCAACCTCCTGCCCACCGATCGATTGGGCATACTCATCCACCAGTTTTTTTAACTCGAAGTGAGAGGCCCTCACAGTTGCCAGGGGAGTATTCATCTCATTGACAAATCCAGCTGTCAAGCGTCCTAAGGAGGCCATTTTTTCAGATATTAATAAGACTTCCTGATTATCTCGTAATTTCAGATAGGCCTGTTCGAGTTCATGGGTTCTTTCCCTCACGCGTACCTCGAGTGAGGTACGTTCCTTGGACACGTCTTCTAGCGCCTCCCGCTCGCGCTGATGCGCTGTTGCAAAAGCATCCTGTAACGTCACCACACCCAGAGTCAACATGCCGATCACACAAAATACCTCCACACCGAATACGATCCACAGGTTCAGGTCGTAGTGATCTTTGATGGGATCCAGAACGGTCAGTTTATGGTTCACCATCCCCCATGCGACTCCGATATATAAAAATACACTGATGACTATAGTGACAAACCCTGCCCGCTTACCAAGCAGCATAAATGTGAGCACAATGAAGGTCTGCAGCATGATCAACGTGTCTCCCGCTGCGCCGGTATCGAACAGACCAAAGAGATAGAACATAAACGGCAGGAAAAGAGCCCCCAAAGCGCGCACCGTATATGGCACTTGGAGAAACGTCACCAATCCCAGAATGACGAGTAGCACCACTGGAGTGATTACACCGACGATTATCCAAGACGGATAGGGAGTCGTGTACGAAATAAGATAGAACGGGATGCCGATGAGCGTGGCAAGCAAGGTAATCAAGAAGATCCCCTTTAGCAAAAGTAGGACCAGTTTTTCGCGCCACCGATGAATCAAATGGGCGGCAGTTTGATAATCAGTATCAGGCATATCCTTCTTCCTGAAGAGAATAACTGTTTGATTCATTTCCTAGAGTCATGACTATAACTCTCTTTGCGGAAAGCGAAGCAAGAACGTTGCACCTTCACCAACCTGGCTTTCGACATTGATGGTACCACCATATCCCTCGGTAACAATATCGTGCACAATCGTCAACCCCAAGCCGGCGGCCTCTCCGAATGGCTTGGTGGTGAACATCGGATCGAATATTTTCGAATGGATCTCTTCTGGGATGCCCATGCCCTGGTCACTTACGCTTAGTTTCAAGCATTCGCCATCAGAGCTCAACTCGATCTTAATTAAGCCGCCTCCATTTTGGATACTGGCATCGATAGCGTTGCTGATCAGGTTGGTCACAACCTGCGTAAAGCCCACCGCAGAGCCAACCAGCTCCATGTTCTCCTCTTGCGGGTCGAACACCATCTGGCAATTCGCCTGTAGCAGCTCATGGCTTAGCAGCAGCATGGCTTCTCCAATTACTTTTACGACATTGAAACGCTGCTGCTCTTCGCCGTCTATCTGGCGCGTCTGTGACTTTATGCTGCGGATGAAGCTTAACGCGCGTGAGATGCTGCGCTCCGAGATGTCTACAGCTTGCCTCATCTCTGCAGCGATCGTTTGATGATCCCCCCCACTGACCGCGGCATCACCGATCGACTGGCGATACTCATCCACCAGATTTCCCAATTCGAAGAGTGAGGTCTGCACGGCCGCTAGCGGTGTATTCATCTCGTGGGCAATACCTGCCGTCAAGCGACCAAGCGAGGCCATTTTTTCTGAGAGCAACAATGCTTCCTGGTTGGCCTGCAACTGGAGGTAGGCCTGCTCCAGTTCTTGGGTCCTTTCCGCCACGCGCTGCTCTAAGTTGCTGACCAGGTCTCGCAATTGAACTGCCATATCGTTGAAAGCTATGGCCAGTGTGCCGATCTCGTCACTGAAATATACCGGCACCACTACCTCTAGATCCCCGGTGTTGACCCGTTGCACCCCGTCGCGCAAGCTGAGCAACGGCTTGACCAGGCTGGCATGAAAGAATAGTGGAAAACCCACCAGGATCAGGATGGTGGCGCCAAGGATAAGATAGGCCAATGGCAACATCCCCTGGTGCAAGTAGCTGCGAAACTGGCGGTAGTAATCCTCGACGACGCCGCAGCAGGCTTCTACAGTATAAGGCAGAGCTTCAGAGAAATGAATGCGTTCGATGTCCCCAGTCCCTGGCTGAATGCCGGTAACAAGGGGTCCAAACACATATGTCCTGCCGAATGATTTCCTGGGCTGAATGCCGTTGAAGGTGACGTGAATGACACCGTCTTGGTGCAGTACCAGTTGCATGGTATGAGCTTGCGTGGTGTCAGCTTCTGGCACCTGATGCCAGGTGAGGGTGAAGCGGCCGGCTTGACTTTTCTGAAAGATGCCCCCCCCGGCCGTGGTGTCCAGGTCCATGATCAGAGCTGCGATATTGGGGTACAGATATGGGATAGGGGCAACTCTCAACAAAATTTCTAGGGGGTTGTAAGGGCCGCCAAAGGAGATCACCCCATTATCATTGACGTGGGTTTCGCTCCAGGCTCGATCGTAGAAGGGAAAAGAGAATCCCAAGGGCACCACGGTGTGCGCCTCATCACCCAAGGCCAGGGGCTGTCCCAGAGCAGCGTCGAAGTGAAAAGGGATCGTAGCGACCATATATCCGCCCCGGCGATCGGGCACAAACTCGAGTGTGCGCTGGTCCGGGATCGGGTTCCCATTGTGGTAGGCGGCTACGTAAATGGGCTCGACGATACTACCGACGACCCCCAAAAGCGACAGGATGGTGACCAGGGCAGCGCCGACCAGCTTGACCAGGAAAGTAGAGGATTCAGAAAGGTGGTTGAGATAGGCAGTGGCCAGGGAGAAATTCATCCACAGCAGACCCAAAGAAAGCACCACTTCCACTGCTACCCTTGTCTCCAGGCCCGCTGGGATCGCCGCTAGGTATAAGACACTCATCCACAAGGGAGCAGTGTATACCAAGGTGAAAGCACGCATCGCCCTGGCGGCCCGGCCTTGCGGCTTGAGCAGCTTAGTCCAGACACTCTGGTGCCTGTTCTCGGCCAGAAGGATGGTACGGCGCACCAGCACCACGATTAGCCAGATGGATTCAATCAGGACAAAGAAAGTATCAAAGTCGAACGGCGGCAGGCGGTTTTGGGAGAAGGCGTGGAATGTGGCAAACGTCAACCCTACTCCGAAAAGGAAGATCAATGCGCACAGCAGGAGTACCAGCCGGGCCTCGCGCAGTTGACGGGGGTCAGGATGGGGGAAGCGGTAAGCAAATTGCAGAGAAGTCGCCAGAAAGAATTGTGTGGCGAAGAATTGCACGGGCCTCAAATAGAGTATGTTCTTATCGAGTACAGATACATCCAGAAGACATAAAAAGGCGTACCCGGCCATCCCGGCAAAGGCACCTGTCAGCAGCCAGGTGGGCATGGTCTTAGCCTTGAGACTCAGGAAGTAAAGCACGATGACCGATGACAGGATGAAAAGAGTCAGCAGACTTAAGGAAGCTTGATTGAGATAAAGCCAAGGCATAAGTTACATCCTTAGAAATGCTGCGCAACTATTGATGGATGGGCCAAAATCGACCTGCTGCTGTTTGCATTAGAATCCAACCGGGGTAGGCGTTTTTCGTCATGTTACTCCCTCAATGAGATTCGGGAAGCAAAGCGTGAACATGGTGCCCTCTCCAACCTGAGAGGTGACATCGATGCTGCCATGAAATCCCTTGGTGACGATATCATGGACAAGGGTCAACCCCAGCCCGGTCGCTTCTCCAAATGGCTTGGTGGTGAACAGCGGATCGAAGATCTTGGCACGGATTTCTTCCGGAATGCCGACGCCCTCGTCGCTGACCTGCAATCTCAAACTCTCTTCCTCTTCGCTCAACGCAACCGTGATCAACCCGCCTCGATTAGCGTGGCTGGCATCGATGGCATTCGTGACCAGATTGGTCACAACCTGCGCAAAGCTCGGCGCAATGCCAATCAGTTCCAAGTTCTTCTCTTGCCGCTTAAATACCATCTGGCAATTAGCCCGGATCAGCTCATGGTCCAACAGCAGCAAGGCCTCCTCAATTACCTGCCCGACATCGAAGCGCTGCCGCTGATCGCCGTCCATCTGGCGCGTCTGCGATTTCACGCTGCGGATATAGCTTAGCGCGCGTGAGATGCTGTGCTCTGATATGTCTACAGCCTGACTCATCTCTCTGGCAATCTCATGGTGATCTTCCTCGCCAGCCGCCCTATTATTGATCGATTGTCTGTACTCTCCCACCAGCTTCTCCAGCTCGAAGAGCGAGGCCTGCACGGCTGCCAGGGGTGTATTCATCTCATCGGCGATCCCGGCAGTCAAGCGACCCAGTGAAGCCATCTTTTCCGAGACCAGCAATGCCTCCTGGTTTGCCTGCAACTGCTGGTAGGCCTGCTCCAATTTCAGATTGCTGTCGCGCAGCTCCTGGGTGCGCTCAGCAACGTGCACCTCCAGCAGGGCACGCTCATGAAAAACTTCATTAAATGCCTCACGTTCACGATGATGGGCAGTCGAAAAAGCATCTTGCAATGTCAGCACGCCGACAATGAGCATACCCGCCAGGAACAGGGTCTCCACACCCATATATACCCAAAAGGATGCCTGATAGCCGTGATCAATCATGTGCCATTCTGTAAGGTTTTGCGTGACCATCCCCCAACCCACCCCAGCAAATAGAAGTACTGCGACCATCCAGACAATAGCACCGCCCCGCTTGCCAAACAGCATAAATGCCAGCACTACGCAGGCCATCATCAAGATCAGCGTTTCTCCCTCAGCACCCGTATAAAATAGGCCATAGATATAGAACATAGAAGGCATCAGGAGCACCCCGCAAGCCCGCATTACATAAGGCACGCCTCTCGCAAAACTCAATACGCCCAAAATCACGATCAAGACAACTGTCAGTCCGATTCCAATCAGTTCCCAGTCAGGCAGAGAATGAGCATATGTGTCGAGATAGAAAGGAATGGCGAAAAGCGAGACAAGCAGGACAGCCAGCAAGGTTCCCCGCAGCAAATTCAGCACCAGTTTTCCGCGCCATTGATCGATCAGTTGAGTAGTTATTTGAGGTTTAGCTTTCGTATCTGCCATGTCCGCTTTCCTCGAAATCGCGGTTGGATAGGCTTCTTTGAATCCAAACTATTCACCGAACCGCGGGATGCAAATCGAGAACGTTGTTCCTTTCCCAGGCTGACTGGTGACATCGATAGTGCCATGAAATCCTCTCGTGACGATATCATGCACGATGCTCAACCCCAAACCAGTCCCTTCACCAAACGGCTTTGTGGTAAACAATGGATCGAAGATCTTGGTGCGAATCTCGTCCGGGATGCCTACACCCTTATCGCGGACTTGAAATATGATTCTCTCCTCTTTTTCGATTAACTCGATCGTGATCAACCCACCTCCCTTGGGAATGCCGGCATCGATGGCATTCTCGATCAGATTGGTCACAACCGGGGCAAAGCTCCCCGCGGAGCCGACTAGCTCCACTGTTTCCACCTGCGTCTCGACGGCCACCTCACAATTATTTCGCTTCAAATCGTGATCCATTAGCAGCAAGACATCCTCGACGATCTGGACGACATCGAAGCGCTGCTGCTGAGTTTTATCAAACTCTCTCGCTTGTGATTTGACACTGCGGATAAAATCCAGCGCCCGAGTGATGCTGCGTTTCGATATGTCCACCACCTGACTCATTTCTTCGGCGATCGCCTGGTGATCTCCTGCATCAACACTTTGACTTCCGATCGATTGATCATACTCTCCTACCAATTTGTCCAGTTCGAAGAGCGAGGCTTGCACAGCAGCCAAGGGTGTATTCATTTCATGAGCCAATCCGGCAGTCAGCCTGCCCAGGGAGGCCATCTTCTCTGAAAACAGCATGGTTTCTTGATGTGCCTGCAACTGCTGGTAGGCCTGTTCGAGTTTCAGGTTGCTGTGGCGCAATTCTTGTGTTCGCTCAACGACGCGTGTCTCCAACTGAGCGCGCTCGTGTTCGACCTCTTCGAGGGCCACCCGTTCGCGCTGATGGGCAGTCGCCAAAGCATCTTGCAGGGTAACCACCCCCAAACTCAGCACACCGGTAAAACCTAAAACCTCCGTCGCTATCATGACCCAGTAGGCTAAGAGATGGTCATACTCAAAGGTAGTAATCTTTGTCATCTTGTGTGTGACCATCACCCAACCAACTCCACAATACAAGAGTGCGCTGATGACCAGGGCTAACATACCTCCCCGTACTCCCAACAACATAAATGCAAGCACGATGAAGACCAATATCATCATCATCGAATCCCCCTCGGCACCTGCATCGAGCAAGCCATAGATTGTAAACATGAACGGCATCAGCAGGGCACCGCAAGCCCGGACCATATATGGCACGCGTGCAAAAGACACCACCCCCAGAACGATAACCATGGAAATCACCAGGGCTGCGCCTGTGAGTATCCAGTTGTAATAGCCGTAGCCGACGGACCCAATGAGGAAGTACGGAATGCCGATGAGAGAGGCAAGCAGAGCAAGGAAGAAAAACCCCCGCAGAAAAGTCAGTACCAGTTTTTCGCGCCAGCGGTGAATTAGATGGGCTGCGGTTGGACGATCAGAATTCGTTTGGGGCGGCTCTTTCTTACTGAAGAGAAAAACTGGTGAATTCATTGCTCAGTCTTACCGCCATAACAGGGGATGTGGTCATCAATGAATTTGCAAATTTCGTCATAATCCAATTGACGCGTCTGAGGTTTCATGCTACTGATTATCTGCCAAAAATCCATTACAAAGTAAAAAAATTATAGCTCAGATATTAACCACCCTGCCTTCCACTTGACTTGCAATATGGCATTATGATACACTAATTCTACCGACCGGTCGGTAGGTAAATGAATATTTCAATCGGTCGCCTACCCCTAATGATCAATATGAAACCAGTGCCAATACCATGTCAAAAGAGCAAATTCTCGAAGCCGCAGCCCAGATCTTTAGCCAAAAAGGCTACCACGCCACCTCCATGCAAGACATTGCCGACGCCGTCGAGCTGAAGAAAGCCAGCCTCTACTACCACATCCCCAAAAAGCAAGATATCCTGCTCATCCTGCTCGACCGCGCCTTAGACCTGGTCATCCAGCAAGTCAGCGAGGCCATCGATGGCGAGGCATCTGCGCCCGAAAAGCTCCATCTGGCTATGCGCACTTATGTCAGCACCCTGGCCAGCGACCGCGACCTCTCCGCGGTGCTGCTGCTCGAATATCGCTCTCTGGAACCCGCGCAATATACCAGCCACATCAAACGCCGTGACCGCTTTGAAAAAATTTGGCGGGACTTGATTGAAGAAGGTCTCAGGGATGGCCTCTACGACTGCACTGATCCCGCGCTGGCTGCCCGGACTCTATTAGGGTTGCTTAACTGGACGATCATGTGGTACCGCCCCCGGGGTTCTCTCTCCCCCATCGAGATCGCCGACCAATACGCTGACCTGTTGCTCAACGGACTGCTGAAACGATAAAACATGGATTACAGTGCAGTAGTTGACGTGCGCCAAAAGCCGCAGAACCATGAAGTCCATATTTTTGAGAGCGAGATCGGCGCGCATATTGCCCAACTGCCCCTCAACGCCTTCCCAGATTTCTGGGTTTACGCCTACCTGGTGCTGGTAGACGACTATCGAGTCCTGATCGACAGCGGCTCAGGCTTTCATAAGAACAACCAGCACCTTGAGGAAGGTTTACGTGCCGCAAGAGAATTGCTCAACCAGCCCATTGAGTTCGCCGATCTGACGCACATCCTGATCACACACGGTCACATCGACCACTACGGGGGATTGCCTTTTCTGCGAGGCCATACCGATGCCCTGATAGGCGTCCACGAACTTGACCAGCACAACCTGACCCATACAGAAGAGCGACTGACTATCACAGCCACTCGCCTGGAACGCTACCTGGCTGAAGCCGGGCTTGACAGTGATACTGCGAGTGAACTGATCCAGATCTACAAACTAACCAAGCTGGACTATCGCCCTGTGGATATCGATTTCACCTATGAAGACATCGCTATGCAACTCGGCCCCTTCGAGATGCTGCACGTTCCCGGGCACTGCGCTGGGCAGGTAATCATCCGCTTGCAGGATGTGCTCTTCAGCGGTGATCACATTCTCTCTGAGATCAGCCCTCACCAGGCACCTGAAAGGCTATCCCTGTTCACCGGGCTGAATCACTACCTCCAATCCCTGGAAGCAACCCAAAGGTGGTGCCAGGGCATCCGGCTTTCCTTAGGAGGTCATAACCCACCCATCACTGATTTGAAGCGGCGCATCTTCGAAATCCAAGAAATCCACCGCGCACGCCTGGCCGAATTTCTGGAGATGCTCCAAGAACCCCACACCATCGCTGAGATCTCCCGAAACTATTTTGGCGAGACACATGGCTACAACATATTGCTAGCCCTAGAAGAAGCCGGTGCGCACATCGAATACCTCTACGAGCGCGGCCAGCTAGAAATCGTCAATCTCGAAGAAGTAGACAGCGGTGGTGGCCTGGCTCCCATCCGCTACCGAACATTAAAAAACTAGTAACCCTGGTTACGACGCAGAGCGCCCAATCAGCCGTTCCACCGCAGAGCGGTGGAACAAGAAAAGATGGGACTTGTCCTGGCTACGATGCTCTGCGTCGTAACCACCTAGCCAACGCTCAGCGTTCACCCTCACCGAGACGCAGAGCGGTGGAACGAGAAAATATTAACCATTATCAATTAACCATTCACAATTAACCATTAAAAAGGAGGTTCCTATGTATTCTTTCCAGCCTTCTGAAGAGCAGCAAATGCTGGTCGATGCCATCAAGCGCTATGCCATGGACGACCTGCGTGAGGCTGCCCGCGATGCCGATGAAGAAGGCCAACTACCCCCCGAATTGATCGAGAAAGGATGGGAGCTGGGCTATCTACAAGCCTCTATCCCCGAGGATTATACGGGGTTCGGAGAGCGCTCTGCCGTGACGGGTGTCTTGGCCGCTGAAGAAATGGCCTATGGAGACCTTTCTGGCGCGCTGGCCGTGATGACCCCGGGTCTCTTCACCACGCCGATCCTGCTGGTGGGCACTGAGCAGCAGAAAGCGGAGTTCATCCCACCCGTCATCGAGATGGAATGGAAGCCCTATACTGCTGCCCTGATGGAGCACCGTCTGGATTTCGACCCCCATGATTTACAAACAGTGGCTGAAGCCGATGGAGATTCGTACATGATCACCGGCGAGAAAACCTATGTGCCTTTCGCAGAAGGTGCAGAGGCTTTCGTGGTTTACGCCGCGCTGGATGGCGTGACACAAGGCTTCATCGTCCCTGGTGACTCTGAGGATCTGAAAGTCGGCGAGAGGCAAAAGCTCCTGGGACTCAACGCCCTACCGCTTTATTCGCTGACACTCGATGGAGTGCACGTGCCCAAAGCCAACCGTCTCGGCGGTGACACCGGCCACGACATGACCCTGATCATGGCTGCTTCGAATGTAGCGCTGGCAGCCATGGCCATTGGCGTCTCCCAGGCTGCCCTGGATTATTCCATTGAATACGCCAAAGACCGCGATGTCTTCGGGGTCAAAGTGGCGCAAAAGCAGGCCATTGCATTTTTCATCGCCGAGATGGGCACTGAAATCGAGGCCCTGCGCCTGCTGGTTTGGGAGGCCGCCTGGATGATCGACCAGGGCATGGACGAGGCTTTCAGGCAAGCTTACCTGGCACTCTCAGGTGCGATCGACACCGCCATGATGGTTACCGATCGCGCCGTACAGATCCTGGGCGGTCACGGCTATATCCGTGAGCATCCCGTCGAGATGTGGATGCGCAACGGCCGCGGCTTCGCCACTTTTAGCGGATTGGCTATTGTTTAGTCAATAAGTCAAATAGTCGGATAGTCAATCGTCAAATAGCCGCATTCAAAACAAATTTGACATGCGATTACGAGACTACCAAACTATCAGACTATCAGACTAAAGACTAGGAGACTATATATGATCGAATTCTCAACCCCCAAACCGATCCAACAACTTCAAACCGTTGTCGAGACTGTGGCGGTCAATATGATGCGCCCGGTGTCGCGGGAGATGGACGAAAACGAGCACGCCATCCCCTGGGATTTCATCAACTTCATGCACACGGCCATCAAATCCATGGGCGGTACGTCTATGGCGCCTGAGGAAAAGAAAGACGAGAAGCTAGAGGCGGACGCAGAGCGGAAAAAGCATCCGCCAATTGGCTACCAGCGCCTGGCTTTTCTGGTGGAAATGCTCTCCTGGGGTGATGCGGGCATGTATCTGTGTATCCCGGGCGGTATGCTGGGATCTGCAGCCGTGGCTGCTGCTGGCACCCCCGAGCAGAAGACGCGCTTCCTGAGTCGCTTCATGGGTGATAAGCCGGTCTTCGACGCCATGGCCATGACCGAACCCCAGGCCGGGTCGGACACCTCTGCCATTCGAGCTACGGCTGTGCTCGACGAGGAGACCAACGAATGGGTGCTCAACGGAGAGAAGATCTTCGTCACCGCAGGACAGAAAGCCCTGGAAGAATCCGATGGTTTCTGTGTCGTCTGGGCCAGCATTGATCCTGAAGCCGGGCGCGCCGGCATGCGCTCGTTCGTCATCGAGGCCGGCACTCCAGGCTGCAAGGTCACCAAGCAGGAGCACAAGCTGGGCATCCGCGTCAGTGATACGGTGTCCATTCACTTGCAGGACTGCCGCGTGCCTTACGAGAATATCCTCGGTAGCCCCACGGTGGAAAAGACCACCAAGGGCTTTAAAGGCGCCATGGCCACCTTCGATGCCACGCGACCGATCATCGCCGCTCAGGCTGTAGGGATCGCTCGTGCGACGGTAGAACTGGTCAAGGAGGTACTTGCGGAGCAAGGTATCGAGATCCGCTACGGATTGCCGCGACAGAAACTTACCAGCATCGAACGCGATGTCATCGATATGGAAGTCATGCTGCGCTCGGCCTGGCTGTTGACCGTTAAAGCGCTTTGGATGGCTGACAACAAGATCCACAATCCCAAAGAGGCCTCCATGTCTAAAGTGTACGCTGGCGACATCGTGGTCAAGATCACCCAGAAAGCTGTGGAGCTGTTAGGCCCTCTCGGTTACAGCCGCGAGCTGCTGCTCGAGAAATGGTTCCGCGATGCCAAGATCACCGACCTCTACGAGGGCACCGGCCAGATCAATCGTCTGGTGGTGGCCCGTAATATGCTCGGTTATCGTGGTAGTCAGCTGAGGTAAATTGATCGCCAATGTTTTTTCTGGTTACGATGCTCCGCGTCGTAACCCTTGGCGTAAACGCTCCGCGTTGTGCATTTACGCAGGAGCGTCACACAATCGTTCCACCGCAGAGCAGTGGAACGAGAAAACAGATAGATTTATGGTCCCCAAACTACCCCTGTCAATGAACATAAACGCGGTAAAATTTGCCATGGATAAGATAACTCAAAGATTGCATATAAATACATGCATTCCTTCCTCGTGGAGGCAATAATATGGCAAAAAAACGCCGCGTTGGCATCTTGACTGGGGGTGGTGATGTACCAGGTTTGAACGTCGCCATGAAGGCTGTAGTTAACCGAG
>CAZUSV010000132.1:15669-18070 GCA_964622645.1 uncultured Anaerolineales bacterium
GGGGGTGGTGATGTACCAGGTTTGAACGTCGCCATGAAGGCTGTAGTTAACCGAGCCCAGGAACATGACGTCGAAGTCATCGGTATGCGCCGGGGCTGGTGGTCGGTGGTGGGTATCAACCCCGAAGATCCCAAAACCATCGCAGAGCTAACCGAGAGTCTCTCACCCGCGCGTGTTCGAGTGATCGACCGCACTGGGGGTACCTTCCTGCATTCCTCTCGCACCAACCCTTCAAATATGAAGCCTAAGGATATCCCTGACTTCGTTGCCGAAGGGGACCGTGTCGTGAAGGACGATGGCCGCGTAGATATCACCGGCCACGCCAGGAAGGTGCTGGAAACCCTCAAGCTGGATGCCCTGATCCCCATCGGTGGTGATGATACCCTTAGCTACGCAACTCGACTGCACGAAGAAGGTTTCCAAACCGTAGCCATTCCTAAGACAATGGATAATGATGTCTTCGGTACGGACTACTGCATTGGCTTCTCAACGGCTGTGACTCGCTCGGTGGAAAATATCACCGCCGTGCGTACAGTTTGTGGGTCACACGAACGCGTGGGTGTAGTCGAATTGTTTGGCCGCAACTCGGGTGAGACATCTCTCTTTGCCGCATACCTGGCCGATGTCGACCGCGCCATCATCTCCGAGGTACCCTTCGATCTTGACAAACTGATCAATTTCCTGGTCAAAGATCGGGCGAAGAACCCTTCCCACTATGCCATCATGACCATCTCTGAAGGCGCTCATTTGGAAGGTGGTGAGATTGTGCAAACTGGCGAGGCCGATGCGTACGGCCACCAAAAGTTGGGCGGTATCGGGCAGATCGTCGCACAGGAGATCAAGAAACGCTCTGGGATGCACACGGTCTACCAGCAGTTGGCTTACCTGATGCGCTCCGGCTCACCTGACTCTCTCGACCGCATGGTAGCAGTCTCTTTCGGAAATCTGGCATTGGATCAGGTTGTCATGGGCCACACTGGAAGAATGGTGTCCCTGCAAGATGGCAACTACACCACTGTGCCGCTGCCCATGGTCATATCTGCCAAAAAGATCGTCGACGTAAATGCGCTTTACGACTCGGATAGCTACAAGCCTAGAGTGAAGGACATGCTGGGTAAACCCATGTTCTTGTATTAAAGGAGTATGTCACTGCGAGCACCCTGATCTCTGAAGGAGACGAAGCAATCTGCAACGTTTAAGGAGGAGATTGCTTCGCTTCGCTCGCAATGACAGAAAACTAATTTTGACTCAAGCAAAGCAGAAAGTAGGGTTCACAATCACCTTCATCCTGATGCTGGCCTTCAGCATTTCAGGGTGCAGTGCGCTGGCGGAATTCATTCCGCTCTTGGCGAGTCCTACGATCACGCCTACGCCTGGACCGACGATCACGGTGACACCCACCAAGACAATGGTCACTTTCAATCGGTGGACATCGACGCCCATTGGAGAAGCGCAGGCGGTTGGGATAAAACCCACTTGGACTCTCTACCCCACACAGACACTGCGTCCATCTTGGACTCCCAGGCCAGAGAGTACTCTGCGCCCCACCTGGACTCCTTCACTCACATTTACCCCCTCTGCAACCCTTAGTCCAACCGCTACTCCTGAAATCTTTCGCTTCCTCTTCGAGATGTTCGAGAGTGATGCTGACGCCTGGCTGCAATCTAGTGGAGAGAACTGGTCCACTGCTATCCGCAATGGAATCTATGAGATGCGAGTCACCATGCCCAATGTGGAAATCACCAGTTCTCGCACCTGGCTGAAGCTGGCTGAGGTGCGCCTGGATGCTGAAATTGGCTTCATCGCCGGAGATGGCTACGCGGGTTTCAACTGCCGTGAAGGCGCAGGTAGTTCTAGCTATTACACCCTCTTCATCACTTCGGATGGGCAGTACGGTTTAGGGCATACGCTCAATCTCAAACAGAATTTCCTGATCTTAGCACCTCACCCAGCCATTCGAATCGGTCAGGATAATCAAGTACGAGCAGAATGCCGGGGTAACACAATCACGCTTTGGGTCAATGGCACACAGGTTGCCAGAGAAGAAGTCGAGGCCTTAGGCCCCGGCTTTGCTGGCATGATGGTAGGAACGCGATACGGCGACGAACAAGTAATGGTACATTTCGATAACTTCCAAGTTTGGGGACCTGCGGACTACGCTATTGAAACAGCCACCCCTGAGGGCATGGAAACTGCCGCACCTTAGGGGTGATGGGCATCGCCCGGCTGTGTTCGAGATAGCAATCAGAACTTAACCGAAAATTCGCTTGAACCGGTCTGGAAACCGGCCTTAGCAATCTTCGGTAAGTTCTAAATTGAACTTTATTGAATCCGGTAACTAAACTTAGGAGGCCGTTATGACCTACAAAGTCAACCATGCCGTGGTCATTGGTGCCGGCAC
>CAZUSV010000133.1:0-15289 GCA_964622645.1 uncultured Anaerolineales bacterium
GATTTGGGGGTATGCGGCGTGCGGAGCACGCCGCATACCCCCAAATCTGGGAGCTGCCCCGGCGATTCCGAGAGAGGGATTTAAATGATCAAGCTTAATGAAGGTGTTTGTGGTATACTTGTAATATATCAGTTTGCCAGCTTGCAAAATGAATGTAAGTAATAGAGTAATCTTTTTGGGGAATACGCTGATGATTGTCATTAAAAGAGTTGCACAACCAGGGAAGTGATAATCCTTTTTTGTTTCTTAAAGAAAAATTTATTGGTATCAGATTAACTGCTTACCTGTGGAATCGTCTGGTTTAGATGAGTACTGCGACACAATCACGTTATAAATGGTCGGAGTAGTTAGTATTCGAGGCTATTTTTGGTATGTAGTAAGGAAGGAGGTGCGACATAAGTATACATTTGGATTTTTGTATACCGTTTGAAAAAAGATGATTTAGCTAGAAATAAAAGGAGAAACGCACACGATGTCCACAAAACGATTATTTATTGTTGTTTCATTGCTGGCGATTTTGGTGCTGGCACTATCACCCTTCCAAACAGCTCCCGAAACGCCAACCGGGACGCTGACCATGGCGCTGTCGACCTATCCTAACTCCATCGACCGACCCCAGGCTGCCGAGCGCCAGGCCGCGAACACCTCGACGCAGTTGTGGGATTCGCTGGTGTGGGTCAATGAGGCGGGCGAACTCGAACCAGCGCTGGCCGAGAGCTACGAGATCTCAGAAGACGGCACCGAGTACACTTTCTACCTGCGGGATGACGTTGTCTTCCACAACGGCGAGCCATTCAACGCCGATTCCGTCGTCCTGACCTATGAGCGGGCAGCCAATGCCGAATACGAGTACAGCTACTACTTCACCAGGGCAGACTCGGTGGAAAAGATCGATGAGTATACTGTCAAGGTTACTACGCCTGAACCCGATGCGCTCTTCCTAAGATTGATGGCTGACTACTGGGCCATGATTCCGCCCAAGTATTACGAGGAAGTGGGGGAAGAGGGTTTTATAGAGAACCCTGTCGGCACCGGTCCCTTTATGTTTGTGGAATGGGTCAAGGGCGATCACATCACCATGGAAGCCAATCCTAACTACTGGCGCGAAGGCCAGCCAAAAGTCCAGACCCTCGTTTTCCGGCCCATCCCCGAGTCCGCTACCCGGGTAGCCGCCATCCAGACCGGCGAGGTTGACGTCGTAGGACGATTGAGCGCAGAGGAGGCTCAGAGCCTGGAAGGCGCGTCCAACGTCGAGGTCATCTCCTACCCATCGACGCGTATCTACTACATCGCCTTCAATAACCTGACCACGGGGATCGACCAGCCAACCGAGGATCCAATGGTACGACAGGCCATGAACTACGCCGTGGACGTGGATGCCATCATCGATGCCCTCTTTGACGGCTATGGCCAGCGCGCCAGCGGCTATGTAGCTGACGGCGAGATGGGTTTCGGCGTCGTAGAACCCTTCGAGTACGACCCCGACAAGGCTCGAGATCTCCTGACCCAGGCGGGTTATCCCGACGGCTTTGAGATGGACTTTGCCTGCCCGGCTGGAGCCTACATCTTCTTCGAGCAGGTCTGTGAGGCCATCCAAGGCTACTTGTTGGATGTGGGCATCGAAACCAACCTGGAGGTCATGGAGTCCGGCCAATACTGGGATCTGGAAGCAGCCAAGGAACTCCCACCGCTGTTTGGCGATAGCTGGTCCTCTCCTCTGGGTGAAGCATACAACCGCCTGATTGGCGCGCTGGGTGGCTGGGATGCCAGCTATTCCGCCTGGTCAGACCCGGTCATCGACGAGTACCTGACTGACATCGAACAGACCATCGATTTCGATGAGCGCGAGAAACTGTATGAGGATTTGCAGGTCTATATGAAGGAGAACCCGCCCTTCATCTACCTCTATCAGCTGATGACTTTCGAAGCGAAAAACACCCGGGTGCAGGACTACACGCCGCGACCAGCCGAAGACTACCATCTCAGAAACACCTGGGTCATAGAGGATTAAGTCAGAACCATTCTAATTATTGGCGAACAACTCGGGAGGGTGAGGCCATCATCCTCCCGAGGTTTTCATCCCAAGAAATCTTCAAGGTATCTTATGTAGTACCCTTTGGAGGTACTTATGCAACGATACTTCCTCATCAAGACAGGGCAGTCCATCTTGCTTCTGCTTGGCGTCCTGATCCTTGTCTTCTTTATGATCCGCATCAGTGGTGACCCAGCGCGCTTGATGATGCCGCGCGAGGCCAGTGCAGAGGCAGTCGAGGCTTTTCGGGAGGAGATGGGTTTCAACCGTCCTCTGATTGTCCAATTCGGCGACTACTTTATGGGGGTGCTGACTGGCGACTTCGGCAACTCGCTTCATTTCAAGACTCCTGCTCTGGATCTGGTCCTACAGCGCCTGCCGGCCACGATGCAGCTTGCTGCAGTGGCACTTTTGATGGCCATGATGGTTGGGATCCCTCTGGGCATGGTTGCCGGATTCAACCCTGGCAGTACCATGGATTCGATAGGTAGGGGCCTGGCCTTGCTTGGACAAAGCATCCCAAATTTTTGGCTGGCACTGATCCTGATCCTCTTTTTCGCCGTCCGTCTTGGGTGGTTGCCATCCTTTGGGCGGGACGAGTGGAAGTCGGTCATCATGCCGGCTTTTGTGCTCGGATTACCCACCATGGGCCAATTGGTGCGCCTGACGCGGTCGGCGGTGCTTGAGATTCGCGGGGAGGATTTTATCCGCACCGCGCACAGCAAGGGATTACAGCCCAGGACGATTTATACAAAGCACGTTCTGCGCAATGTTGCCATCCCGCTCATCACCGTGACCGGTGTTCAGTTCGGTTATATGCTAGGCGGTTCGATCATCATCGAGACGGTTTTTGCCTGGCCGGGAATTGGCCAGTTGCTCGAACAAGCCATCGGCTGGCGTGACTTTCCCCTGGTCATGGCTGTGGCAGTATTCACCAGCATGGTGGTATTGCTGATCAACCTGCTAACCGATGTAGCCTATGCCATCATCGACCCGAGGATTCGCTATGGTAACTAGAGAAACAACTCCAACTTCAGATAGTTTACTGGATGTCGAGCGCACCTTCAAAGACCGCCTGGCTTACGCTGGGAGGTTCCTTTGGCGAGATCGCAGTGGTGTAATCGGCCTGTTGATGTTCCTGACCGTGGTTATTGCAGCCGTATTTGCGCCAGTGATTGCGCCTTTTGATCCCTTAGAGCAAAATTTGCGCGATGCAAAAATGCCTCAAGCCTGGACTGAAGAAGGGACCTGGGAACATCCCCTGGGCACGGACAATTTGGGCCGTGATCTCTTCAGTCGATTGATCTACGGAGCGCGTGTCTCGCTGACGGTCGGTTTTATTGGGGTGCTGATCGCAGCTACCCTGGGAATGATCTTTGGCGCAATTGCTGGCTACATAGGGGGACGCGTAGACTCGATCATTATGGGCGTGGTCAATCTAGTGCTATCGTTGCCCTATCTCTTGTTTGTCGTTGTAATTGCCTCCATCTTGGGACGCAGCCTGATCAATGTGATCCTGATCTTCGGCATCACCGATTCGCCTATCTTCGCCAGAGTGACTCGCGGCGAAGTGTTACGCATCCGTGAATCAGGCTATGTCGAATCGGCCATCAGCGCTGGGGCACGCACAGGCAGGATCATTTTCGACCATATCATGCCCAACCTGATCGGCCCACTTTTGACCCTGGCTACCTTCGAGATGTCCAGGATGATATTCTACGAAGCCGGGCTCGGATTCCTGGGCCTCAGCGTACCGCCATCTGTCCCCAGTTGGGGCAATATGCTGGAAGCCGGCCGCAAATACCTGACCAGCTATCCCTGGATAGCTACCTGGCCGGGTCTGGCTATCGTCTGGGCCTCGATGGGGATGAACCTGCTAGGCGACTGGCTGCGAGATGTTCTCGATCCACGTTTACGGCGTGCCAGGAAGTGAGGAGGGTTGCGATGACCAAACTTTTGGAGGTCAAAGACCTCGTCACCAAATTCTACACGCTCGATGGCGTTGTCAATGCCGTCAACGGCGTCAGCTTCGACCTGGAAAAAGGCGAAACCCTGGCCATTGTGGGCGAAAGCGGCAGCGGCAAAAGCGTGACTATGATGTCATTGCTGGGGCTGATTCCCATGCCACCGGGTAAAATCGAAGGGGGCACGGCGCACTTCTCCGGGCCAAAGGGACGCCGCGACCTATTACAACTCTCGATCGAGCAGCTGCGCGACGTGCGCGGGGGACGAATTGGCTTCGTCTTCCAGGATCCCATCTCCACCCTGAATCCAATTGTCACGATTGGCGAACAAATCTCCGAGACTCTCACCCGTCATATGGGCATGACCAAAGACCAGGCTCGGGAACGCGTGATCGAAATCCTTACCCAGGTGGGGATTCCCGACCCCAAACTGCGCTATAAAGCCTACCCGTTCCAGTTTTCTGGCGGCATGCGTCAACGGGTGGTGATCGCCATCGCCATCGCCTGCCAGCCCGATATTGTCATTGCCGATGAACCCACTACGGCGCTGGATGTGACCGTCCAGGCACAAATTGTAGATCTTTTCAGAAGACTACGCGAGGCTATTGGCATGGCGATTATCTGGATAACCCACGATCTCGGCGTGGTTGCTGGGATTGCCGAGCGAGTGCTGGTCATGTACGGTGGCATGCCAGTCGAGATTGCCATGGTCGATGATCTATATGAACAACCTCAGCACCCTTATACACTCGGATTACTGGGCGCCTTGCCCCGGCTGGATGCCAGAGAGGCCAAGCGTCTGGTAAGCATCAAAGGTGCCCCTCCTGATTTGCTCCTGCCGCTGAAACATTGTCCCTTTGCGTGGCGTTGCGACTATGCCTTCGACCGCTGCTGGCAGGAAATTCCTGATATAAGAACGATCGGGGAAAAACACCAGGTAGCATGTTTTTACGATCTGGAGAAAGGAGGCCCGCGCGATGACTGAGAATCACAAGTTACTGAGGGTTAAACAACTGAAAAAACACTTTCCTATCACCAGTGGCTTGCTAGGCAGACAGGTGGGCGCGGTGAAAGCGGTCGATGGGATAACATTTGATATCGCGCAGGGCGAGACTCTGGGCATGGTGGGGGAAAGTGGTTGTGGAAAATCTACAGCTGGGCGGGCGATTTTACAATTGCACAAACCTACCGCTGGGGAGGTCTATTTCGTAGGCAAAGAACTGACCCAAGCGAGCGCAGAGGAATTACGCCAATTGCGTCCTAAAATGCAGATGATTTTCCAGGACCCTTATGCCACACTGAATCCACGTCACTCGGTGCGGAAAATCGTCGGCGAGCCTTTGGTCATCCACGGCATGATGAATAAAGGCAGCAAAGAGCTCGACGACCGCGTGGCGGAGTTGCTGGAACTCGTCGGCATGGATCCGGCCTATATGCGCCGCTTCCCTCACGAGTTTTCCGGTGGGCAGCGGCAGCGCATTGGCATTGCCCGTGCCCTTTCGTTAGATCCCAGTTTTATTGTTTGTGATGAGCCGATCTCGGCATTAGATGTATCTATCCAGGCACAAGTCGTCAACCTGATGCAAGACCTGCAAGAACAGTTGGGGATGGCTTATCTCTTTATCGCTCATGACCTGAGCATGGTCAAGCACATCTCCCACCGCATCATGGTCATGTACCTGGGAAAAATCATGGAGTTGGCTGAGCGAAATGACTTATTCGATGATCCCCTGCATCCCTACACCCAATCGCTGAACTCCGCCGTGCCGGTACCCAATCCCGAATCGGAGAGAACCCGCAAGCGCTTTATATTGAAAGGCGATCCACCCAGCCCAGCCAACCCCCCCTCGGGCTGTGTATTCCACACCCGTTGCCCATTAACGGTCGAGGAATGCATCACAGTGGAACCAGAATTTCGGGAAATATCCCCCGGACATTTTGTGGCCTGCCATCTGGCTGATGATAAAGGCAGCAGTCAGATCCCAGAGCAAACCATTCTGGCGTCGGTTATGTCCTGAATTGGAGGAAGTGCTATGGAGTTTCCCCTGAATGTCGATGTTCATTGTACCGACGGTCATTGCGGCCGGTCGACTCATGTCATCCTGAATCCTGTCACCGAGCAAATCAGCCACTTCGTTGTCAAAGAAAACCAGTCACCCAATCTTGAACGCTTGGTATCCATTAAGCTGATTGCCAACACCGCCACTGAAGTCATTTTGTTGAACTGCTCGAAGGAAATATTCGCCAAACTGGAGCCATTCAACGAGCCTGACTTTATCTATGCCGACGTCCCCCAACACGCCACAGATCCCAACCTGACGATGTTGTGGCCCTACGTGGTGCCGGTCAAGCGCATCATTGACGATAAAATCAGGCGTATCCCACCTGGAGAGTTGGCTGTGCGCCGTGGAACGCGCGTGCGTGCTACGGATGGATGGGTTGGGCGAGTGGACGAATTCGTGGTTGGACCCGTAAGCGGGAATATAACGCACCTGGTGCTAAGAGAAGGCCACCTCTGGAAAGAAAGAGACGTCACCATACCGGTTTCAGAGATCGAGCGCATTGAAGAGGAAGCGGTTTACTTGAAAGTCGATAAAGATTCCATTGCCTCCATGCCCTCTGTGCCGGTGAAACGTTGGTGGCAATAACCCGATAATTCGGACATACAGACTGGGAATCCTGCCAAATCTCAGTTCAGTTTAACGACAGATAGATTGCGCCGACCCCATCATGGCTGAGTTTACTTCACTGAAGATTGCTGACGGCGTTGAATTAGTCAAAAATGTCCTCATCCCGATGCCTGATGGCGTTCGGTTGGCTGCTGACCTCTATATGCCTGCCGCCTGCGATGGAGCCGAGCGTTGGCCAGTGGTGATGGAGTATACCCCTTACCGCAAGGATGACGTCAACCTGGCAAGCCGGCCCTTCTACCTGACGTTCCCGCGCCATGGGTACGTCCTAGCCCGGGTCGACATCCGTGGAACAGGAGCCTCGGAAGGGATCAGCACCGACGAGTACACACCACAAGAGCAGCAGGATGGCTTCACGGCCGTGGAATGGCTGGCGCAGCAGCCGTGGTGCGACGGCCAGGTCAACATGATGGGCATCTCCTACGGGGGTTTTACCGCCTTGCAAGTCGCCGCCCTGGCTCCCCCACATCTGACGAGTATTATCCCCATCTATTTCACTGACGATCGATACACCGACGATTGCCACTACCTTGGTGGTTTGCTGCGCAAATATTACGACATCGCTCACTATGGGGGCCAGATGGTCGCCAGGAACGCCATGCCCCCTTACCCCGAATGGTCCGGTGATAATTGGGCGCAGGTGTGGGAACAGCACCTCAATGAGTCCCAACCTTACTTGCTGAAATGGTTCCGCCACCAGACAGATGGCGAATACTGGCGCAACGGTTCGGTAGGCGATGTGGCCGACCAAATCCGCTGTCCCGCCTTCCTGATTGGCGGTTGGCGCGATGGTTACCCCAATCCCCCCTTGAGGCTCTATCAGCTTTTGCAAGGACCCAAAAAGGTGCTCATCGGTCCCTGGAACCATGTGCTGCCCGATGCCGCCATCCCCGGGCCGCGCATTGACTATTTGCGCGAGGTGCTGCGCTGGTTGGATACCTGGTGCCGAGGTGAAGATAACGGCATCCTTGATGAGCCGCCGGTGGTGGTCTATATGCAGCGCTTCCAACCGCCTGATCCGGATCGGCTGGATAGCCTCGGTGAATGGCGCGCCGAAAAGAGTTGGCCGCTGCCTGGAGCGGATGAACAAATCTTCTACCTGAGTGGGCAGGCCACCTTGACAGTCGATCCGCCCCCAGACGATGTCCCCGCCTCGGTGGATACCTATGAGTACAACCCCACTGTTGGGCTGACGGCTGGGCTGTGGTCAGGAGGCATACCCTTTGGCCTGCCAGGCGACCAACGACGCGATGAGGCGTATTCTTTGGTTTACACCACGCCACCGCTAGAAGAAGACCTGCACATCCTGGGAAGACCCCGTGCTGTTTTATATGTGTCATCCACAGCCTCGGTGATGGGGTTCGCTGCCAGCTTGTGCGATGTCGCTCCAGATGGCATCTCGCACCTGGTGGCCAAGGGCATGTTGAATGCCACGCGGCGGGATTCATTCGCCAACGCAGTGCCGCTTACTCCTGAGAAAGTGTACTCCTTGGAAATCCCCATCGACTGCACAGGGTGGACTTTTGCCAAGGGACATCGCATCCGCTTGAGTATTGCCAGCGCAGATTGGCCGAATGTCTGGCCGACGCCGCAACCGGGATCTAATTCTGTGCACCGCAGCCCTGAGCAGCCTTCCCGCTTGATCCTGCCGCTTGTTCCAGCCAGGGGCAGTGCTGCACCCCCGAAGTTCGAACCTTCAAAACGGGCCATATCCCCCCATAGGGAGGCTGTAAAGCCGCCTACCTGGCAGGTCATTCAGGATCAGATCAGTGGCAGAACGACTGTCAACCTGCGTCATGGAAGCAATTGGCGCGTGAACGACACCATCACCATCGAGCAAGTGGCATCTTCTACCTTCGATGTCGATCCGGCGCGACCCGCAGATGCCAGCGCCAAAGGTAATCACCTCTACCGCATCATCCGCCCTAACCAGGATATTCAGGCGCAGGCCGATTTAGCCGTACAGGCCACCCGTACACACTTTCACCTGACTATTCAGGTCGAGGTGCGCGTCAATGGCGCAGTACATTTCACCAAACACTGGGCCGATACGGTTCCCAGACATTACCTTTAGGGCTGGCGCAGATTTCTTGCGCCAATAAGTTATGCCGAGATGAAACAGATCCATGAAAAATCCAGAGTGACGCCTGTCCTGGCTGAAACGGAGGTCCTGGTCGTCGGCAGCGGACCCGCCGGGTTGGCTGCAGCGGTGAGCGCTGCACGCCAGGGCGTGCACACAATGCTCGTTGAGCGCTACGGTTGTTTCGGGGGGGTGATCTCACAGGTGGGCGTGGAAGGCATTGCCTGGTATCGTTACGAGGGGACGGTAGATGTGGAGGGAATTGGCATCGAGTTCGAGCAGCGCGCCGCGACCATGGGTGGAACCCAGAAGCGACCCTACTCGGATGGAGAGCGGCTGGATGCCGATTTGTTCAAAGTCGTGGCGGATCAGCTCGTTCTGGAGGCAGGCATCGTCCCTGTGCTGCACTGCCTGGCCGTGGATGTGATCATGGATGGCGATTCCACCAAGGGCATCATCACCGAGAGTAAATCTGGCCGGCAGGCGATCCTGGCTGCGCGCATCATCGATGCCACTGGCGATGCCGATATTGCCTATCGAGCCGGTGTCCCCTGCCACAAGACCCCCAAAGAGGAGCTGATGGGTGTCACCGTCATTTTTTCCTGCAGCGGGGTGGACCGGGAGACATTCCTCGAGTACGTGGAAGCGCACCCGGCGACATATGCAGATTGGGGCCAGAACTGGGCCATCGAAACCACTGGCAAGGAGGATGATCTATTTACTGCATACCTGGAAGAGCCGTTCAACAAGGCGCGCCAGGAGGGCTTGATCCCCGAAGATCTGACCAGCATTGGGGGCACATGGAGCACGATCACTGATGCTGGAGAAGCCACCAGCCTGAACATGATCTATATGCTTGGCTACGACAGCACTGATATCTGGGATCTGACCCAGGCTGAAATAGAAGGTCGCCGCCAGGCCATGTTAGCCATAGAAGCCTTGCGTCGATACCAACCCGGATTCGAGAAGGCCAAGCTGCGCAACTTTGGCATGACTTTGGGAACGCGCGAATCCCGCAAGATCATGGGAAGATATACCATGACCGAGCACGATGTGCGGGATCAAGCCCGCTTCGAAGATTCCATCGGCATCTTCCCCGAGTTCCTCGATGGACATGGATTGCTTATCCTGCCAACCACAGGTCGCTACTTTCAAATGCCTTATGGCATCATCGTCCCACAAAAAATCGATAACCTGCTTGTAGCCGGTCGCAGTGTTGCAGCTGACAAAATCGCCCACGCGGCTCTACGTAATATGATGTGCTGTACGGTGACAGGGCAAGCTGCCGGGGTGGCAGCAGCAGTGTCGCTTCAGGACGGGGTCAATAGCAGCGCTGTGGACATAAAGCGGCTTCAGTCTGCACTGAAGAAACAGGGTGTGCGCCTTGAATAAGAATGGTTGGTGGAGCAGTTGCCACAAGGCTTATGGGGTGCATCTATCGAATAGTGAGACCTGCTGATAAAGTATAACCAAGATGCACCCCACTTTAATCCTAGCAGAGCAAAATGAAATTCAAGGATGAGTACACAGGTTTCCAGGCTGGCGTGCAGCGTTTGCGGCAAGCAATGCGCGGCATCTCTGGCTATGTGCCTGTCTACGCCCAGATGCACGAACTTGCGATTCATGAGCTCAACCTCAATCATCGCGAATTCTACACCAGGCCCGATTTGCTGGTCCCAGCTTCCTTAGAAATTGCCGAGCGTTACGATATGGATGCAGGCTTTGTTGATTATGATGTATACAATATCGAAGTAGAAGCACTCGGCCAGGCGATACTCTATAGCGACGATCACATCCCTGAGATCGATCACACCACCCCATTTATCCAGAGTCCCGCTGATCTGCGTAAAATCGCGACCCCTAATTTTGATTCCGCCGGACGCTGTTCGCAGATCATCGAAATGCATCAGATCTACACCAGGCTGACCGGTATACCACCAGCCCTGCAATTCTGCGCCCCATTCTCGCTGGCAGCCAACCTGCGCGGCATCGAAACGCTCCTCAAAGACATCCTGCGGAACC
The DNA here is from genome assembly GCA_964622645.1 of uncultured Anaerolineales bacterium. GTDB lineage: Bacteria > Chloroflexota > Anaerolineae > Anaerolineales > UBA11858 > NIOZ-UU35. Next base: position 10,789 of record CAZUSV010000133.1, read on the forward strand.
CGGATTTTGCCAAAGCACTTCTGCAGGTGCTGACGGATGATATCATTATCCCCTGGATCGAGCACCAAAAAGCGCACCTTCCCAATTTCACCGGGATTGCTGGCGCGGATGCGATGGCCTCGATTCCCATCATCAACCTGAAAATACTGGCGGAATGGGTCGTGCCGTATATTTTGCGAGTGCGTGAAAGCTGTGGGCCGCAAGTCTATGTGCCCAATTGGGTTGGCGAGCGTCACCTCAAAAATCCCCGAGAGATGCTGGCGCTCAAACTGTTGGTTTCTCCAACTTTCCTAGAAGGCCAGGACCCGGATGTAGCTGAATTAGGTCCAGAGATTTTCAAGAACTACGCTGAAGAGCACCAGTGTGCCCTGGTATTTGGGTTGGGTGCCAGTTTTATGGAGCGTGCTACCCCCGAAGAAGTTCGCCAGCGAACACGACACTACCTTGAAGTCGGTACCCGGGATAATGGCGGTTTCGCACTCTACCTCTGCAATCTAAGCGCGACAACACCACTCGAAAACATCCATGTAGCAGTCGAGACCGCTCATGGTTGGGATTGTTGTCATTGAAGAGAATAATACTTTAGAATTGGAACTCCAGGTAAGGCGGGATAGTTCCAAAATTTAGGTGTATGTGACATATGAGCATACCCATACACTCCCTCAATAATTAGAACATTTGTGTCTTTCATGGTATGATTTTTGGTATATCAGTACGCAAAAGGAGACAGAAAAAGCGATGGAACCGAAAGATATGCTGAAGAAGATGGATGCTGTACGTGCCAAAACGTTGAACTATTTAGAAGGCCTTTCGCAAGAACAACTTGACTGGCGTCCTGAACAAGCAAATTATGATGAGGAGGCCTGGTCATTGGGCGAGGTCTTCATGCACCTGGCCATCGATGAGTTTTATCTGCGTGAGATGATCGCAAAGCCTTTAATAGAGGGGATCAAACCACCGCATGGTATCACGTTCCTGCCACCGCCACCGCCCTACAGCACACCCAAAGAGGTCATCGAGTTCTGGTTCCAGCGTGCTCGATTGGGCACAAAACGCTATTTTGAGAATTGGCCTAGCGATGCAAATATGGAACTGACTCACGAAGGCGGCCTGCGAGATATGAACGGGTTGGAGTGGTTCGAAGGTTATGCCGGGCACGAGGCTTTCCACCACCAGCAGATCGATGCTCTGCTCGCACAGTTGAGCCAGGAATGAAGCCCATTGCAACCTTTTCGATTGTTTCTTATGATCCGGGACGGGGAGAATGGGGGGTCGCCGTGCAATCCAAGTTCCTGGCCGTGGCGTCTATTGTTTCCTGGGCGCGCGCCGGCGCAGGAGCAGTCGCCACCCAAGCACGCGCCAATCTGACCTACGGGCCCAGGGCTCTGGAGTTGATGGCAAAGGGCACCTCAGCGGAGGATACCATCATGGCGCTCACAGCAGGGGATCCTGGGAAAACTGTCCGACAAATTGGTGCTATCGATAAAGATGGCCGCGCTTTCGCTTACACTGGCTCTGATTGTAAAGCATGGGCCGGACACATCATCGGCGAGGGCTATGCCTGCCAAGGCAATATCCTGGTGCCTGGCACAATCGAAGCCATGGCTGAACGCTTCGAGCAGGTGCGCGGCCAGGAGGGGGAACTTGCTGACTGGTTGGTGGGGGCACTGAGGGCCGGGCAGGAAGCCGGTGGCGACAGGCGTGGCAGACAGTCTGCAGGGATTCTGGTGGTAAGAAAGAAGGGCGGGTATGGTGGCAATAATGATCGCTATCTTGATCTGCGCGTGGACGATGACTCCCAGCCTATCACCAGGCTATACAAGCTATTAGAAAAGCATCATCTATACTATGGGGAAGTCAATCCAGATGACCTGATCCCGCTGGCAGAGGTTGCTACTGAGATGCAAAAGATCATCCAGACAACAGGGCACTATTCGGGCCCTGTCACTGGTATCTTTGACGAAAGCTCCCGCGAGGCATTATATGTATTGGTGGGTATGGAAAACTTAGAAGAGCGTTGGAACGGCGCAGATGATCTAATCGACAGGCTTGTTGTTGAATATCTGCGGGAGAAGTACGGCTGATCAGATGCGAAGATCTCGTAAGAAGAATACGCTTTTCCTGTTATCATTGTATATAGACTTGCACTTCTTCGTGGAGCTTGACGATGTCTGAAGGTTCTTGGATTTTCCTCTCCCATTCTCATAATGATCTAGTAAAAGTGCGTGAAGTTCGCAATATCTTAGAAGATCAGGGGCATAACCCACTGATGTTCTTTCTCAAATGCTTGAATGACGATGATGAGATCGACGATCTCATCACGCGTGAAATCGAAGCCCGCTCCTGGTTCATCCTTTGCGACAGCATCAATGCCAGGAATTCCCGTTGGGTGCAAGAGGAAGTGGAGATCATCAAGGGGTATCCAGAGAAGACCTATCAAGAAATCGATATGGATGACCCGGAGACCAATTTAGAAGAAGAACTCTCGTACCTGACCAAGAAGGCCAGCGTCTTCTTATCCTACACTCAAGCAGATGCTGAATTCGCCGAACGCATCAAAGCAGACCTGCGTGAGATGGATTTTGGCGTCTTTTCCAATCTCGAAATCCCACGTGAGGAAGACTGGGAGCAACACATCGAAGAGGGTTTCTTCGATGCGACCAGGCGAGGCGCTGTTCTTGTATTGCTGAGCGTAAATTCTGTTCAAACACCTCGCCAGCAAAAAGAGCTCAAACTCGTAGAGAAGATCATCAGGTCTGAGGGTGAAGTCACCAACATTATTCCCCTTTTTATCGATGATCCCAGGGCGATTTACGAAGCACTGCCCCCCGATATGCGCCAGATTGTCGATGACGTCAAGGAAAGCAGAGACTTTTCATTCGAGTCCTTCGAGCAAAATATAGAAAATTTGATGCGAGGACTAAGGGAGTTCGATTGGCGGGATCGGTTGTAGTAAAAGTTGAAAGGAACACGGGAATGGAGCAAACCAGTGAAGCAAAATAAGAACCTTCTGATGAATTTGTTTCTTCCTTCGATCATCTTTTTCTCTTCATGCAATTTCCCATCTACCACCAATGTTGCGTCGCCTTTACAAACCAGCGCACTCACCCATCCAACAATCCAACAATATAATTCCACCAAACCTGACGATATCCTCTACACCCACATCGACTCCCCAGAAAATGGGAGGATCGCCGTGCGCGTTGACTTGCCCACCCAGCCTCGCTATGGAGAAAGCGCTCCCATTGTCGTCGTGGCTTCGACCTGGTTTGTAGAGAAATTCAACCAGCAGAGGGTGCCTTTTCATCTGGAGTACAACCCGGTCGATGTGGGGGCTATCAGCATCAGCCATATGTGGCCGGGGAAGACCGACCAGCAAACCAAGATCAGCAGCGAGGGGGAATATGATTGGGGTGGGCCAGACAGCCTGGCGGCGCTGCGGGACACGATCCGTTTTGCGTTAGGCCAGATCGCTGATGTGAATGGCGCATATCTGCACGAGTTGATCTCGATAGAACCGCTCTACGATAATGTCGGCTTGTTCGCCTCCTCCCACGCTGGGGTCGTGGCGACGAACGTCCTGGCCTATTATGGGGAGGATCTTGAAGGGTTGAAATACTTCGTCGGTCGTGAGAATCCCACGATGGCAGAAATGTATCCCCTGGAGATCGGCCACTTCGGTGAGCGTCGCCAGCCGATCTACAACCCCTACTACGACCATCAAGGATATACCCCTACCAGTATCGCTGTGGATTACTCGCAGCTTGGCTGGATCCAAAACGCATCTTATCCAGAGGGTCGGCCAGTTTTCGAGGTGCCTGGTGGAGAGGATTACGTGCTAGACGACAAAGGCCCACAGATCATGGGAAAGCGCTGGTTCTCTCACGCTCTGACCCAGGCGCTGCTGGATAATGGCGTCTTTAGCATGCAATCCTGGCCTGCAGATGTGGCCACCCCCCAGCAGACTGCGGATTTCTGGCCTTACCGCATCACCGTACACAATTACGCCGCCATCGGCGAGAAGCTGCCCGAGTTAGGCGTGCTACTGCCCTTTGCGAGCTTCGACCACGTCCAAACCGCTCCCGACAAACCCCATATCCGTCAGGCTTATGATGGCTTTCACAAGACGGCCGGGTTGTGGACGCGCTTGAACTGCGACCTGGTCTACGTGCAGTCCGAAGTTCACTCCAGTGCCAGCCTTGCGCTGGGTTTCCCCGACAACGACGCCAACGCAGAGCCTGAAGACTGGTACACTGAGGCTGAATCCTGGGGCTTCGAGGGGCGTTTAGCTGGTGAAATGACCGCCAAGACCATCCCCCTGGCCGGAGTAGCCGAGATGGCCGACCGCGTCTGGGCGGATAATTGGCAGCCGAATTTGGCTTCTGTAATCTACCCCTAACAAAGATACCCCGAAAAAAGGGTGTGCGGCGGGGGGGGGCGGGGCCCCCCCCCCCCCCCAAATTAAGAGAAAAAAAAAGTTTAATTAAATTTGGTTAAAAAT
>CAZUSV010000133.1:15299-18056 GCA_964622645.1 uncultured Anaerolineales bacterium
GGTGGGGGGGGGGCCCCCCCCCCCCCACGCACACCCTTTTTTCGGAACTCTCTATGTTGAATTCATTTGTGATAAAGAGGAGAGCAATGCCCGATAAAACCCTTGACCCTACAGATGTGCGTTTTTTCAGCGGCAGTTCTCACCCAGAACTGGCTGCGGACATCGCTGAACATCTAGGCTTACCACTGGAAGATACTTATGTCAGCCGGTTCAGCAATGACAATCTATACATTCAACTTGGAGCCAGCGTTCGTTCTCGCCAGGTGTATATCCTGCAATCGCTATCCCCACCAGTCAACGATCACCTGGTCGAACTTATGATGATGCTGGACATCGCTAAGGCAGCCTCAGCGCGCGAGATCCATGCCATTATTCCCTATTTCTCCTTTGCACGCTCCGACAAAAAGGATGCCCCGCGTATCTCCATCACCGCCCGCTTAGTTGCTGATCTATTGCATACCGCCGGGGCTACGCATGTGATGACCATGATGCTGCACTCCCCCCAGGTGCACGGCTTCTTCCCCATGCCGGCTGATCCACTCAGCAGCCGCCCGGTCTTCAAAAGTCACTTCGAAAAACATGACCTTTCGAAGGCTATCGTCGTAGCTGCTGACATGGGACAAGCGAAATCAGCGGCGCGTTTCGCCAAATCCCTGGGATTACCGATCACGGCAGGCAATAAAGAGCGCATCTCCGATACGCAAGTGCAATATAATGGCTTAGTTGGGGATCAACTCGGCGGTTACAAAAAGGCACTGATTTATGACGATGAGATCGCCACTGGCGGCACGATCCTTGAGCTAACCAAGATGCTGATCTCTCAAAGCATCGACGAGATATGGTTAGCCTGCACGCATGGCGTCTTTGTGCGAGGCGGGTTAGAGAAGCTGGTCGCCATCCCTGAGATCACTGAAGTGGTCACCACCGACACTGTTCCCATCCACGAACAGAAACGGCACCCCAAGCTCAAGATACTCTCTGTGGGGCATATTTTCGCAGACGCAATTGCCCACAATTACTCTCGCCAGTCGATCGGCGATCTATTTGTCTACGGGTAAGGCACATCAATCGACCCAACAACTGCAAGAAATCAATCCAACTCGGCTATGGCCTTCTCTGCAGCCAGATAACCCGATTCGGCCGCAGCCTCGAAGGTAGGGTAAATCATATAATCACCCGCCAATAGCAACCCGCCCTCCGTGATCTCATGTAGGCGTGTTAAACGCTGATACGCCCCCAGGGTCATTACCGGATAGGCGTATGGAAAACGCTGCACCTCATAGCCTACAATTTCATCCTGTACATCAGGGAAAATCCGTTTCAGGTCAGTATATACTCGTTCTAATATCTGCCCATCACTCATTTCCAGCAAACTGCGATCTCGAAAACTATCAGGGGCAACATAGATTCCCATCACAGATTCTGGCTTGTCAGCCAGGGCAAGATCATAATAACGCTGCACCCAGGTGCTGTCGTAAACATCGGTGAAGAAATAGCCATCGGGTACAGCAAGATCGAAGGCACGATTGAAGACTGGCTGTTCACTGAAAAGAGAAACAGTCACATAGGGCGAATACTCGACCTGCTCAAGGATCGATTTTTGTTCAGGGGACAGCAGCGTTGGAGCCAGCCAGAGCGCGATCGGAGCGGGAACGGCCAGGATGACGACATCAGCGCTGATTTGGTATATCTGCTCGTTCTGATCCTGATAGCTGACCCAATAAAGGCCTGCGCGCTTCTCGACGCCTGTTACCGTTGAATTGAGCTGGATACTGCCTCCCAGGGCATCGGCCAGGGCATTGGTGACTTCGGTGATGCCAGTCTCGAAGGTATAGGCTTCTGTGGACCAACTTCCCTTGGGGTAAGTATTGCTCAGATCAGCGATATCATCGGTATCCAGCGGATCGACATCTTCGAAATCGAAGCCCAGTTCAGGAATATAGCTGAGCGCTGAGATCTCGTCTAGATTGGCCCCGAAAAGACCGCGAGCAGCCACATTATATGTGTCATAGAAAATATCATCGAAGTCCTGCTGATCGAACCAGTCTTCGGCCGTGATCTCATCCAATTCAGCCAGATCGGATTCCAGATCGAAATAGGGGATATCATCGTACTCATCGTAGATTTCCTGCACCGCTTCTATAAACCAGTTAAGTTCATCCAGGCTGCTGTATTCGAGGTACATCAAAGCAAGGCCTTCCTCACCATAATAGAACTCTCCGTCGAAAAAGCGAGCATCCATTGGAGAAGGGATTTCCTTGGTTTCAATATCCAAATCTCGGATAACCTTTTTCAGCGCACCATACGGCTCACCCAAATATTCCGTGCCCTGAGCATAGGAAAACCCAGCATAAGTTCCTGATATCGCCCTACCGCCAACGCGGTCTTCTTTCTCCAAAACCAGCACATCATACTCTTCACCTTCAAGAAAGTAAGCCGCCGTCAGGCCAGCTATTCCAGCGCCGACGATAATGACATCATGTTCAGCTTGGCTTTCCCCTTGATCAGCTCCTAAAACTACAGCAGGCAGACCGCAGGCAGTTGTCAGAATAACCAACACCATCAACATAAGTGCAATTCGATTAGAAGGTTTTAGGTAAGCCATCATCAACCTCTCAGAGGGATCGTTTTTCAATTTATGCCTCCCAATTGTACCCTCTAGGAATCGCCTGGGGGAGTTCCCAGATTTTGGGGGATGGGGCGTGCTCCGCACGCCCCATCCCTCAAAATCTGGACATTACCACGGGATTTCCTAGA
>CAZUSV010000134.1:0-18000 GCA_964622645.1 uncultured Anaerolineales bacterium
TGGCTGTCGGCCGCGCCATTGTACGCGAGCCCAAAGTCTTCCTCCTTGACGAGCCGCTCTCCAACCTGGATGCCAAGCTGCGCGTGCAAACCCGCACCGAGATCACCAAGCTGCACCAGCGCCTGGCGACCACCTTCATCTATGTGACTCACGACCAGGTCGAGGCCATGACCATGGCATCTCGCATCGCCGTGATGAACCAGGGCATCTTGATGCAGCTGGATACACCCCAAAACCTGTACGACTACCCGGACAACCTGTTTGTGGCCGGCTTCATCGGCTCTCCTGCGATGAACTTCTTCGAAGCTAGACTGAAGAAAGAAGGCAATGACTTGTTTGTTGATACCAACGCTTTCTCGGTGAAAATCCCCGACAGCCGCAAAGCTGCTTATGAGGGACACGTCGGCAAAGACGTTGTCTTCGGTCTGCGACCCGAGGATGTCTACGATCCGAAATACGAGGCCCCCGGCATCGTCGCCGAGCAGATCGAAGGTTCCGTAGAGGTCACCGAGTTGATGGGCAACGAAATCTTCGTCTTCTTCAAGAGCGGCGATCACGATTACGTCGGCCGCATCGACCCCCGCACCGGCTACAAGATGGGCGACAAAGTGCAGGCCACGTTCAACATGGCCAACATGCACATCTTCGATAAGGAGACCGAGCAGGCCATTCGGTAAAATTACCCAGAAGCTAAACTTCTCTGTCCCTTCCAGGGTGCTACGCAAGAAGTTTAGCTTCTCTAATTTCTAATTCGGACGCGGATCGCCGCAGTTGATCCGCGTCCATCCGCGTCCGATATTCAGGAGTCATTATGCCCTACGATTATCTTCCCAGATTACTCCAACCCTCAGATAGCAAGATCGTCCTGCTCGTTTTAGATGGCTTAGGAGGACTCCCGATCCAGGCAGGAGGTCCGACCGCCCTCGAGGCTGCCGCGACCCCAAATATGGATCGGCTTGCCTCCGAGGGGATTCTTGGTCAAACTATCCCCATTCGAGCAGGCATCACCCCGGGCTCTGGTCCTGCACATTTAGCCCTGTTCGGCTATGATCCCCTGGTGTTCGAAGTCGGACGTGGCGCCCTTTCGGCAGCAGGTGTGGGCTTGGAAGTCAACCCAGGCGATGTGGCAGCCCGCGGCAATTTCTGCACTCTTGATGCCGACCTCCTGATCACCGACCGCCGTGCAGGGCGCATCTCCAGCGAGGTTGCTGCACCACTGGTCGGAAAACTGGATGCCATCGAAATCCCCGGTGTAGAGGTCGATGTCAGGCAAGTCAAAGAATATCGCTTTGCAGTGGTGATGCGCGGCGAGGGCCTGGAACCCCACCTGAACGACACTGACCCCCAGAGAACCGGCGCGGCGCCTTTGACGATCCAGGCACAGCAACCTTCCACTGAGCGCGCTGCCGAGCTCTTCAACCAGTGGGTCTCCGCAGCGCAGAACGCACTGGCAGACCAACCCCAGGCCAACGGTGTGACCCTGCGGGGCTTTGCTACCGATCCCGGTCTGCCCAGCTATGCCGATGCCTACGGGCTGAAAGCCGCCTGTGTGGCGGTTTATCCCATGTATCGCGGGGTCTCCAAGCTGGTCGGTATGGATGTGGTCCAATTCGAGGGCGAGTATCCCGAAGATGAATTCGCTGCCACTAGAAAGGTGTGGGACGAGTACGATTTCTTCTTCATCCACATCAAGAAGACCGACAGTATGGGCGAGGACGGTAATTTCGAGGGCAAAGCGGAGGTCATCGAAAGCGTCGATGCGGCATTGTCGCAACTCTTGGATCTAAAACCTGATGTTCTCATCATCACCGGTGACCACTCCACTCCAGCGTCGATGAAATCCCACTCCTGGCACCCGGTGCCGCTCTTACTTTGGGCGCTTTCCACCCATCTCCCCGACCGCCAGACACAGTTCGGCGAGCGCGCCTGCGCCCAGGGCGGCCTGGGGACGTTCCCAGCATTGGACACGATGTCCCTGGCATTAGCCCATGCCAGACGGCTGTCCAAATACGGCGCATAGGCGTTTTTTGCACGTGCTATTGCAACTGTGAAATCGGTTTAGGGTTTTCCACTCTTAGAACTCATCCGAAATATGCGAGCAATTAATTCACAGGCATATATTCGTCGATGAGATAGAGAAGATTATCTTCTACACGATACATCAAAGGCGCTACAATGATGCCCGGATAGCGCAGACGCAATCGTTTTATCTCGCTCAACACGAAGTCGATCTCATTGCCAATCTCAAACATCGGCGCAAAGTGCATGAAATGCTCCTCTGCCCACTGCCGATCCCAACCAGCATTCTCGACTAAGCCTTCCACAAACGACTCTCTCTTCGAGATTAGATTTACCATTCCGCAATGAGTATGCCCGATGAGCGCAATCGCCCTCACGCCGCCGACCGCAATCGCATAGGAGACTTTGAATTCGCTGTAGCGCAGGTTGGCTCCCCCCGTTCGGATGATATAAGCAAAATTCTCCGGCAGCCGCAAGCGTTTGCGGTTATCCATGCACATACCAATCAACAGGTGTGGCTGCATCGTCTCTTCGAGGGGAGCATTGAGATTATGGTAGGCCAACAAAAGTCCAATGGAAGTCTCCTGGTACTTCGGGGGAATGTCTTCATGTGTAGATACAGATACAAGTCTATTCATAATGATCCTAGAGAGGTTAACATAAGGATTATTTAGAAAGCGTCTGAAAGTAAATTCTACCAGCCAGACCCCAGGGATTTGTCCATCATTCAGTTCGAAAAGGGGTTTCGCAGGTTGTTGTTTCAGTGGTAAAAGCATTCTTCTGGAAATCCCTGGGGTCTTTTCAGACAGTTTCTTGGGTGTAGCGGATGATGATCTCCAGCGAACCGATCAGAGGCACGACGATCAGGACCAGCGTGGCCCCCACGATGACCAATGAGCCAATCACCACCACCCAAAAGATATTGGTGCTGGCGTTCAGATCCACCTCTTGCGCTTGAAGTAAATCAACATCCCGATCAGGACCAAACCTAGAAAGGCCAACAGGGCAAAATACCCCCAACGCCATTGCAATTCAGGCATATAGACGAAATTCATGCCATATAACCCGGTAAAGAAAGACAGCGGGATGAATATCGTGGCAATGATGGTGAGCACTTTCATGACCTCATTCATGCGGTTACTGATGCTGGAGAGGTAGATATCCAGCATCCCTGAGACCATCTCGCGAAAGGTTTCCACCGTGTCGATGATCTGGATGGTGTGTTCGTAGACATCTCTGAGGAAGATCAAAATCGACTCCTGGAAGAGGGAATTTTCGCCTCGCTCCAGGGTGCCGATTACTTCCCTAAGCGGCCAAATTGATTTGCGCATGAAGATCAGCTCACGCTTCAATTCATGGATCGATTGCAACGTATCGGGAGTGGGATTGGTAATCAATTGCTCTTCCAGAATTTCGATCTGCTCACCGATATGCTCTAAAACAACAAAATAATGATCGACAACGGCATCGATCAAGGCATAGGCCAGATAATCAGCACCATATCTGGTCAAACGACCCTTTCCCTCCTGAATGCGCTTTCTGACTGGATCAAAGACATCCTGCTCATGTTCCTGGAAGCTAATCAGGTATTTTTCTCCTAAAACCAGGCTGACCTGTTCAGACTGAATTTGGCTGAGCTCCTGGTCCCAAAGCAATTGGTTTAACTCGATGAAGAGGTATTTTTCATAATCTTCGATTTTCGGACGCTGGCTGGTATCGAGAATATCCTCCAGAGCCAGCGGATGGATCGCCAGGCTATTGCCAATTTCCTTGAGGAAATCAACCTGGTGGCTGCCATCGATATTCAGCCAGGAAACTGGCACATCTGGATCGAATGGTAGACAATCCCCAAGTTCCCGAATCAGGCGCTGGCTGGCCGGCCGATCTGGGCCATACTCGAAAAGAGACAGCACCAGGGGCCGCGGTGCCTCGCGTTTGATCGAAATCAGGGTGCCGGGGGAATGACCAATCGAACCAGGTTTACGGAAAAATTTTCTGATCATACTTCACTCAACCAATGCTACATGAGAGATGTTCGAAGCCCTTAATATTACAGCGCAAGGTTGACGTTTTCTATCAATATGCAAGCTCGCTGAGGCAGGTCTCCTGACCGTGCCGGCACGGTCAGGAGACCTGCCTCAGCTTATCATTCTATGACTTTGCGCTGTAATATTAAGCACACTGGACAAATCGCCCAGCCTTGGCGTCTTCTTCGGCGCACCGATAAATCTCCTGCAACTGATTTGCCAGGTAACGGATACCAAAGGTTTGGGCACGCTTATGGGCGGCCTGTGAGAATTGCGAACGCAATTTGCCATCCAACAGACGCTCGATTGCCACAGCCAATGCGGGTGGATTGTTATCGGTGAGAAAACCCTCGACGCCATCATCGACAGCATCGCGCGTGCCGGTGGCATCGATTGCCGCAATCGGCAAACCTGCTGCCATAGCTTCCATAGTTACCAGGCCCTGAGTCTCTGTAATTGACGCGAAGCAGAAAATATCTGCCGCGGTCAAATATCCAGGAATTTCGGCGGGGGGAATATTGCCCGGCAGATCTACTTGCTGATCAACGCCCAGGTTTCGAGCATGTCTCAGCAGATCTTTGCGCTCCGCTCCTTCCCCAAGTATCACTAACTGCAGATGGGGGTTCTTTCTCAACAGCTGCGCTGCCGCTTCTAAGAGCGTATCCCAATTCTTTTCCTTTGCCAGACGACCCACCGAGATCAAGATTGTTTTCTCATCCCAACCAAACTGGCGGCGTAATTGAGTTCGGTCTAAGTTTTGATAGCTAGCCAGGTCAATTCCCGTTGGGAGTACACTGACCTGCGCTGTGACACCGTACTCACTGGATAACAAGGCGCGAATGCTTTCACTGGGTGCGATGACATGATGACAGCGCACCATATATTCACGCAGCCAGTTATCGATCCGCTCTTTGACGAAATCCTGGCTGATCGCCAGGTAATGGCTGTATTCCCTGTAGCGGGTGTGAAAGGTGAAAACAACCGGCAAGCGCAACTCTTCGGCTTTCGCTACTGCAATCTGACCCAATAATACTGGGTGGTGGCTATGGATCACATCTAACCCCAGTGAGGGCATAATTCTATCGAGACAGGCGGAGATTGGGATCGCGAAAGGGAATTGCGGGTATTGGGGCAAATCGATGGCAGGATAGCGAAATACAAAAGGGTGCTGATCGCTATAGTCACTGGCGTGGGGCGCAAAGATGAACACATTATGGCCCTGTTCAGTGAGGGCCATTCGAAAAGAACTCACCGAACGCACGACACCACTGACCGTCGGGAAATAAGCATTGGTAAAGAAACCGATATGCATAGCTAGGCCTCACTTTGAAGATAGAACTGTCTCGTGACTTGATGCCTTCCGAAAAACACTCACTGCATAGATGATCATACCAGCGCTCCAGGACAGTGGTGCTTCGGCAGTATACCACCTGGTGGATAAATACTGCCCATTCTCGCCATAGACTTCGTAGACGGCTTCATCACGCAAGACGGTCGCCATGATCTTCTCCAACAACGCCCCAGCGTAGTCAAGCTTTCCCTGGGATACCGCAGCGATCACATGCCAGGCCCCCAGCCACAACCAGGCTCCGCGGGTGTGATATTCAGGGATACCAGCCAAACGATTCTCGATCGCAATCGAGTTGGGCGAGTAATCGCCATGCATAGCCTGGGTTGGAACGGGATCGTCCATCCCGAAGCGCTTGATCGCCCCCAATATCGCCTCAGCCTGTTCGGGCGTAGCCAGACCCCAGGCAATCGCCAGCAAATTCCCAGAACTGGAGAGGTTATCCAGCTCAGCGCTGGTCACAAAATAACCCAAATCATCCCGCCAAAACCGCTCGACGATAGCCTGCCGGGTGAGGGCTGCGAGCGTTCCCCAGGCTGGTGCTTCCCCTTCGTCAGCATGTCGCGCCATCTCAGCAAGTGCTTTCCAGTAGATGATATTGGTATACAGCACCTCGCCAGTACGCGCCAGGCTGTCGGCCCAGTCGGAATAGGCCTGTTGAGCGATAAGCCCCTCGCCATTCAGGGCCTGCTCTTCGACCCAGTGGATGCCGCGCTGCAGTGCCGGCCAATGCGCCCGGGCAAACTCGTCATCACCCGTCTTGGCGATGTACGCCAAACAGGCTACCACCAGCAGCAGGTTGCCATCTAGCGAGAAGGTCCGATGCCCGGAGATATACTTGGGTTGCAAGGGCGCATGGACAGGCTGTTCGCGGCGAAACAAGGAGTGCAGAAAGCGCTCGAATATCCTGGTCGAATAGGCCTTCACTGGGAACTGCCCCTCAGGCGTCTGGAAATGCAAGAAGACTTCCAACGATTGGCGCGCGGCATCGAAATCGCCCAGTTCGAGCAAGCCGAAGGTCGCAAAGCTCAGATCGCGTGCCCAGGGCTCACGGAAATTGCGCCGGCCGGCACACAACACCTGCTTGGTCTCGCCATTGGGGAGATAGCGGGTTTCGATACAGGCGCGCAGATTATCCTCAGCAATGTGAAAGCCCCTGGCAAGCAGCGAGTCATGGGCTTCCAACCCGGCTGGCAGACCATGGCGCTTCCAGGGCGGTTGGCGGCGCAGGCGTAAATAATAACGCGTAGAGATCCAGGACAGGACGCCGAAAAACAATGCCGCTGGCCAATACCAGGCCCGCCAACGGCGCACTGCTTTTCCAGTTGGATGATCACTCTTCAGCAGGGGGTTGGGCATTGGCTCTTTCATCGCTCAATTCAACCTCATTTCTGTATGGGTGCCTAACGGTGACGGTCTACCTACCTATCATCGAGTGCGGAGTCGAATTGGCCGTTCGATATCTCTGTGAACCACGCCAACGCGGCCCAGCACCCAGTCTATTTGGGAAAATGTACTGCACGCTTTCAACGAGCATGACAAGGTCACCTTTGCTTATCCAACTTTTCGCTACACAGGCAAAGCGACTCCACCCTGGGAAAATACCTCCCGAGTAAAACTTGATCATAGTGAGGCAATTAGGTTCTTAGATTGAGCGCGGACGTGCGCCAAGGAATCCGATCAACAGACCCCCTAACAACGCGATCCCCCCAACCGTAATAAAAGCATCCCGCCAGAAACGTATCGGGAAAAGGCGGATCAGGGTATCTGAGTATTTAAAGATCCAGGTTTCGCCTTCGAAGAAGATTTTGTGAAAGGCGGTGAAAAACCAGTTGAAGCTCAGCAGCATTAACACAACCATTGCGCCAATGATTGCCACAGTCAACCAGCCCCCACGGGATAATGCCTGGCGATACTGCCACCACCAATCCGAGCGCTGCGCCCAAACCCCTGCCAGGATCAGCACGGCTATGGAGCCATAGAGCACCCGCATGGCGGCCTTGACCACGATCTTGACATCCAGCATATGGCGCAGTTCGCGCTGGTTGTAGAGGGCAGAACCATCCTCGAAGGTCAGATCGCCTAAGAACTCGATCCCGGCGTCGTTGAGCAAATATTGACGCGCCACCTCAGACCACTTCAAGCGCTCCTCGTAAGTAAAGCCATAAGAATCTTCAGGGAAATTGGGCGTGCGGTATTCGATCTGCACGAATAAAGGGGTCAGCAAGAAACGCACCGCGCCCAACGCTAGGATGATGGGGACGAGAATTACAACCAACCACTGCAGGACATGTTTGACGATATTCATTACTCCTCCAACCATTCAAATCCAATAATTTACCACGAAGGACACGAAGAGGCACAAAGAGAAAACATCATTCTCTCAGGAATCGCCGACGGCAAGATACCATCTTGCCCTACATTTTCATCAAGTTGAGATACTAGTGTGTATTGGAATCTCCATAGACTGACAACACTGCCACCAAACCTTTGTGCACCTTTGTGGTCTTCGTGGTTAAGGTTTCTGGACCTATACGCAAAATATTACTGAAGTTCCTCGATCCCACCGAAAAAGACATAATTCAGAATCATGTTATTGGTGATCCACTCGATAGGGGCCAGGTCGTCGGTGAAAACGATGCACCCCTGGGCTGGATCTTGGCCTTGGCAAGGGTTGGGTTGCATGAAGGCAATCGCCCGTTGGACAGCATCCAGCAAAAGCGGGTGAGTGTCTACGCGCGTGTAATACATCTGAAAGTTCTCGAAGAGGTCGTCCACTGTGGTGGGCTGCGCTGTGGCGTAGATGATCGAGTTGAAAGTGTCAGGGATATCCATGACATAGATCGAGGGGAAGAGAGTGCCGATGGTCCCTACCAGGCCTTCGATCAGGCGCCGGTCTGCAGGGGCGCGGCCGACGTTGATCGCCAGCACGCCGTCCTTGGCCATATGCTCATGGACGATCTTGAAGAATTCCTGGGTGGTCAGGTGCCAGGGGATGTAAGGTGGGCGATAGGCGTCGATGCTGATGATGGAATACTTGCGGTCGCTGTGCTCCAACCCCCACCGGCCGTCCAGTGCAATCGGGTTCAGGTTGGCTTGCGTCATCCCGAAGAACTCTTGCCCTACACGGATGATCTCAGGGTCGATCTCGAAGCCATCGATGGGGATCGGGCCAAAAACCTCGCTGGCCTGGGTCGAGATGGTCCCCCCGGCCAGTCCGATCACCGCCAGGCTCTGCACCTGTTCAGGGGTATAGGGAGCAGGGTTGAAAAAGGGCGCCGCCAAGACCTGCATCCAGGGTCCCTGGAAGGCCAATTCTTCGGGGTGGTATACGGAGTGGATGCCCTGACCCTCGTTCAAGCGCAGGTAACGGAAGCCTCCAATCTCCTGCACCTGGATATAGTTGTAGGCTGACTCTGTCTCGTAGATCTGCCCCAGACTGGCCTTGATATCCCCACGTCCCCACAAGATGGCTAACACCCCCAGGAATACCGGCATCCAACTCCACTTCAGGACTCCCCGGGGACCAGCACTACCCCAGAGGCCCAGCAGAGCCACCAGGTTCAAGAACCCCGCGAAAGCCAGGAAAGTGAAGGTCGTGCCAATCAGCGGGATCAATACGATCACAGGGAGAAATGTGCCCACAAAAGATCCCAAAGTCGATATGGCATACACCCTGCCCGAGATTTGGCCCGCTTTGTGAGGGTCATCCAAAGCCAATCGGATGGCGAAAGGCGAGATCGTCCCCAGCAAGGTGATCGGAATCACAAAGAGCACCAGCACGGCCACGAAGGAGCCTATCAGCACGCCCATGCGCAGCTCGTCGAAGGCATCCGCGGCCAGGCGCAGCACCGGGCGGGCGATGAAGGGCACCAAACCCGAGGTGAAGCCCCCCCAGGCCAGGATGGTGTAGAAAGGTTCGCTGTTCGGCCAGCGGTCAGCCCAGCGGCCTCCCAAGAAATATCCCACCGTCAGGTAGATCAGGATCAAGCCGATGATGCTGGCCCATACCAGATTGCTGGTTCCGAAAACACTGCCCAGCAAACGCGAGGCAGTCAGCTCTATGGCCAGGGTGGTCATCCCTGAGGTGAAAACAGTGAAGTAAAGGTATTTGTGGTTCATTGACAGTGCCAGATTATATCGTACCCTAGTGTGATTGCATCCCCGTCATTGCTCACGTATAATGGGGGTACTTCGACAATGTCAACTTCGCGAGAACTTGCGAAGTTGACATTGTCGAAGTAGTCACCTCAGATAATTTGTTCACTTCAGCATTCTTGAAAAGGAGCGGACAGCATGAATAAGGCACACATCTCCCAAGCAAACCTGCAGCGCATGTTGTTGAAACGATCTGGGGCATTGGTGATCTTATTGATTTTCGGAGGGCTGCTGGTTGGCTGCAATCTGCCTGGGATGACAGCGCCCCAGCCAGCTGGACCTGAGGTCGATGATGTGGGGACGGCCGTTAAACTGACCTTTATCGCTGCTACGGTAAGCGCAGAGCAAACCCGGGTGGCAGCTCTGCAGAACCCTCCTGACCAACAGCCGGTTCCCGGACAACAGGAACCGCCGACTGCCACTTTGACCCCGCAGATCGGTGATACGCCCTCTTTGACTCTGTCGCCTACCGAGACCCCCACGCCATCGATTCCCCGGGTCAGTGTTTCAGAACCCACGAATTGCCGCGTTGGCCCTGGGCAACCTTATGAGTTGATCGGGGCATTGATGGTCGGCGAAGAGACAGAGATCATCGCCAAAGACCCCACCGGATTATACTGGTATGTGCGCAACCCCGATCGAGATGGATACTGCTGGTTGTGGGGCTACTACGCCACGACAGCTGGCAATACTGCCTCGCTACCCGTGTTCACCCCACCGCCCACCCCAACCTTCACCCCCACGCCGACACCTGAACCCAATTTTACAGTCAAGTACAACCAGATCGAAAATTGTGTTACCTGGCAGGTCGAATTCGAGATATCGAATACAGGCGGTGCGATGTTCAGGTCTGTGGCCACAACAGTCAAAGACAACGATACCAACGATACCGTCAATGCTGACGCAAACCAATTCGATGAGCTGAATGGCTGTGCAGTGGTGAATACGTATAACGATTTGGACCCCGGAGATACAGGCTATACAGCCAGTGCAGCCTTCAATCACGACCCCACCGGACATAACATGAGTGCAACCGTCAAAGTCTGCACCGAGCCGGGCCTGGTGGGTAACTGTATATCCAAGAGCTTTAACTTCGTGCCATAAGCTAAATCGATTTTAAATCCCCAGCCCGGACGAGAGTTGTCCGGGCTTTTTTGGTTAATCTCATCAGGCATTACGCAGTTTATTCGCCATACAGACTTCCGAAGTCAGACGTACTACCCCCAAATCTAGAAACCACCCCGACAATTCCCAAAGAGGTGTGTCCATTATTGGAAAATCCATCCTCGAGTCTGCTACAATAACTGTACAACGATTCGAATGGTCACCACCTGGAAACCACAATCAAATCATGTACTGAACCAGAACTTACTGGAACTTGCGTTAGCAAAAATTTGGGCTTCACACCATATAGAATAAGATTGATCGTCGAGCCATCGCAATATTCACCGTAGTCGTTTTTTTAAAGTGCAAAAGGAGATATTATGCGAAACTCAAATTCTCGACCACACAGGGATGCAAAAATCGTATTCACAAGAAAATTTCGGCTCTTATCGCTTGGTGCGATGCTAATTCTGGTCAGCCTGGCCTGCGGCCCTCCTGCCAACTCAACACCAGACGCAAATATGATGGCAACGGCTATCCAACAAACTATGATCGCACATACTATTACCGCACTGGAGGCAAATCCCCCGGCAAACCAGCAACCAGCCGGAGATCAACAGCAACCGCCGACTGTGACGAACACAGTTGCTGTCATAACTAAAACTCCCTCGCTGACACCTCAACCCACAAACACTTTTACTCCCTCTGTTCCCATGGTCAGCGTGTCGGTCGACACCAATTGCCGGTTTGGGCCTGGGAAAGATTATGAGCTTTTGGGCGCGCTGTTAGTGGGCGAACAAGCTGAAATCGTAGCTCGCGATCCTAGTGGGCTCTACTGGTATATCAAGAATCCCGATCGAGGCGGTTTTTGCTGGTTATGGGGCAACTACGCTACTACTACTGGAAACGTAGGTTCGTTACCCGTTTTCACACCCCCTGCGACCCCAACCCCTACGGCCACAAATACTCCCGTTCCGGAATTCACGGTCGTTTTCGATCATATGGATGTTTGCGGCGTCTGGATTCCGATCTTCAAAATCACCAATACTGGCAGCCTGATCTGGCAATCGGTATCGGTAACTGTCACGGATACAGTCACAACAGAAGCCGTCAACTGGACAGATGATCAATTCAAGGAATTCAATGCCTGTATCCTCAACTTGGGTACGCTGCAAGATGATCTGGCAGCCAATGAAGTTGGCTTCTCCCCTGGAAACGGGCTCAGCGCCGACCCGACCGGCCATCAGATCGATGCCACCATCAAACTTTGCTCGCAGGATGGTTTAGCCGGTACCTGTATGACCAAAAATATGAGTTTTACTCCATAGTACAAATGAAAAAAGATCGCGTTAAGCCCCGTCCTCGGTGCGAATTCGGCACCTGAGGGCGGGTTTTTCTCGCGCACCACAGGTGTGCAGAACAAGGTGCACCTGTAAGCGGATACAACTACAATCAAACCGGTGACACCATCCAAGACAGTTAAGACTCAATGACCTTGCTGGATGAGGTCATTCATCGCCTGCCAAATCTGTTCACTGGCGGCATCCAAGATGGCCTGATCATAATTTTCTACAGGCTGTTCAACAATTTGCACAGGTTGGCCAACCCGAATGGTAAGGCGACCTGTGAGCTTCATTCTCTCGATATCCCAATAAGGCTGGATATCATATCCCCCGATCGAGACCATCGGTACCACAGGCACTCCAGCACGCAGCGCCATCCAGGCGGTTCCAGGCTCAAGGGGATGTTGGAATCTGCCATCCCAGGTGAGAAAGCCTTCCGAAGTGATGATCACCGAATCGCCGTTCAATAGGGATCGCCGTGCCCGCAGCAATTCCCCCGCCGAAAGGCCGCGCGCTTTATAAACCCGGTAATAGCGATCTTCGAGATTGCCTTCCCCAAAGCGGTGCATGAAATCCAGCATCGGATTTTCGTTTCGCAGATTCTGCCAGGCGAAAAAATGCAGATTGGGCCGCGCCCGTCGAGCAACCAAATAACACAATGAATCGGTCAGCAAGGAGATATGGTTGATGGCAAAAATGCAGGCGCCAGCAGACGGAATATTCTCTGTGCCAAGTACCTTCAATCGATACAGTAAACGCGAAAGCAGGAAGAATATTTTGTCCCCAGACAGGAATTGTACGAAACGCGCCAGGCGGGCCTGCCGAGTATGACCTTTTTCACCTGCGTAAATATCAATCAATCTACTCATGGAATTAGTAATGCGATGTCTTAATAGTATGACCGATCTGCTTTGAAACCAAATCGAGATAAGTCAGCCACTTGAGCATCGACTCAGAAGGGAAATAGATCATGTACAGCTGAAACCCAACATTGAGAACCAGACCAAAAAACGTGGAGGCAAAGTTAATTTCCTTGAGCGGCACTGAAACTAATCGCGACATTTTTCGATCAGGCTCTTCCAGGGCTTGCCAGATCAAACGCTGATTGGTGAGCAACAGTCGTCCTGGGCCCACAGGCTGACCTTCAATTTCACTCTTGGCTTTTTCTAAAAATTGACCATTCGATGCCGGGAAAAAGCGCCCATCGCTATCTTCAGCAACCAACTCTACTGTTTGAGATACCACGAACAATTTCTCGCTACCTTCCAATTGAATACCGGGTTCTT
Organism: uncultured Anaerolineales bacterium; assembly: GCA_964622645.1. Lineage (GTDB taxonomy): Bacteria > Chloroflexota > Anaerolineae > Anaerolineales > UBA11858 > NIOZ-UU35. The sequence continues at coordinate 13,286 of CAZUSV010000134.1, forward strand.
CGATAGGCACCAATCTAATACTGGCCTTCATGGCATCGTACCAGGTCGTGATGGGATTTTCATCGCCAACCTTGAAAGCACCCTGAGATGCAGGTTTTTCTACCAACTTGAGATAAAACGTGTCCCCAGCGACTCGTCGCATTTGCCAGCGCGCCTCACAATGGCGGCAGATCACCCAATCAGGCTGCAAAAAACGTCTGGTATGCACAATGGCATCATCCGTCGCACACAGTGGGCAGCGCCATAACAGCTTCTGCAGCATTAGCTATGTTCCTACCTGGGATTGGTAATAACGATAGGCGTCGGCAACGGTTTGAATTTCGTAGGCCAGGGCCGGATAAATCTCAATACCCATCGCTTCCAGTCGCAGTAGCAATTCCACCAAACGCACCGAATCTACGCCTAATTCGGTGATGAAGTATGCTTCTGGGCTGACCCGCTCGACATCCACATCGAGCAGGTCGGCCACCATCTGGCGGAATTCATCCAGGGAGAGAGGTTGCAACGTATTCATCTGCCCTCGCTGCCCTCGTGTTGGGCCATCTCTCGCAATCTATATTTTTGCAGTTTGCCGGTCGCTGTCCGCGGCATGCGCTCTACAACACGAAACTGCTGGGGAATTTTGAAGGGCGCGATCTGATCCAGGCAATACTCATGAACCTCGCGCCCCGACAAAGCTGTACCCGGGAGCAGCTCCAGATACGCCCAGATGGCTTCGCCACTGAGTTCGTGGGGCACAGCGACTACCGCGGCGCGGCGAATCGTGGGATGAGTCTCCAGAAAGCGTTCTACTTCTTTGGGAGACACATTTTCGCCCCCCCGGATGATCAAATCTCGCTTGCGATCCACCAGGCGCAGGCAGCCATCCGGATCGAAAAAGCCAACATCGCCGGTATAGTACCAACCGTCAGTATCCAAAACCTGAGCTGTCAACTCGGGGTCGCCGTAATAGCCTGCCATCATCTGGTTGGTCTGGACCGCGATTTCGCCCACCTGGCCTGGCGCCAGGTCACAACGGGCTTCGTCCACAATGCGAATTACCGCCCCTGGCACAGGCACTCCCACCGTGCTGGCCGCCACCTGCCAGGGGTCATCAAAGCTTGTCCAAGAGATCAGATTGCTCTCTGTGGTACTGTAAATATTTTCCAAGGAGCAGCCAAAGCGGTCATATAAAGCTTCTGCCAGATCGTAGGGGCAAGATTCGGCGGAAAAGGTGATCCGCAGCACTGAGGAAAGATCATAATTTTCAGCACCAGGGACTCCCAGGAGCAGCCGATAAACCGAGGGCGTGGCACCAATTTGAGTGACCTGTTCCTGTTGAATGAGTTCCAGCATGCGTTGGGGGTTGAAACGCTCCATCAAGATCACCTTGCCCCCGGAGATCAGCGCAACGAAGATGCCAAACATTCCCGCAAAGTGATGGGGCGGAAAGGGCAGCAGCAGGCAGCGCATCCAGTCTAAGCGGGCGCGGTTGGCGCGCAAATTCACGCCCCAGGCGCGCTTCCGGGTGTGGACCACACCTTTAGGCCAGCCAGTTGTCCCAGAGGTGTAGGCGATTCGGGTGATATCATCAGGGGAAGTGTTTACCTTCTGCGGAGATTTCCCTGGCAGTATGATATCCCGCAAAGCCAGGAAGTGCTTTCCATCGCCCTCAAATTCCCCACTGACTAACACAAATTGCAGGTCAGGTAAATCGGGGATTATTTTTTTCAATAATTCGGGGAAGTGGGTGCCGTACCACTTTGGGGCGGTGATCACCACTTTGGCCTGGCAATCCCTCAAAATGTGGCGCAACTCATCTTCCCGCAGCAAGGGATTCAGTGGAATGCTGACCGAACCCAGGAAATGGGGCAAGAATAAGGCATAGACAGATTCAGGGCAGGCGGGCAGTAGTGTAGCAATATGATCTCCCTTTTGAATACCCAAATCTTGCAGCCCGGCTACCAGGGCTTCGATTTGCGAGAGAACCTGCCGGCGTGTCAGGCGCGCTTCATCTGTGAGAATGAACTCGCTGTTGGGCCGCATGCCAAACGCCAGGCGCAGCAGCCGTTGGGGGCCAACTCGGCCAATCAGATTCTGTAGGATCATAATATCTCATGTCAGTGTAACACAACAGTCTGGCGTGCATCAATGCACGCAAAGGGCTCTCAGCAATTCCAAATATGTCACTGCGAGCGGAGTTCGCTTTGCGTCCCTTTGGGAACGGAGCGTGGCAGTCTCCCACATGCGAGGAGATTGCTTCACGGAGTTTATCCTGAGCCTGCCGAAGGGTTCGCAATGACATCCAACCTTGGCGTTCTGCCCAAAGGGCCACACAGTGTGCGACTTTGCGGTAAAAATATTAGATGCGATTGCCCTACTGCTATACCTGAGCCTCATTGGTTTGCATGTTAGAATCACTACTCATGTACCTCTTAGCAGGAGAAAACCATGCTTCCGTTTATCCATCTTGGATCGCTGAATTTGCCCACGCATGCCGTCACCAACTTCATCACTGTGATCCTATTCGGCATTGCCATATACTACCGCACACGAAAAAACTTTGAACCTGCTGCGCTGGCCGACGAGATTGACTCGATTTTTAACATGATATTTGGGGTCGTTTTTGGAGCCTGGCTGGCCTACACGCTACCATATTTGATCATGTCCCTGTTCGGCCAGGAGTTACCGCCACGATGGTGGCTGCTGGGTACTCATTGGATGGGTTACGTGGCCGGGGGTATGTTGGCAGGATACTTCACTGCCAGACGTTTGAACAAACCTTTTTGGAAACTGGCTGATGTGTACGCGCCTCTTTTGGCACTTGCATTGGCCGTCGGGCGCGTGGGCTGCCTGCTGGTGGGGGATGCCCAAGGACGGGTGACCGACTCCTGGATCGGCATGTACTTGCCCGATCTCTCTGGTTCCTGGGCTTACCGCTATCCCACGCAAATTGTCAGTATCATCACCAACCTGCTGCTGGCTGCCATTTTGTTTGGCGTAGAATACCAACGCAAGCGTGATCCAGAAAAACTATCTGGCTGGCGCTTTGATGGCCTGCTTTTCCTGCTCTACGTGACGCTGTTCTGTTTCCAACGCTTCATCTTCGATTTCTGGCGGGCGGATAACCCCACCCTGTTCGGACCTTTCCATTGGACACATTTATACTGCGTGATCGGCATCATATGGGCAGGCTGGATGATGCGGAAACGCTGGATGGAAACCCAACCACCAAATTCAGCGCTCGCTGGGTGAGCAAAAACTACACCTTTATCGCAATAAATACTCATATTGACAAATATGAGTATTTTTGTATTAATAGTGTATAATAAAGGACAGTTCAGCATTCAAAATTAGGGGGAACCCATCGGCCGACGAATGCACCTAAGAACCGCTTGACAAGAATAGAAGTGTTTAGACATAAATTTTTCCCAAATGCATTTTTCATTTGGGTTACACAAATCGAAAATAGCGTTCCAATTATAGAAATCGAGGGTACGTTCTACGCCCATCTTCATACCAAAACTGCGTAAACTCCGAAATCTGGAAGGTCAGAGGCTTTTCATGAAAGACTTCTTAGTAAGAATTAGAGAATTAGGGGCTAAAAATTTTTTCAAATGGGGATATTGGACATTTGCGCTTTCTTTTCTAATGATCCAAATCCCTGGTTGCAATTGTTTTGGAGTTACAGATAAATATGTAAAAGATAGGGTAAACACCATATTAGCACCAACACTTACCGCCGAGGCAGCCGAGACCATTGTAGCCGCCTATATCCTTACATCGGACGCCCTAACTGCCACGCAGACTGCCACGCAAACTGCCACGAACGACGCAACAGCCACCGAAGCGGCCAGAACAACCAGCATCGCAGCAACCGTTTCCGTTATCCTAACCGAAACGGCAGGTGCAGCGAAACCCCCCGAACCCGATGAAGTTCCCGCCGGAGAAATTCCCGCTGAAGAAGAGTCGCAGCCACAGCAACCAGATACGGACACATCTACCGAAGCGGATGAAGCCGCCTGCACCATCGATGTCAAGCAGAACCTGTTCTGCCGCCCCTCACCAGGCTATGCTCAAGTCGACAGTTTCACAGCTGGCACAACCATTGAAGGTGAGGATGTCGTCGGTATCAGTCCCGATGGGGGATATGCTTTTGTAACCGGGCCCAACCAGAGAGTCTGCACCATTCCTATTGGTGGTACCTATGCAGAATTATCCAGCGGCTGTGATCTCCCCGTACTCACACTGATGCCGACGCCAACCTCTACACCTACGCCTACCTTCACACCTACCTTCACCGCCACGGCGACTTTCACTCCTTCACCCACCGATTACCCAACATATACCCCCACGGTTTCACCTACGCCATAAGAAATTACATCCAGCATCCCTTCGAGAGGAATTCTCCAAAAGTGACAGTCACCTTGCCTGGCAGCGTGACTGTCACTTCTTATTTGCGTGCCTCGCCAGTTGAGCAGGGCACAATCGCATTTACTTTGAGTGCTCAGTTTGGATAGACATATCCAAACGATTGCCCTTCAATTGCTGTGGATTTGTCAATCCACAGAGAGCTAATCTACTAAATGCGATTGCCCCGCAGTTGTGCAGTCACCATATTGCACCAACCCCCTTCTTGACGTATAATTCTGTCAATCATGAAATCGGACAAGAAGCTCAATTTTTCGAATACCAAAGCTGCTGCTATGGCGGCGGCTGTCTCTGCTGGGACGGTC
>CAZUSV010000135.1:0-17997 GCA_964622645.1 uncultured Anaerolineales bacterium
AAAAACAAGTTGGTACATTTGCAGTCAAAAAAGGACTGGCTCAAATGCTCAAGGGTGGTGTGATCATGGATGTAGTCACTGCCGAACATGCCCGTATTGCTGAAGACGCTGGTGCTGTGGCCGTAATGGCGTTGGAACGCGTCCCTGCTGACATCCGTGCTCATGGAGGTGTGGCCCGCATGAGCGACCCTGGGCTTATCGAAGAGATCATGGAAGCCGTCTCTATCCCGGTGATGGCCAAAGTACGCATTGGACATTTTGTTGAGGCACAGATTCTAGAATCCTTAGGTGTGGATTATGTGGACGAATCCGAGGTGCTTACGCCCGCCGATGAAGAGCATCATATCAACAAGCATGACTTCAAGATTCCCTTTGTGTGTGGTTGCCGCAATTTGGGAGAAGCACTGCGTCGAATAGGGGAGGGCGCAGCCATGATCCGAACGAAAGGCGAAGCCGGTACAGGCGATGTTGTCGAAGCTGTGCGCCACGCCCGTGCAGTGCTGGGCGAGATTCGCCGGTTGCAGCATATGCCCGATGAAGAACTCATGGCATATGCAAAGAATATTGGTGCGCCATATGAGGTCGTCAAGGAAACCAAGGAGTTGGGGTGGCTGCCGGTGGTCAACTTTGCTGCCGGTGGGATTGCCACCCCTGCAGACGCAGCCCTGATGATGCAGTTGGGTGTCGATGGCGTTTTTGTCGGCTCAGGTATCTTCAAGTCCGGCGATCCTGCTCAACGCGGCGCGGCAATTGTCAAGGCTACCACACACTTCAACGATCCTGAAATTCTTGCTGAAGTCAGCCGCAACCTGGGCGAGCCTATGGTTGGGCGTCAGGTGACGGACATCCCCGACGGGGAACTGATTGCGCAGCGAGGCTGGTGATTACGACCGCAGACGGAAGACCGAGGGCAGATTGGTGCCCCCGTCTTCTATCTTCCGTCATCGGTCTTCCGTCTACTAGTCTATGAACATCGGTGTCCTCGCTCTGCAAGGCGACTTTATCGAACATATCCACGCGCTGCGTCGCATTGGGGTCGATGCACGTGAGGTTCGTCTACCAGGACAATTAGCCGAACTCGATGGTTTGATCATCCCTGGCGGAGAATCGACCACCATTGGGAAGCTGGCGATCGACTATGAATTGTTGGAACCGCTGCGCGCCTTTGGGCGTCAAAAAGCCATCTGGGGAACTTGTGCGGGGGCTATTTTCCTCTCAAAGGATGCCCGACGGGAGCAGCCCCTGCTTCAATTGATGGATATCACTGTAGAGCGCAACGCCTTTGGGCGTCAGGTAGACAGCTTTGAGGTAGATTTGAATGTCCCAGCCCTGGAAGCAGTTGATCCTGGCGGGGAGCCCTACCACGCAATCTTTATCCGCGCGCCCCTGATCGAATCTGTTCAGGCTGATACTGAAACCCTGGCATCACTCCCTGATGGACGCATTGTTGCCGCACGCCAGGCTCACTGGTTAGCGACGGTTTTTCACCCCGAACTAACCCTCGATGACCGCTTCCACCAATACTTCGTCGAGATGGCCCGCAAGAATTAGAATGTATGCTTAGACCCCTCGGATGGCGTGATCTGCCAACCCTTTACCGTTATCGCGACCAGGGTGTATTTTTGAATAGCGCGCTGGTGGCAACCCGCGGCACAGGATTGATCCCTAGCGTTCTGTTTGCCAGCTTGAACCCCACAACTGGTTTGACAACCTGGGTGTGCATGGAAGATTGTGACAAACAGCCTTTGATGGGCCAGAGTTTGCACGTGGCTTCCACGCAATCAGCCCGACTCTCGTTCCTGGCTCCTCGTGAAGCATTAGAATCTCCCAGCACGCAAGTATTGCTCGAGCAACTGGCTCGCCAGGCTGGGCAGCGCGGCGCATTGCACTTATTGGCCGAGGTCAAATCACAATCGTCGATCTTCGAAATTATGCGCAAAGCCGGGTTTGCTACCTATGCTCGCCAGCGAATCTGGGGATGGGATAAGGACTCTTCGAATACTGCAAGGGAGCGACGATGGCGAATAGCACAATTTGGTGATCTGCCGCGTCTTCAAGCTCTCTATCGCCAGGTAGTGTCTGAATTCATCGCACAGATTGAACCGCTAAACGGAGGTTCATCTTTGCCAGCGTTGGCATATTATGATGGCAACGAACTGATCGGCTTTGCCTCAGTCAGATATGGGGCGCATGGCATCTGGGTGAAACCATTTCTGCGACCTGATGTTGATGGAGTTGACCAACTGGTCCTGGATCTCATCAGTGATGTTCCAGACCGACGTACACGTCCTCTCTACCTGTGTGTTAGGGCTTACCAGCCTCACCTGGAGCCAGCTCTGGAAGCATTGGGAGCAACCCCCAGCGAGGGGCAAACCGTAATGGTCAAGCATATGGCTGCCCATCATAAGCTCAGAGAGACCTTCAAATTACCCAATCTTAACGGACAACCAGAAACTCCTCTGGCACAGACACAGCACAACGTCTATCCCAGCGGTGAGATTATTACGCATGCCAGCACAAAGAATAACCGATGATCTCGATGCCTTGATGGCAGTGCTACCTCCCGATATCGCCCGGGCGATCAGCGAGGCTAATGATAGCGACAACTTCTTAGAAGTCGTTTTGGATTTGGGCCGCGTTCCTACAGCGCGTTTCCTTAAAGGTGAGGTGATTCTTCGGGAGGCAGAAGTCACCCGCGCTGATATCGACTATGTTGGTTCGCGCGTGGGTATTTTTGACGATGACAATCGCGCCGGGTTGGAGCGTACTTTGCATCGCATCTCTGCCATCCGCAACCGGCGCGGCGATATTGTCGGTCTGACTTGCCGGGTGGGACGTGCGGTTTATGGCACCACGGAGATCATCAAAGACTTGATCGAAGATCACAAGAGCATCCTGATCTTGGGACGCCCCGGAGTAGGGAAGACCACTATGCTGCGTGAAGCGGCCAGGATTTTGGCCGAATCGAAACGTGTGGTGATTGTGGATACATCCAATGAGATCGGCGGTGATGGGGATGTGCCCCACCCAGCAGTTGGACGCGCCCGGCGGATGCAGGTGGCTAAGCCTTCTTTACAGCACGAAGTGATGATCGAAGCTGTGGAGAATCACAATCCAGAGGTGATCGTCATCGATGAGATCGGCCGCGAATTGGAAGCTATCGCTGCCCGCACCATCGCCGAGCGCGGCGTGCAGTTGATCGGCACCGCCCACGGTAACACTCTGGAGAATCTACTGCTCAACCCCACGCTTTCTGACCTGGTTGGCGGCATCGAGTCAGTCACACTCTCTGACGAAGAAGCTCGCCGCCGCGGCACCCAAAAGACGGTTCTAGAACGCCGCTCACCACCCACCTTTGATGTGCTCATTGAAATCCAAACCCGTGATCGGCTGGCCATTCACCAGGATGTCTCCAGCGCTGTGGATGCCTTATTACGCGGTCACCCCCAAACTCCTGAAATCCGTTCTCGTGATGAGAATGGTGAGATCAGGATCAAAAAGGGCAGCAAGGCTGCCAGATTAGATCAGACAGCAGGCGGTATGCGTCGCCAACACAAAATCGCCGAGTGGGATGAGACTGTCGAAATCGTGCAGCCAGAATTCGAGCGGCCAGAACATCCCCGCCAGGAGCCACTCCAGGAAATCCGCATTTATTCTTACGGCGTGGCCCGTAATCGTTTGCGGCAGGCCGCCCGGCAGCTCAACGTACCCATCCAAACGGAAACCGACTTACATCAGGCGCAGGTGGTTGTCACGCTGCGACACCACTTCCGCAAACGCAACCAATCCATTGTCGAAGCTGAGAACATGGGTATCCCTATCTACGTGCTGCGCTCGGATACCCGCACTCAATTGACTAAATTTCTAGGCGGTCTTTTCAATCTGGTTCCCTCCCGACCGCAAAAAAATGGCGATGAAGAGGCTTTGCAGCGTACCCAGCGTGCTATCAAGACCGTGCTCGACGGCGAGCGCTGGGTAGAACTTGACCCAGCCTCATCCTACATCCGGCGGCTGCAGCACCAGATGGCCAGACAAGCGAATTTGTTATCTTATTCTCATGGCAAAGAGCCTCATCGACGAGTGCGCATTTACCGCGAGTAATTGGCAGTAGAAAAAATCCGAAAATAGGTGTGCGTTGGGGGCATACGCCCCCAACGCACACCTATTTTCGGTACATTTGAATTAGCTTGAGAAGTAGCGGACGATCAAGCTATCCAACCACCCAACTTACACATGTTTATTACTCTCGAAGGTCCCGAAGGCAGCGGCAAAAGCAGCCAACTCCCACCTCTTGCAGAATACTTGGGTAATGCAGGCTATGATGTATTGACCACTCGCGAACCGGGCGGCACTCCTATCGGCGATCAGGTTCGCAGCGTGCTGCTGGACAAGGAAAACACCGCCATGCAGCCGCGTACAGAGATCCTGCTCTTCCAGGCCTCGCGCGCCCAATTGGTCGATCAGGTCATCCGGCCTCATCTGGAAAAGGGTGGGGTTGTGTTATGCGATCGCTATGCCGATTCGACCCTGGCCTACCAGGGATACGGCTATCGGCGGGATATCAACGAGATCCGTGCCATCATCAATTTTGCCACCGGGGGCCTCAAACCAGACCTGACCCTGCTCCTGGATGTGGATGTCGAAATTGGCCTTACGCGCCGCCAAAAGGGTGGCGATGTCAACCGCCTAGATATTTTCGAATTAACTTTTCATCAAAATGTGCGTGATGGCTATCACCGTCTGGCCAAATCCGAACCCCACCGTTGGGTGACCATCGACGCAGGGCAGCCACCTGAACGGGTGCAGAAGGAACTCCGCAAGATCATCCTGGAACGCCTGCAAGAGCAGGAATAACCGCCAACGAATCGCTTTTCTGAGAACTCCTATGTTGATATCCAGATTTGGGGGTATGGGGGGTGCTCCGCACGCCCCATACCCCCAAATCTGATAACTTTCTTAGTGATTATTGGGGAGTCAATTTTCTCTTGAGATAAGATATCGTATAATCTATCGTACCCCTATCAGCCATGGTAAGCAGGAGGCAAGCTCATGGGGCACGTTTTTATCAGCTACTCCCGGCAAGACAGCCAAATCGTCCAACCTGTAGCGGGCAAATTGGAAAAGGTTGGGCTGGATGTGTGGATCGACCGCCAGGATATCAAACCAGGCAAACCCTGGCGCGGGCAGATCGTCAAAGCCATCGACACTGCTGACTCATTTGTTCTCAACCTATCACCAAAATCTGCCGCCTCTGTCAATGTGCGCACCGAGCTTGATCTGGCCCAAGAAAATCCAGATGCATTTGTGTTACCTTTTGTGCTCGAAGACACCCAGATCCCGGATGAAATGCGCTATCAACTGGCTGGTGTGCAGTGTATTGAATATTATCGAAACCCAGAGTTTGGGTATGAACAGCTCGAAGAATCCCTGCTGGAGCACCAGTCTGAGCGGCAGAAAATAGCCCGCCAACCCGAAACCCATAAAGAGATCGAGATCATCATCGATGGCGAATCAGTCTCGTCTTTTGATGCTGATAAACAACGGGCTTTACTGGAGTTGTTAGCAGAGATAACTGGAGCATCTTCAGGAGATTTCGATATTTCTCGCATCGAGATCGGTAGCCTGCATCTTTTCGTGAAGGCGCCTCTTGATACAGCTTACGAGCTCAAAGCCCAGGCACTCAATCAAGACTCTCGTCTATCCAGCGCTGGTATCTCCGCCGTACGTTTCGTTGGAGATCAGAAATACATCACTTTTCAAGTTCCCACGCGCCTCACCCTGCCTCCGCAGGCAAAAACGCCAACTCGAACGTTGATATCAAGAGCACTCATAGTATTTCTCTCAATCATAGGCGTAGCAGCGATCCTTTTTGCTGGTCTGCGCGCCTTTGATATAAAAATCCCCCCCAATACGTCTACCGCCACTCCCACACAAACTCCGACACCGACAAAAACGTTTACGCCGACCTTCACCATCACCCCTTCCTCCACGCCCACACATACCCCCACATCGACAGCGAGCTCAACTCCAACCCCGCAAGTTGCAATCGACTTTTGGGCTGATCCCGAGAAGATGAAGGCTGGGGATTGTACGACCGTAGCCTGGAAAGTTGAAAATGCCGACAAAGTGATTTTTGGTGGAGAAGAGCAGGATTTCGAACACTATTACGAGGACTGCCTGTGCAAAAGTGAAACCTATACGCTGACCGTGATCCATAAAGACGGCACACAGGAAAATCGGAAGGTAAACGTCAATGTCGTAGGTATCTGTGAAGCCGATGATTCATCAGGAGATTCTCAAGCATCATCACAAGGTTCTGAATCACAGCAAGGTTCTGGATCGGGACAAGATTCTGAAGCACCGCCAGCCCCAAAGCAAATCGCACCGGAAAGCGGCAGCGATTTGGGGTGCGTTGGCAGTGTCGTGTTGCGCTGGGAGGCTGTCTCCGACCCCAGTGGGATTGACCAATATCAGGTCGAAATGCAGCGCCACCCTGGAGACAATCAATGGAATAATGCCCCGGGCAGCGTATTTACTGGAATCTCAGATACTGAAGTGGAAATCGCGGTGGATTGCGGTTGGGAGTACCGCTGGCGTGTGCGCGCTGTGGATGGAAGTAGTAATGTTGGCAATTGGTCAGGCTGGTATAGTTTTGTGGTTACACTGACCTGAGTTTGTCTATAATTCCATTAGTTTGCTGGGAGGTTATTCATATTTCAAAATCTGAAATCCTGCCGTGTTAAACTTGGAAGGAAAATGGTCTCTTTCGTAGGAGAATCCCTTGAAAATCCAAAGGTTTACAGCATTCCTAGTTGCGATGATCGCATTTCCTTTTTTGATCTCAGCCTGTGAGAGAGATCAAGGCACTTATACAGAATTGGATGTCGCTGTGGCGGTCGCATCAACACTGACTGCTTCGGTGAAGGAAGTCCAGCAGCAACCCGTCCAGCAACCGACGGTTGCTCCCGAATCCGTTCCCAGTGAAGCGTTACAGCCCCTAAGCCCGGAAGAGTGCAACAACCTTGCAACAACTGTTGGACAGAAATTAGGCGTTATTGGGGAACAGACCCAGGCCTCTATTGAGGATACCTTCAACCAGCTCAGTGGCACGGGTTGCCAGAGCCAATTTGTTGTCAGTAAAGGTGTCTTCGAGCACTATGGCAGTGTCACGCTGGCTGTCATCAACGCCTTAGAGAGTCAGGATTGGGGGGAAGATTTTCTCTACGCCGCATCAGGGCCGGGAGCCCAAATTCACGGTTTCCGCAAAGCCAATGGTTTGTGTAAGGTGGGGATCAATCTGTCAGCAGTGGATCAAGCTTTATGCGCTGATTATGCATCTGCTGATACCTGCTGTCCAAACTTGGAACCTGAGCAATGTCAGTTTAGTGTTACGCTGGTCTGCGCCCAGGGCGATTTGCCTGAACCTGCGATGACAATGCCAGAGAGCGATCCTGTGCGAATCGAGTTCCCCGCCGGAGGGACCTCTAAGCAGTTATCCGGCATGCTCACTCCAGGTAGCGTAGACCATTATGTTTTGTGGGCTGAGGCCAATCAGCAATTGAACACGCTCATCTATCCTCCAGGAGCAGTCAGCGTGGCTGTGATCGGAGATGATGGCACTGTGCTTAAATCCGATCTCGACAGCACTTCTGATTGGACGGGTGTGCTGCCAGCCTCCCAAGACTATTTTATTGACGTGCGCTCAATGATGGATAGCAATACCGAATATACCCTGGATGTCACCATCCCCCCGCTGACACCTATAGCCACAACGGGCGAAATTGCCGGTAGCATTCGCTATACTGGTGAGACTATCCCCGCGTTGCACATCGTTGCCTATAACATCGAATCCAACCTTTGGTATTACATGAAAGCCCCCGCAAATTCAACTTTCTACACACTGGTTGGTTTGCCTCCAGGGAAGTATCAAGTAGTGGCTCATACCCAAGACGATCTTGTTGGAGCCTATGTCAGCGCTGGAGAGTTGCTCGAAGTGACCGTAAATGCCGGTGAAACCACCCAAAGTATTGATCTGATTTCCTGGTATGATCCGGGTTCAGTTGCCTTCCCGCCAGACCCGGTGGGGTGGTGAATAATCGAAAAAGGATGTGATTTTCATCGCAACCCACATCCTTTTTCAATTTAGAGGTCGAAGTCACCCCCCAACCCGCCATCATCGCCACCCAGGTCGGGGATGGCTTTCTCAATATCTTCAGGGCTTTGCCCTTTCTCGAGACGATCCACAACCTCATCGAATTCCGGGCCAAGATCCTCGCCCATCTCACTGCTCATCTTGCGCATCATTCTCCCCAAGGCACGTGGGTCATCCTCTAAGCCTTCCAGGGCTGAGGGGTCGGATAAATCCTCAAGACGTTGATCCTCAGATTTGGCAATGCGCACGCGACTCAGGCGGCGCTGTACATTCGCACTCTCACAGTGGGGGCAGGTTACTTCTTGCTCACCATACTCCTGATAGGATAAAAAAACTTCAAAAGCTCGTTTGCACTCCAGACAGCGATATTCATATGCTGGCATATATACCTCCAACGAATCTTCTCCATAACTGCCAGCCATAAAGAGATATCGAAAAAAGGGTGCTGGGGGTGCGCAGCATCCCCAGCACCCTTTTTTCGAGTAATCCTTTCGATGGCTGTGCAGTTACTTGTCATCCATATTATAATCCGTGCGTTTGGAGATTGTCATGAGTCATGATAAGAAACATTCCCAGGAACACAAACCTGAGCCGTTGTTGATCGTCATTTCTGGCCCATCAGGTGTGGGTAAAGATACTGTTGTCGAGCATATGAAAGCGCATGGTCTGCCATTCCATTTTGTGATCACGGCTACCACGCGCCCCCCGCGCCAGGAGGAAATCCATGGCGTAGATTACTTCTTCTTCTCCAAAGATGAATTTGCTGAGATGATCGAAAATGATGAGTTGCTGGAATATGCTTTCGTATATAATGATTTTAAAGGCATCCCTAAATCACAGGTGCGCGAAGCCCTGGCCAGTGGGAAGGATGTGGTCATGCGCCTCGATGTGCAGGGCGCAGCCACCATCCGAGAATTGTGTCCAGAAGCGGTGCTGATCTTTTTGACTACCGAAAACGAAGATGAACTGGTCAACCGGCTCAAAACCCGTAAAACTGAACAACAAGACGAATTGAAATTGCGCATCGCCACTGCCCGTAAAGAACTTGAACGCATTGACGAGTTCGATTATCAGGTCATGAATCGAGATGATCAATTAGACGAAACGGTGGATGCCATCAAAGCCATTATCCACGCTGAACACCATCGTGTGGATCAGCGAAAGGTAATCTTGTGAACGATCAAACATCCCAACACCCCCAACAGGATGCTCCGGGTTCCAACCTTGAGCGTGGTCCTGTATCCCAAACTGGGAACCAGCCTCCCAGGACTCCTCCAACGCCATATGTGACCTATACCATTCTGGGTCTAACGATCTTTGTTTACCTTCTACAGCTAGGCACTGAGTATACGACGGGAATTGACCAGGCCGCCTATTGGGGCTTGAAGGTCAATGAGCTCATCGCTGCCGGACAGCTTTGGCGCTTGATCACCCCGGTTTTACTGCATGGCTCGATTATTCATATCGGCTTCAATATGTATGCACTTTATCTGTTTGGCCCGCGCCTTGAGAACAACTTTGGGCGCTGGCGCTTTTTAGCCTTATATTTGATCAGTGGTTTTGCAGGCAATGTCTTTTCGATGATGTTTACTCAGGCCCCCTCGTTGGGATCATCGACGGCAATTTTCGGGTTGTTAGGAGCCCATGGTATCTTCGTCTATCAAAATCGGGAATATTTTGGTCAACAAATTGCCCGCGCCGCCTTGAGTAGGATCATTCAGGTAGCGGCGATCAACTTGCTTATCGGTTTATCCCCAGGCATCGATAACTGGGGACATGTTGGTGGTTTGATCGGAGGGACAGTGTTTACCTGGTTTGGCGGTCCATTGCTGGGTGTCAGCGGCATCCACCCTAACCTGACAGTGACCGATCAGCGTGAGAACAGCGAAATCTTTCAGGCCATTGCTATCTCTGGGGGCTTCTTTGTTTTCCTGGCTGCGGGCGCACTATATCTGATGACCCGTTAAGTGATTATTCGGTAAAAACAGGTGCGGGTTGGCGTTTGTTGCCAACCCGCACCTGTTTTTACCCTAGTTCCCCAAAATTTTCTAATTAGAAATCATCCAAATCCCAGTCATCATCGCTTAAGAGCTCGTCATCGTCTGCGATGTCAAAACCAAACTCGATGCTGTCGTCGGGAAAGCGTACCCACAGGAGCAACATATCACCCTCATCGGTCTCGAAATTGCGGGCAGCCACAATGGGAACCTCAGCAGGCAGCCCTTCTTGAGTGCGGTATTCTAGATGAATGGTTTGCTGTTTGCCCCAGGCGCGCTGGCAACGCTCAACAAGTTCATTTCCATTGAAAGTTCGCAAGCGTGTAGCAACGACTTCGGCCTGTAAAGCTCCCTCTACCAAACCATGTACCCAAATGTCTGGGATTAACTCAAATGTGGGGGATGGCCCCTCGATGATTGTAATCTTATCGTCCATACTTCCTCAATGCGATCGCTATGATGTCGGAATCTTACCACAAAAGATGGTCAAGGAATCTCCCAAAAGGGGACTCTCCAGGAAGCGCCGAGGTAGCACCTAGATTTGGGGGTGTGGGACGTGCGGAGCAGATCCCACACCCCCAAATCTAGACATTACCATGGGAATTCTCAGAGACCAAAAATACAACACTATGATTATTTATTATTACGATCAAAGGCAGTGTAGGTTTCTAATAGCATCATCATAACGCGATCAGTGAAGGCTGTGATTCTGCGGAATAGGTTGCTCCATACATAGGGGGAATGTACGGAAGCCGTTTCGTAAACCTCGTACATGGCATCGAGGAGACTGGTGCGAAAGAAAAGGAACGCCTGTGCAGCTTCCATGATGCTCAGCTTATGTCTGCGTGCTCGAACCGCATACTCATATCCCAGGGCACGCGCTTCAGCCTCAGCCCCATCATTATCGGCTGAGGTTAAGAAGGCACTCAAGCCTTGCATCATGGATCGTCCGCTGAGACGATATTGGTGGCGTGCTTCCTGGTCCAATTTTGCATACCAGGATTCTTCCTCCAGCCGCCCTTCACCAACATGCAAACGCGTCCGCTGCAAGGCAGTTTTCACGACAAGCTGAGCTTCATCTGGAGTGCTGGCCTGCTGTGCTAATCTCCAGAGTTCAACTTCATCTCGGCGAAAACGGCGGTGTCCGCCTGGAGTACGGTGAACTGGGATGCTGCCCTGATCGGCCCAATTCCGTACGGTGCTGGGATGGACACCTAGTTCTTTGGCAATCTCACTCAAGCTCATCCAATCAGGAGTCGTTTTTTTCCCATAAATAGCCATAATCTACGCGTCCCCTGCAATCGCAGCGCGCTCCGCTACTGAAAGATCTTGGGCACGCCTGCGAAACGCATTCACGTCAATCTGTCTTAACATGATCAAAGTGACTAGCACCATGGCTCCCATGACTCCAAAAACCACCATATACCCCAAAACGGAATTGGCCGTGACTTGGCGGATCACATCACGAACAGCACCACCTAATATCGAGCCGATCAACCTCGAGATCGCGTTGGCCATCCCCCAGGCTCCAATGAAGAGCCCCACCTGACCATCAATCGTCATATCCAGCATCAAGGACAAATTCGATACTGTAGAGATTCCTGTACCCAAACCCAACAAGATCAAGCCTGAATAGAATACGCTGGATTGAAAGGTGAATCCACTCAGTGTGATCAGCAAAAAACCAAACAACACTGCCCAACCACCCCAGGCTGCCAGAGAGCGCTTGTCAGTGCGAGTCTCGAGCCATCCCGTCAGTAATAGTGCAATCAAAACGAATATCCCCCAAATGGAGGTAATGCGAGTGGTTTCAGTGACGGTCATCCCAAAGGCTTCACCAGCAAAGGGCTCTAGCAAGATGTCTTGACCTAGGATGGCTGCCAGCAATAAGATCAGGTACCAGAAAAATCTGCGTGCTTGAGGGTTGCCCATGACCCCGCGGGCCATATGGAGCCAGGAATAGCGCGTTTCTGCATCCAAGTCCGTACTGGCTGGCGTTAGCCTGTTTTCGAGCCGTAGTAGACCGAGGATACCCAGTATGAAGGCCGCTCCGCCAATCCACTGGAACGAAGATTTCAGGGCTTGAGCAGTGTAGGGATTGACCATTTGGCTTAGGGTAATTGAAGTCAGGATAATGCTGACGATCATCATGAACCACATCACGGCGATGGTCCTGCCGCGTCCATCTTTGCCAGAAATCTCAGTGGCCAAAGATAGATATGAAACCGCAGCCAGGTTATAGCCCATTCCCCAGGAACCGAAAGACAGGATCCCGACAAGGATGCCAATCCAGAAATTTTCTGCCATGGCAAAAGCCACATAGGGAGAAAAAGACACCCCCAGCACACATAAGATCAAACCCAACAGTATGTAAGGTGTCCGGCGCAGCCCTAAGAACTGGTTTCGATCAGAATGAGAGCCTATATAAACCTGGATAGGTGAAATCAGATATGGGAGCGAAGCCATCAATGCAACCAGGGTGGCTGATATGGCGAGTTCTTTGATCATCACGCGATTGAGCGTGCTGTTGATGGGAACCAGGGTCATAGTGATAGCTACATGAACCAGGCCTAATTGTATCTGTTTACGGAGCATGAATGTTCCTCGCAATGCTTATAGTATTATCAATAAGCCCCCAAAATCTACCAAAACTTATCCACCCTGACAATGTAGATTCACTCAGATTTAATAAGGTGGGTGATTAGACTTGAAGGAAAAAAAACGACCACTGATACATGATGGTCGCTGCTGGATTGCTAACTCGATTGCTGAATTTTGCCTCTGATCACATGACTAACTTGCCCAGAGGCACGCTGGCATCAAAATCTGCCTCTGCAGCAATATTTTGAGCGAGTTTATCATAATTACCCATCCGATTGGAATTTTCTGGAGAAGTAGGTAGGTTGAGAAGTTTGGAAGGGTAAGAGTGGTACTTTGTGTTTAGATAATCCATAGTTTTATCGTAATAGCTTTCCAGGCTGCTACCCTGAATGATAAGCACTTTCGTCATCTTATTACTCCTTAGATAAGTAAAGCTAGTTGCTCTCTAGAAATCGTTAGGGTAGCTCCCAGATTTGGGGGGTTGGTGCTCGCTCAGCAGTCCCAACCGCCAAAGTCTGGACATTTCGATGGGAATTCCCAGAGATCCTGGCCAGTGTGAGTAAAGCCAGCGGAGAATTATACTCAAATTATTATAATTATACATTAAGGACAGATGATTCTATTCACAATCACGTAAGGATTCCAGACAAGCTATTAGAATACTGAACGCAATGTGAACATGCTCCCGTGCTATAATCTTTCAGTCTTTTCGATTATCATCACAAAGCGACAAAAGCTATGAACTTTCTCATCACTGGTGCGGCTGGATTTTTAGGATCAGCATTGGCCAATCATTTGGCTCATGATGGTCATCAAGTACGCGGCCTCGATGATCTCTCGAAGGGTGATCCTGAGGTATTGGACAAAAGCGTCCACTTTACGCGCGGTGATGTCAATGATCGACCCAAACTCTGGACCCTGCTCCAGGATGTGGACTGTGTTTATCATCTTGCAGCTCGGGTTTCAGTCCCAGAATCGGTTCTCTATCCGCGGGAGTATAACGCTGTCAACGTAGGGGGAACCGTCAGCTTGATGGAAGCCATGCGCGATGTCGGGGTTCGCCGGGTTGTATTCATCTCGTCAGGCGCTATCTATGGGGGACAATCGCAACAGCCTCTGTATGAAGATCTACCACCTTATCCAGACTCACCCTATGCCGTTTCCAAACTATCTTCTGAATTCTATGTACGCACCATTGGGAAGCTTTGGGGGATAGAAACCGTAAGTTTACGCGTGTTCAATGCATACGGCCCTGGTCAACACCTGCCACCTTCTCACCCACCTGTGATACCGAACTTCTTGCGCCAGGCGGTGCGTGATGGCAGCATCGTTATCCATGGAGACGGGGGGCAAACCCGAGACTACGTTTATATCGATGACGTTGTGCGGGCAATGATTGCCGCATCCACAGCGCCATCTATTGATGGACAAGTCATCAACGTGGGCAGCGGCACGGAGATCAGCGTGCGGGGATTGGGGCGCATGGTGATCGATCTTGTCAATAGCCATGCCGAAACAATTTTCAATCCTCGTTCCAACTCGGGGGTTGCTCGTATGTGTGCCGACTTGACCCTTGCCAAGGAGAAATTGGGTTATCAGCCTCTGGTATCTCTCGATGAAGGTTTGTCCCTTACCATCGAAAAAGATCCGCGCTTCCAAAAAGAGTTGGTGTCATAATCTCCTTTGGAACTGGCCGCGCAGAAAATCTCAGTTCTGATTCGCGCGTACCTATTGGCGCATGTGTGTGTTAATACAAGGTGCAAGATTTTTGAATGCCGTCGCATAACGATCCCAAATGATGGATCTATAATTCTTCCCACTGGAACCCCTTGTCCAATCGAGTAAGGAAAGGATGCAAAGCATGGATTTCTACGCGTTGAGGGCTGAATATTTTCTCAGGAGGATTACATGTCCTATAACTCTATTGTACTAGTCAAACAAGTCCCCGATACGCGCAACGTCACAGGGGATGTAATGAGTAAAAAAGGCACTATGAATCGTAGCGCTATGCCTGCCATATTCAATCCAGAAGATTTGAATGCGTTGGAAATGGCACTCCAGGTCCGTGAACGTTATGGAGGAAAGATTACTGTCTTATCCATGGGACCACAAAAAGCTGCTGATGTCTTGCGTGATGCACTCTTCCATGGCGCAGATAAGGTAATACTTCTTTCAGACCGCAAATTTGCTGGTGCCGATACCCAGGCTACAGCTTATACGCTAAAGACCGCGATTCAAAAAATAGGCGATTTCGATCTGATTTTCTGCGGACGGCAGGCCATTGATGGTGATACTGCCCAAGTTGGCCCTCAGGTCGCTGAAAAACTGAACTTACCTCAGATTACATATACCGAATCGATCACCAGCATAGACGGGGGTGAAATCGTTGTCAAACGGGCTTTTGATCTCGGCAGCGAGATGGTCAATTGCAAGTTGCCGTGTCTCCTCACTGTGGTTGGCTCAGCGGATCGGATACGCCCTGTTTCTGCACGCAAACGCATTGAATATAAGCTCGCTGCAATCCCCTCTGAATATTCCACTTTACTGGAAAAATGGCCGGAGTTCGAAAATGAAGCCGCACTCACAGCCTATCTTGCTGAGCGCAATTTGGAAATCACGGTGTGGACAGCTGCTGATCTGGATGTTAATGAAGAGCAGTTGGGATTGTCAGGTTCACCCACTCAGGTATACAAGGTGAACTACGTTGTGCTCGAAAGTACTGAAAGCAGGGAAATCCTGCCAACTGAAGAAGGCATCCGGGAGCTGATTCAGGAATTGATTCAGGAATACATTGTGGGTTGAGGGTGACTTTATGCTTCCAGCCACAGTGGGCTTGGAGAACAGGTGAAATATGAGTGATAACCGAAATGTATGGATTTTCGTCGAGCAGGAAGAAGGTAGGATCGCAGATGTTGGGCTGGAATTATTAGCCAAGGGAAAGGAATTAGCTGACACTTTGGGGAGTCAGGTGTGGGGTTTATTATTGGGCCACCAGATTGAGATGTTAGCCGATACGGTCATCCATCACGGAGCTGACCGGGTATTGGTAGCTGACCATCCTGAATTGCAATTGTATCGTACCCTTCCTTATAGTCGCGTTATTGTCGATCAGGTACAATCACACCAACCCTATATTTTTCTTCTCGGTGCAACCCCGGTAGGGCGCGATCTTGCTCCTCGAGTGGCCAGTGCAATCAATGTGGGTCTAACAGCTGACTGCACAGATTTACAAATTGGCAATTACATGTTGAAAAAAGAGAAGCAAGAGTACAAGGATTTGCTTTACCAGATCAGGCCCGCTTTTGGCGGCAATATCATCGCCACAATTGTCAACCCAAAGACACGCCCTCAAATGGCAACCGTGCGTGAAGGTGTTATGCAGCCTAACCCACCAGATCCGGAATCCAATGGAGAAATCGAATTCGTTGAGACCAGCTTCCAGCAGAGTGATTTCGCCTTACAAGTTTTGAGTCGTGAATTTCGTGAGCCAACCGTCAATCTTAAAGACTCTCCAGTCATTGTGGCTGGCGGTGGCGGAGTAAGCAGCGAAGATGAATCACGTCTGATCGAGGAGTTGGCGCACATTTTGGGCGGTGAGGTTGGTGCCTCGCGCGCCGCGGTGGATGCTGGTTTCTTTTCGCATGAGCATCAGATTGGACAGACGGGAGCCACGGTACGTCCCCGCCTGTATGTTGCTGCCGGTATCTCTGGTGCTATCCAGCACAGCACAGGGATGGACGAATCCAACAAGATCATTTCAATCAACACCGATCCTGATGCACCCATTTCAAAAATCGCCCATTACAAAATTGTCGGCGATTTGGCAGAGGTGCTACCGCTGCTGATCCGTGCCCTACGTGATAAATCGAGGTAGAGAAAAAATATAGTTAGAGGATAATGCATCAATGACAGAGAACTTCTTCTTGGATAATCAAGATCTGCAATTTCGGCTCAATCAAATAGACCTCGGGGATGTTTTGGATATCAAGGAGCAGGGTTATGCTTACGCCCAAGATTTCAATATCGCCCCACGCAATTATTATGACGCCTTGGATAATTACCACCTTCTGCTAGAAGTTTTGGGCGATATTTGTGCTAACATCATTGCCCCCAAGGCTTCCGAAGCTGATGAGGAAGGTGCTCAATTCTACGAGGGTCAGGTGGAATACGCAATTGCTACTCAAGAAGCCATCCAGGCGCTGAAACAAGCTGACTTCATGGGTGCTATGCTTCCCTGGAAGTATGGTGGGCTAAACTTACCTGAAACTATCTATCAAATGATGGTAGAAATCGTTTCTAGGGCTGAAGCCGGGGTTATGACCGTGTTTGGTCTACAAGAGATCGCTTCCACAATTAATGAATATGCCGACGATGAAACTAAGGAACGATTCCTGCCTCGATTCGCCAGTGGGGAATTAAAAGGAGCAATGGTATTGACCGAGCCTGATGCCGGCTCCGACCTGGGTGGTGTACAAACTCGTGCATTCTTCGATGAAGAAGCGGGGACCTGGCGTTTGAATGGCGTAAAACGCTTCATCACCAATGGAAATGCTGAGGTGCATGTGATTCTCGCTCGCAGTGAAGAAGGCTCCAGTGATGCGCGTGGTTTATCTTTGTTCTTGATCGAGTGTGATGAAACTGTACGTATTCGCCGCATCGAAAAGAAATTAGGTATCAATGCTTCACCGACCTGTGAGGTTCAATACGACAACACGCCAGCCATACTTATCGGAAAACAACGCTTTGGCCTGATCCGTTATTCTATGGCCATGATGAACGGCGCCCGATTAGCCGTGGGCGCACAAGCAATTGGCATTGCCGAGGCTGCCTACCGGGAAGCGTATCAATATGCTCACCAACGCATCCAATTCAGCCAACCGATTATTGATTTGCCAGCTGTATCCCGCATGCTGCTCTCGATGCGTGCAGAGATCGAGGCCTCTCGAGCGTTGGTCTTCGAGACGGGTCTCTGGGTTGACCGCCTGAAAGCTTACGAACATCTCCAGGCACAGGGTGACAAATCAATCCCCGATCTTCGCAAAAAAATCAAAGAAGCATCATCATTGGCCGACGCACTCACTCCTATGACAAAGTATTACGCCAGCGAGATGGGCAATCGAGTTTGCTATCTTGCCATGCAGATACATGGTGGTGTGGGTTATATGCGTGAGTTCAACGTCGAACGTCTCTGTCGCGATGTGCGCGTAACCAATATCTATGAAGGCACCAGCCAAATGCAAGTTGTTG